>JAATGR010000098.1 GCA_015654575.1 Actinomycetales bacterium
GCCCGAGCACCGCGCCGCGGCCGGCGGAGGCCTGGTCGAAGGACAGCAGCAGGATGGCGCTGAGCGTCGGCCCGATGCACGGCGCCCATCCGAGCCCCATCGCCAGGCCCAAAAGCGGCGCGCCGATCAGTCCGAGGTTGCCCTTGACCGTGGGCTTCATCGTGCGCTGGGCGAAGCCGAAGACGCCGACGAACACCAGCCCGAGCAGGATGATCACCACGCCCATGACCCGGGTGATCGGATCCTTGTAGGTGAGGAAGAAGCGGCCGAAAGTGCCGGAGAAGATGTTCATCGCCATGAAGACGACCGTGAAGCCGGCGATGAACAGCAGCACCCCGCCCAGCAGGCGTCCCCGTCCGGCCTTCGCGCCGGTCTTCGAGGTCACGGCGCCGCCGAGGAAGCCCAGGTAACCGGGCACGAGCGGCAGCACGCACGGCGAGAGGAACGACACGAGCCCCGCCGCGATCGCTATCGGCACCGCGATCCACAGCGCACCTCCGGCGACGACACCGGTCACGAGGTCTCCGCGGCGGTGTCGCTCACAAGGGTCACCAGGATGGAGGCGTCGGTCAGCTGCCCGACGATGCGGGACGCCACCCTGCCCTGCTTGTCGATGACGAGGGTCACCGGAACGGCGGTCAATGGCACCGCATCGGCGAACGCGAGGTTCACCGCACTGTCGTCGACCGCGATGATGCTGGGGTAGCTGATCGAGTACGTGTTCATGAACGAGGCGACGGTCTCGGGCTGGTCGTAGATGTTCACGCCGAGGAAGGAGACGTTCTCGCCGTCAGTGTCGGAGACCACCTGTTCCAGCGTGGGCGCCTCGGCACGGCACGGGCCGCAGGCCGCGTACCAGAAGTTCACGACCAGCACCTGGCCGCTGTAGTCGGCGCTGCTGACGGTGGCGCCGGTCTGCGTCGTGCCGTCGAAGACGATCGCGTCGCCCCGGTCGTCGGCGTCGACCTCCTGCACCTGGAAGTCGCCTTCGATGAAGCCCTTGTTCGAGCCCTCGAGGTACTGCTGCGCGAGCGGATCGTTCGAGCACGCGGCCAAGGTCGCGGCCAGGGATGCCGTGATCAGCACCGCCGCGAGACGCCGGGCGACGCGACGACGCGGACGGACCGCGTCTTCCGGCAGCGCATCCGTCTTCTGAGCCCGTCGACGGGTCATACCGCCCCCACATCCACTGCGGCAGCTCCCGCCGCCGGTTCCGCGTAATCGACTTCCCGCCATCCGCCATCCGCGTCGCGCTGGAAGCTGGTGACGCTTGAGAGCGCGCAGCGCCGCCTGCGCGGATCGTGCCGGAGCGGTTCGCCGGCGATCTGCAGATGGGTGACCCAGATGGGCAGCTGATGGCTGACGATGACGACATCTCCGCTGGGCACCGCGTCCCACGCTTGATCCATCGCCGCTCGCATGCGGTGGACGACCTTCGCGTACGGCTCACCCCAGCTGGGCACGGAAGGCCGCCGCAGCCGCCACCAGTTCAGGGGGTTGCGCAGTGCGCGCGACATCCGGCGTCCTTCGAACACGTTCGTCGGCTCGATCACCCGCGCGTCGATCACGGGTTCGATGCCGAGTCGGGTCGTGAATGGCTCCGCCGATTCCTGCGTGCGCTGCAGCGGCGAGCAGACCAGCGCCGTCACCGGGCGCTCGAGACCCTGCACGTAGTCCGCGGCCTCCGCGGCCATGCGTCGCCCCTCGGCGCTGAGCCGGAAGTTCGGGAGTCGCCCGTAGAGCACACGGGAGGGGTTGTGGACCTCCCCGTGACGCACGAGATGGAGGCGTTCGGCGGGCACCCCACGAGTTTACGTGGATGACTGATATGAGGAGGCTGAGCGTGCGCTGTTATCGCAGGGCTCGCTGCGCCGAATCCGCCGGCTCCGCTCCTGCGCGCACCGGACGCGTCCATCGCCGATCTCCCCACACGACTCGTGGTCGCATATGGCCGTGTCAGGCACGCAGAACAGAACACACACGCCAACCATTTCCCGGGGCGCGTCAAATCCTGGACAGGTCTGGCCACTGGCGGCTCTCATCGAGCCGCATCCGTAGCCCGCTCCGCTACCCCGCGACGGCTGCGGCGATGGGCGTCTCGCCGACGTTGAACCGGATGGTCCGCCCGATCGTGGCATCGTCGGCGATCACGGCGGCGATGACGGCCGCGACATCGGCCCGGGGCACCGAGGCGGGCTGCGCGGCGCCGGTGTCGATCCGGCCCGTCGGATCCTCGAGGGTCAGAGCGCTCGGCGCGACGATGGTCCAGTCCAGCCCGCTGCCTCGCAGGTGGGCGTCGGCGGCGGCCTTGGCCTGGGCATAGGCGAAGAAAGGGGTTTCCGGCGGCACGCCGTGGTCGGGGCCTGCGCCGAAGTACGACACCATGACGTAGCGGCGCACGCCAGCGGCGACCGACGCGTCGATGGAGCGGATCGCGGCGTCCCGGTCGACCGCAGCGGTGCGGGCAGCATTTCCGCCGCCCGCCCCCGCCGACCACACCACCGCGTCGTGTCCGCCCACCAGCGCGACCAGCGCTCCGGTGTCGAGCGCTTCGACGTCGGCGACCAGCGGCGTCGCGCCCGTTCGCTCGACGTCGTCCCGCTGGGCCGGATCGCGCACGACGGCCGTCACCCGGTCGCCGCGCGCGGCCAGGAGCGGTTCGAGCAGCAGCGCGACCTTGCCGTGGCCGCCGATCAGCAGGATGTCGGACATGTCGGGCTCCTTCCGCCGAAGCGGCCTCAGAACACCGCAGCCTCGGGGTCCGCCCCGACGCGGAGCCCCCGGTCGAGGGCGTCTATCGCGGCGATCTCGGCGTCACTCAGTTCGAAGCCGAACACGTCGAAGTTCGCGGCGATGCGTTCGCGCGACGCCGACTTGGGGAACAGGATGATGCCCTGCTGCAGGTGCCAGCGGATCACCACCTGCGCGGGGGTGACGCCGTGCGCTGCGGCGGCGCCTGCGACCGCGGCTTCGCCGAACAGGTCGTACTTGCCCTGGCCGAGCGGCCCCCATGCCTCGGTGCGGATGCCGTGGGACTCGCCGAAGGCACGCAGCTCGCGCTGCGCGAACGCGGGGTGCAGCTCGATTTGGTTGACCGCCGGCACCGTGCCGGTCTCGTCGAACAGTCGCTGCAGGTGGGGGCGGTGGAAGTTGGAGACGCCGATCGATCGGGTCAGCCCCTCCGCGCGCAGCTGCTCGAAAGCCTGCCAGGTCTGCACGTAGCGGTCGAGGTCCGGCCGCGGCCAGTGGATGAGATAGAGGTCGACGTGGTCGAGGCCGAGCCGATCGAGGCTGGCCGCCAGCGCTGGCGGCGTCGTGTCCGCACCCTGTTCCGTGTTCCACAGCTTGGTCGTGACGAACAGCTCGTCGCGCGGTATCCCGGACGCGGCGATCGCGCGGCCGACGCCCTCCTCGTTGCCGTAGACGGCGGCGGTGTCCAGGTGGCGGTAGCCGATCTCGAGAGCCTCGGAGACGATGCGTTCGGTCTCGGCCGGATCGACCTTGAACACGCCGAAGCCCAGCTGCTGGATCGTACGACCGTCGTTGAGAGTGATCTGGGGAACCGTCATACCCCCAGCCTGCCACCTTCGTCGGGGCACCTGCCGCTCCCCGTCATAAAGGTCGCCGGGCGCCCCCGTAGACTGGTCCGTTGTGAGCGAGCGTGTCCTGATCAGCCAGTTGCAGTCCCATCCGGACGCACCGGTGAGCGTTTCCGGCTGGGTGGAGACCGTGCGGGATCAGAAGAAGGTGCAGTTCGTCATCCTGCGCGACGAGTCCGGCGCGGTGCAGCTGGTGAACCCGGCCACGCGCGAGCTGGGCGAAGACGCGGATGCGGCGGCTGCCGCATCCCTCGCACTGACCGAGACCATCTCGGGGCTGTCGACCGGCACGTTCCTGACCGTCACGGGTGCGCTCAAGCACGACGAGCGGGTGAAGCTCGGCGGCGTCGAGGTGAAGATCGCGACGCTCAAGATCTCGGCCGCGGCCGACCCCGAGACGCCCATCGCGGCCGACAGCGGCATGGACAAGCGGATGGACTGGCGCTTCCTGGACCTGCGCCAGCGTCGCAACAACCTGATCTTCCGGGTGCAGACGACTCTCGAGCACGCGATGCGCACGTACTGGGTGGAGCGCGACTACATCGAGATCCACACCCCGAAGCTCATGGCGAGTCCCTCCGAGTCGAACGCCGAGCTGTTCAGCCTCGACTACTTCGAGGGCAAGACCGCCTACCTGGCCCAGAGCCCGCAGTTCTTCAAGCAGATGGCGCAGTCCGCCGGATTCGGCAAGGTCTTCGAGATCGCGCCGGCTTTCCGGGCGGACCCGTCGTTCACGAGCCGTCACGCGACCGAGTTCACGAGCATCGACGCGGAGATCAGCTGGATCGACTCGCACGACGATGTCGCCCGGATGCAGGAGGAGTTGCTGCAGACCGCGATCCAGGCCGTGAAGGACAAGC
>JAATGR010000032.1 GCA_015654575.1 Actinomycetales bacterium
CCCGGCGGGTGAGTCGCAGGCGGAGGTCATCGCGAGACCGCGCTGAAGGTTGCGTGACCGCGCTCCGCTCGAGACGCGGAGCGTGGTGCAGGGCGAGGCGCCGGCGACGACAGACAGTTCCGTTGCGGACGATCCTGGCCCGATCAAGCCGAGCGCTGCCGCTCGGGTCCGGACCAGGACGGCGCGTGGTCCTCATACAGACGCCAGTTCGTTCTGCTCGATCCAAACGTTTCGCCGTAGGAGCGGCTCAGGGATGTCTGCCGCGACGAGTTCGTAGGGCGTGGTAAGCGGCTCCCATGCTTCGGACGCCGTGACACCGAAGCCTTCCAGCCAGCTCAGCAGCGGCGCCTTCTTCTGGGAGAGGCGCCACTTGACGATCCCTGCGATCGCTGCGTCCCATCCGGGTGAGACCGAGGCCGGCTCGATGTACGACAGCAGAACACTCTGCTGAGGCGAAGCGCCGACAAGGTCGTCGCTGAGCTGGATCAGCTGTCGACGTGCCTCCGCGATACGTGCTCAGAATGCGTGCGCGCTCGCGATCGTCCTTGTCGATGCACCACTCAGACGTACGGAACGGATCGAGGTACCCAGTCAGCCGGTAATAGCCGATAGTTCGCAAGAGCTGCGCTGCTCCCGCACGGTCAGTGATGATGACCCCGCGCGCGATGAGCTTGTCGATTTGATCATCGACCGGCAGCCACGGTTTGGCGTAGTCCACCATTGGAAGCTCCGGGAAAAGAAAATCGGCCCGAGCCGTGAGGCGAGCGGGCCGATCGTGATGACGCCAGCGTAGCAGGGACCGAAGCCAGCAGCTCCGCAATTTGCACGCTCATGCGCTGAATGGCATGTCGCCCCTCGAACCACTGCGCGGACACGGTGGGGACGCACGTTCAGGTGTGTGTCCCCTTTACCGTCATGCGGCCTTGCCTGCCGGCGCGTTCTTGTCCAGACGACCAAGGACGAAGGCCTTGAAAGGGGCCAGAAGGTCCTCGCCCTTCTCGAACGCTTTCATCGTGACCGCCACGTTCGTGCTGCGGCAACGTCCGAGCCCAGTCTGTTTCTACGTCTGAAATTGTGGACTGAACGGGAGGGTTCTCGAAACTTGTCCCGGTTCTTGGGAAGCTGGGCTCCTTTACCTTGGGGGTAGAGAACCCCTGAGTCGCCACGCTAGGGAGCGAGCGCCGTAATGGGAACGACGCAGACTCCGTCAGGCCTCTGGTACGCGAACCGGCCGCCGGTGATGATGACGAGTGCGAGCGGATCGTCGTGACGCGATGCATCGATCTTGCCCGCGAACCGGAGCAAGGATGTAGCCGCTGCATCGGCGGCAGCCTCTCCGAGCTTGATCTCGAAACCTGCCCACCTGCCGTTGGGTAGTTCGAGAACCGCATCTACCTCCGCGCCGGTCTGCGAGTCCCGCCATGACGACAGGGTCGCCCCCATCGCTTGGGAATAGATCCGCAAGTCCCGCAGGACGAGTGACTCGAAATGCAGTCCGGCAGCCTCCAGATCCTTCAACAGAGCATCGACGCCCACGCCCAGGGCCGCAGTGCCCAGCGAGGGATCGACGAAGTGGTGCACCGGCGAGGTTCGCAACCGCGTTCGTGAGCGCATGTGTGGGCGCCACGCGGGCAGTGGTTCGACAAGCATGAGTCGATCAAGGGCATCCAGATAGTTCGTGAGCGTTTCCGAGGCGATGGGCTTGGCTGTTCCGCCAATATCGGCCTCCAACGCAGAACGGTTCAGCGGCGTCGACGCCGCGCGCCCGAGACTTGCCAGGAGTCGCTCGATGTTGCCGGGGTTGCGTCGGGGACCCAGACCCGGGACATCCACCTCCGCCACGTTACGCAGATAGTCTCGAAGCCAGATACTCGCGTCGCGCTGATTTGTTTCGAGGAGATCTGGCCACCCCCCGACGATGATCCGTTCCAGGATGTCTGCAATCGTCAACTCGGCAGGTCGCCCTTCCGGTTGTTCGCCCGCCAAAAGCGCGCCGAGGCTCACGACGCCGCTGGAGTGACCGCTCTCGTACAGGCTCATCGGCCGCATTCGCAGACGACCAATTCGGCCCGCTCCAGAGTGCGTCCGAGCATCGTCCCGAGGCCGTGCTGATCCCGTCAGCAGGTATAGACCTTTCCCTGCATGATCATCGACAGCACGCCGTACCAGGTTCCACAGCTCCGGCGTCTCCTGCCACTCGTCGAAGACGATCGGTGTCGGTGCCGAAAACAGTTGCTCCGGCTGAACTTCGAGCGCAGCACGCGCGCTCCGATCGACATCCATCCGCAGAACCGTCGCCGCCACCTGCTCTGCAGTCGATGTCTTCCCCACGGCCTTGGGGCCATCGACCAGAACGGCGCCCATGGCCGACAGTCGAGCGCCCAGCTCGGCATCCACCACTCGAGATCGATAATCCGTCACCTCTGAAGTCTACAAAATGTCATTTTTGAAATCTACAGATCGTCTGTGTCGCACTCTCCATGCCCTCGTCATCGACGACGAGCGAATCATCTATGAGCCCACGGGCGCCGTCGCAGGGGTTCCTGCCCACCTCAACACGACGGTCCCAGACGTCCTCACGGCAGAAACAAACCTGCCCCGCGATCACGCGGGGCAGGTTTCGAATTTCTCAACTTATGTGGAGCGCAGGGGACTCGAACCCCTCACCTCCGCCTTGCAAAGGCGGCGCTCTACCGGATGAGCTAGCGCCCCGAAATGGGCAATATTGAGTTGTCGGGACCTACAGGCAAAGCAAGCGCTCTACCAACCGAGCCGAGGCCCCGAGATGCACGGTGGGGCTACCAGGACTTGAACCTGGGACCTCTTCATTATCAGTGAAGCGCTCTAACCGCCTGAGCTATAGCCCCGAAACCGGAGGCGACTCACATCGCCAACCTCCAAGACTTTACCGGAGGACCTGTGAAATCTCGAATCGCGGTCAGTTCGAGGTGAAACCGACGAGCAGGCCGCCGGTGACCTTCACCGCAAGGTTGTAGATGCCCGCAACGACCGCTCCGAGCACCGTCACCACCACGAGGTTCAGGATCGCGATGACCGCCGCGAACGCCATGACCTGCGGCAGCCCGACGAACTGGCTGAGCGAGAGCGTCCCGTCTGAGAAGGAGGCGAAGAACTCATCCGCCTTAGTGATTAGACCGGTCGTCTGCACCACCATGAAGATGAGGAAATACGACACCAGAGTCACGACCGCGAGCGCGACAGCCGCAAGGAACGACAGCTTCACTGCGGACCAGAAGTCCACGTACACCAGGCGCAGTCGCACCTGCTTGGCATTCGTCTTGCTACTGGACTTCTTGGCGAGCTTGTCGGCCACCGTGCTCATGCCTCAGTACCTTCCTCGGGAGCCGTGTCTTCCGGCTCCGCCGTCTCGGGTTCCTCATCAATGCCGCGTTCGCCGTTGCGGGCGATCGCGATGATCCGGTCGTCGTCATCGGGTCTCGCGAACACGACACCCATGGTGTCGCGGCCCTTCGCGGGTACTTCGGCGACGGCCGAGCGTACCACCTTGCCGCTGGCAAGAACCACAAGGACCTCGTCGTCATCGCCGACGATAAGCCCCCCGGCGAGGTCTCCTCGGTCATCGGTCAGCTTGGCGACATTGATGCCGAGACCGCCGCGTCCCTGCAGGCGGTACTGATCCACCTCGGTCCGTTTGGCGTAGCCGACCTCGGTGACGACGAAGACATAGCCCTCATCGCGCACGACCGATGCGGAGAGCAGACTGTCCGCGCTGCGGAACGACATGCCCTTCACGCCCTCCGTCGACCGACCCATCGGCCGCAGCGAGTCGTCGGTCGCAGTGAACCGCAATGACATGCCCTGGCGGCTGATCAGGAGGATGTCGTCATCCTCGTCTACCAGGAGCGCACTGACCACCTCGTCGTCCTCGCGTAGCTTTATCGCGATGACGCCGCCCTGCCGATTCGTGTCGTACTCATCTAGGCGCGTCTTCTTAACCAGCCCGGCGCGGGTCGCGAGCACCAGGTAGGTGGCCACGTTGTAGTCGCGGATGTCGAGGATCTGCGCAACCCGCTCCTCCGGTTGCAGCGCGAGCAGGTTCGCGACGTGCTGACCCTTCGCGTCGCGGCCGGCCTCGGGTACCTCATACGCCTTGACGCGGTAGACCCGCCCCTTCGTCGTGAAGAACAGCAGCCAGTGATGCGTCGTGGTCACGAAGAAGTGCTCCACGACGTCGTCTGCGCGCAATTGCGCGCCCTTCACGCCCTTGCCGCCACGATGCTGCGAGCGATAGTTGTCGCTGCGCGTGCGCTTGATGTAGCCCTCGCGGGTGATGGTGACGACCATCTCCTCCTCGGGGATGAGGTCCTCGATGGACATGTCCCCGTCGAAGCCAAGCAGGATGTTGGTGCGCCGCTCGTCGCCGAACTTCGCGACGATCTCGGTCAGCTCCTCCTGGATGATGGTGCGCTGCCGAGCCGGGGTCGCGAGGATGTCCTGGTAGTCCGCGATCTGCCGCTCGAGCTCGGTGGCCTCGTCGACGATCTTCTGCCGCTCGAGAGCAGCCAGACGACGAAGCTGCATCGCGAGGATCGCATCCGCCTGCAGATCGTCGATGTCAAGCAGCTGCTTGAGCCCCTCGCGGGCCTCGTCGACCGTGGGCGAGCGCCGGATGAGCGCAATGACCTCATCCAACGCGTCGAGCGCCTTCAGATACGCCCGCAAGATGTGCATGCGCTCCTCGGCCTTGCGGAGCCGGAACGCGGTGCGCCGGACGATCACATCGATCTGGTGGGCGACCCAGTAGGTGACAAAGCCGTCGATCGGAAGTGTGCGGGGCACGCCGTCGACGATCGCGAGCATGTTCGCGCCGAAGTTCTCCTGCAGCTGAGTGTGCTTGTAGAGGTTGTTCAGCACCACCTTGGCGACAGCATCCCGCTTGAGCACGACCACCAGGCGCTGACCGGTACGATCGCTCGTCTCATCGCGGATGTCGGCGATGCCGGAGAGCTTGCCGTCCCGCGCGAGGTCACGGATCTTCGCAGCGACATTGTCGGGGTTCACCTGATAAGGCAGCTCGGTGATGACCAGGCACGTCCGTCCCTGGATCTCCTCGACCCCAACCACGGCGCGCATGGTGATCGACCCGCGACCGGTGCGATAGGCGTCCAGAATGCCGCGGGTGCCGAGGATCTGCGCGCCGGTCGGGAAGTCTGGGCCCTTGATGCGCTGCAGCAGCGCCTCCTGCAGCTGCTCCGATGTGGCGTCGGGGTGCTCCAGCGCCCACAGTGCGCCCTCGGCGACCTCTCGCAGATTGTGCGGCGGGATGTTCGTCGCCATCCCGACGGCGATACCCACCGATCCGTTCACCAGCAGGTTCGGGAAGCGCGCCGGAAGCACGGACGGCTCCTGCGTGCGCCCGTCGTAGTTGTCCTCGAAGTCGACGGTCTCCTCGTCGATGTCGCGGACCATCTCCAGCGCGAGCTGAGCCATCTTCGTTTCGGTGTACCGGGGAGCCGCCGCGCCCATGTTCCCCGGTGAACCGAAGTTCCCCTGGCCATCGGCGAGCGGATAGCGCAGCGACCACGGCTGGACGAGGCGGACGAGCGCGTCATAGATCGCGGAGTCGCCGTGCGGGTGGTACTGACCCATCACTTCGCCGACGACGCGAGCGCACTTCGAGAACGACTTGTCGGGGCGGTATCCGCCGTCGTACATGCCATAGATCACACGGCGGTGCACCGGCTTCAGGCCGTCACGCACGTCGGGAAGGGCTCGCCCGACGATCACGCTCATCGCGTAGTCGAGGTAACTGCGCTGCATCTCCGACTGCAGATCGACCTGATCGATCTTGCCGTGGTTGTGCTCCGGCTCCGGGAGTTCTTCGTCGGCCATCTTTTCTCGTTCTCTCCGTGCGTCTCGCCTATGTGCTCTGCACTCGGCTCAGCGGGCGAATGTCTTCATGGTCGTCGGGCGGGCGAGGTGAGACGAACCGCCCCCGACCGTTTGGTCAGATGTCCAGGAAGCGCACGTCCTTGGCATTGCGTTGGATGAAGTGCCGACGCGATTCGACATCCTCGCCCATGAGAGTCGAGAAGATCTCGTCAGCGGCGGCCGCATCGTCGATGGTCACCTGCAGCAGCGTGCGGGTGGTGGCATCCATCGTGGTCTCCCACAGTTCCTTCGGATTCATCTCCCCCAGACCCTTGTACCGCTGGATGCCGTTGTCCTTAGGGATCCGCTTGCCGCCAGCGAGGCCGTCCGCCAGGAGCGCGTCCCGTTCGCGATCGCTGTAGACATACTCGTGTGGCGCGTTCGACCACTTCAGTCGGTACAGCGGTGGCTGCGCGAGGTAGACGAAACCGGCCTCGATGAGTCCGCGCATGTAGCGGAACAGCAGCGTCAGCAGCAGCGTGGTGATGTGCTGGCCGTCGACATCGGCATCGGCCATGAGCACGATCTTGTGGTACCGCGCCTTGGCGATATCGAAGTCCTCGCCGATACCCGTCCCGAAGGCCTGGATCATCGCTTGGATCTCGTTGTTCCCGAGCGCTCGGTCCAGCCGTGCGCGCTCGACGTTGAGGATCTTTCCACGCAGCGCGAGGATCGCCTGGGTGTGGGGATCGCGCCCGGACACCGCGGAGCCGCCGGCCGAGTCGCCCTCGACGAGGAAGATCTCACTGATCGAGGGATCCTTGCTCGTGCAGTCCTTGAGCTTGTCCGGCATGGATGCCGACTCGAACACGCTCTTGCGGCGCGCGGTCTCGCGCGCCTTGCGGGCCGCCATCCGTGCGTTGGCCGCATCGATCGCCTTGCGGATGACGTTCTTCGCTTGCTGGGGATTGCGGTCGAACCAGTCTCCGAGCTGATCACCGACGATCTTCTGCACGAACGCCTTCGCCTCGGTGTTCCCGAGCTTCGTCTTCGTCTGTCCCTCGAACTGCGGTTCCGAGAGCTTGACCGAGATCACCGCGGTGAGTCCTTCGCGCACGTCATCACCGGAGAGATTGTCGTCCTTCTCCTTGAGGAGGTTGTTCGCGCGGGCGTACTTGTTCACGAGCGTCGTCAACGCTGCACGGAAACCCTCCTCGTGCGTTCCGCCCTCGTGCGTGTTGATGACGTTCGCGTACGTGAACACGTTCTCCGTATAGGACGTCGTCCACTGCATCGCGATCTCTGCCGAGATCTTGCGCACCGGATCCTCAGACTCGAAGTCAATGATCTCGGCGTGCACAGCCTCAGCCTTGCGTCCACGATTCAGGTACTCAACGTAGTCGACCAGGCCGCGCTCGTAGAGGAAGCGATCGCTGGGATGACGGAGCTCGGGCTTCCCGTCGACCTCCTGCTCCGACACCGAGTTCTCTCGTTCGTCGCGCAACGCGATCGTGAGCCCCTTGTTGAGAAACGCCATCTGCTGGAAGCGGGTACGCAGCGTGTCGTAGTCGAAGTCGATGGTCTCGAAGATCTCGTCGTCAGGCCAGAACGTGATGGTGGTTCCGGTTCGGTCACTCTCCTCGCCCTGCACCAAAGGTGCGTCGGGCACACCACCGTTGCGGTAGGACTGCCGCCAGACGTGACCCTGCCGGTAGACCTCGACCTCTAGACGGCTGGAGAGCGCATTGACGACGGATGATCCGACACCGTGCAGACCACCGGAGACGGCATACCCGCCCCCGCCGAACTTGCCGCCCGCGTGCAGGATCGTCAACACGACCTGAACCGTGGAGACGCCCTGAGCCTTGTTGAGGTCGACCGGGATGCCACGGCCATTGTCGACGACCCGGACGGCACCGTCCGACAGAATGGTCACTTCAATCGTGTCGCAATATCCCGCGAGGGCCTCATCCACCGAGTTGTCGACGATCTCATAGACCAGGTGGTGCAGACCACGGGGGCCGGTGGAGCCGATGTACATGCCGGGCCGCTTCCGCACCGCCTCGAGACCTTCGAGCACCTGGATGGCGTCGGCACCGTAGTCGTTTCCGGAGGGTTCAGCGGGGTTCTCGTCCAGGTCGTCGGCAGGGGTATCAGTCGTCATAAGTTTCGAGCGCTCCGGTTCTGAATACGAGATCCTCCGATCCTAGCAATCAGCACCTCGTTGCCGCGCTGTGAGGCTGTGTGCCGTGACAAAATACGGCCGACCATCTACGGAGGTGTCTCAGCCGTAGGTATCTCGTGGGCCCCGCCCTGGAACGGCTCTGGGTCCCTTTTTCCAAGTGGGGACGTCCGGCCCGCTGAATCGCACATCCTCCACACCGGCGTCCGGAAAGCGCTCACCGATACGCGTCACGATCTGCGCGCGCATCAGGCGCAGCTGCTTCGCCCATGCCGTGGAATCGCACGCCACGGTGAGGGTGCCGTGCTCCAACCCCGTGGGGCGGGTGTGGATGGCGGTGCCCTCACCCGCCACCTCCGCCCACTGCCGGATCAGGTCCTCCCGGGACAGCTCTCGATCCCACCCGGCTTGCGTCGTGAGGCCCTGGAGAACTTCACCGAGACCCTTGGGATCCCGTCCGGCAGTGAACGGACCGTCCTCGTCATCCACGCGGCGCTTCCGTCGACGAGGACGAGCCGTGGCCGCCAAGCCGCGCAACCGCAGGTAGGTCGCGATGGTCTCCGGAATCTCGGGATCAATCATCCTCAACACTCCGAATGGTTCCGGCCTCGATCCGCACCGTCCGTCCGCGCAGCGCGACAGGGATATCGGCCTCGACGGCGGCGGTGACGATGACCTGCTCGTAACCTGCGACGATTCCAGCTAGACGGCCGCGGCGATCGGCGTCCAGTTCTGCGAACACGTCGTCGAGGATGACGACCGGGTCGCCGATCAGGGAATCGGCGCGCAGGAGCTCCGCCGATGCCAGTCTCAACGCCAGAGCAACCGACCACGATTCACCGTGCGACGCGTATCCCCTCACCGGAAGTGCGCGGACGCGCAGCGTGAGATCGTCACGATGCGGACCTACCAGGGTGAGCCCACGATCGAGCTCGTCCGTGCGCCGTGCCGCCAACGCGGCGCGGAAGAGTTCCACCGTCGTTCCGGCTCCCCCGCCCCGCGCTTCCTCCGATCCGTCATCCGGGTCGAACCCGCGAACGGAACTCGCCCACTCCAGTTCGGGCCGATGATCCGCTCCGGCGATCTGCGCATAGGAGAGCGAGACCGGCTCCTCGAGCGCGGCGGTCATCGACGCGCGCGCGTCGATGATCTGAGCACCGAGCGTCACGAGTTTGTCGTCCCACACATCCAGTGTGGACAGCGCGTCGCCGCGGATCCCCCGCGCCCGCGCCGACTTGAGGAGTGCCGTGCGCTGCTTGAGGACGCGCTCATAGTCGCCGAGCACCGCCGACATCCGAGGACTGCGCTGAATGAGAAGCTGATCGACGAACCGGCGTCTGGCAGAAGGGTCGCCGCGGACGATCTGCAGGTCCTCCGGTGCAAACAGCACGACCTGCGCATAGCGAGGAAGCTCGGAGGTACGAACCGGCGCACCTCCGACACGGGCCTTATTCGCGCCCCGTTTCGAGATCTGGATCTCGAGGGTCACGCGGCGATCACCGTGCGCGAGCCGGGTGCGCACGAACGCGGCATCTGCCCCCGAACGGACCAGTGGCGCATCTCCGGAGACCCGATGGGATCCGAGCGTGGCCAGATAGGCGATGGCCTCGGCGAGGTTCGTCTTGCCCTGTCCGTTACGTCCGACGAAGACGTTCGTGCCGGCGGCGAGGGAGACGTCGGCGGTCGTGTAGTTGCGGAAGTCGATGAGGTTGAGCTGCTCGACGATCACGGTGTCATCCTCCCCCGTGCCTCCGACAACGTCATTTCGTCACGCTTCGATCCCCGAGGGGACCCATCGTCGTCGAAAGCCTGGCCCGGTCGGCCGACGTGACGATCAGCGAAGCAGCAGATTCGGCTGCAACAGGTACTTGAAGGTGTCTTCGCCGCCCTTGTCGATGGAGGTCTGCGGGGTGACGAGGATCGGACTCAGCTTGTTGGCATTCTCACTCGAGGTGAAGGTCACCCTCGTGAACTCGCTGCGCACCGCGGACAGCGCCTCAAGCAGGTACTGCGGGTTGAGACCGAGCGTGACGTCGTCGCCGGCGAGCGTGGAGTCGACCGATTCGGTCGCTCGTGCCTGCTCCGTCCCGGACGCGTCCATTCCGACGCCGTCCGCGCCGAAGGTGAATCGAAGGGGGGCGGACCGGTCCAGCACCAGCGCGACACGACGCACGGCTTCGATCAACTCACCCGTGTTCACGACGGCGTAGTGATCCGTCTGCTCAGGGAACAGGCGTCGCACCGGCGGGAAGTTGCCCTTGATCAGCAGAGAGGTAACCGTCTTGTTGCCCGAGGTGAACGCGATGATCTCGCGGTCTCCGGAGCCGGAGAACGCGATCGAGATGTTCTCGCCATGGGCGAAGGTCTTCCCGACCTCCTGCAGGGTGCGGGCCGGGACCAACGCGGTGGCCTGCTCGTCGGAGCCGTCCCACGGCACGTCCCGCAAAGCTACCCGATAACGGTCGGTGGCGACCAGGCTCAGGCGAGTTCCTGAGACCTCGAGCTGCACACCAGTGAGGACGGGGGTGACATCGTCGCGGGATGCGGCAAAGGCCACCTGCGCGATGGCCGTCGCGAAAATCTCGGCCGGCACCAGGCCGGAACTGCCCGCGACCTCCGGGATCGCCGGATATTCCTGTACCGGCATCGATGCGAGCGTGAACCTCGCCGATCCGCAGGTGAGGAGGATCCCGTCGTCGTCCACGGTGATCTGCACGGGTGCGTTCGGCAGTCGGCTCGCGATGTCGGAGAGGAGGCGGCCGTGCACCAGAATCGTTCCCGGCTCGTCGACGGACGCCTCGATGGTCGTTCGCGCGGAGGCCTCGTAGTCGAAAGCCGACAGCGACAGGCGGTCCTCGGATGCCTCGATGAGCACACCGGCCAGGATCGGCTGCGGGTTGCGCTGCGGCAGGAGCTTGACGACGAACGACACCGCGTCGCTGAACACGTCGCGATTCACCTGGAATCTCACAAAAGCTCCCTCGTGATGGAGTTGGAGATCCCATGCTAGCGGGGCGCGCTATGGCGACGTAGCCGGGTCGGGTTCTGTCGACGTCCCGTCGAGGTGATCGGATGACCCTTTCAGAGAGATATATCTGTCATCATCATCACCGCTGTGGAAACTGTGGATGGATCGGTGGATCGTTCTGGCGGCATGGGAACTACATCGTTGTGAGATGTGGAGCGGCTGCGGACTAGTCGGTGATCGACGGTGCCGCCCGTCGATGCACTCACGATGGCCATCCACAGTCAGGCGGCCTATTTTCACATTCGTTGCGGCACGATCCCCAGTTATCCACAAGTTTTCCACACTGTGCAGAAGCGGATGATGGTGGTCTTCGAGGGATCTGTCAACACGACGTCAGCGTCGCGTCACAGGACAGGCGTCGGACACGCCGTCGTCGCGCGTCAGCGAGCGGCGCGGCCGAGCTGCGAGGTGATCTCCGTCACCTGGTTGTAGATCGAGCGGCGCTCTTTCATCAGGTCGCTGATCTTCTTGTACGCATACATGACGGTCGTGTGGTCGCGGTTTCCGAACAGCTGCCCGATCTTGGGAAGCGACAGGTTCGTCCGCTCGCGGCAGAGATACATGGCGATCTGACGCGCGATGGCGACGGCTTGTGAACGGCTGGACCCGTAGAGATCGTCGACGGAGAGTGTGAAGTACTGGGCGGTCGCTGTGATGATGTCCGTCGGCGAGATCGCGTTGGCATCCCGCTGGTCAACGATGTCTCGGAGCACAGTCTGCGCGAGGGCGATGTCGAGAGCGGAACGATTCAGGCTCGCGAACGCGGACACCCGGATGAGCGCCCCCTCGAGCTCGCGGATATTGCTGGAGACGACCGACGCGATGTATTCGAGGACTTCATCGGGGATTTGCAGCCGTTCGTTCTGTGCTTTCTTCCGCAGGATGGCGATACGCGTCTCCAGATCGGGGGCTTGCACGTCGGTGATCAGACCCCATTCGAACCGGCTCCGCATCCGGTCTTCGAATCCGGTCAGATGTTTTGGCGGCACGTCGCTGGTGATCACGACTTGCTTGTCGTGATCGTGCAGCTGGTTGAACGTGTGGAAGAACGCCTCCTGGGTCTCTGCCCGTCCCTGCAGGAACTGGATGTCATCGATGAGGAGGATGTCGACCTCGCGATACCGGGCCTGGAAAGCCGCGCCACGGTTGTTCGCGATCGAGTTGATGAAGTCGTTCGTGAACTCTTCGCTCGATACGTACCGCACACGCACGCCGGGGTACATGGTGATCGCGTAGTCCCCGATGGCGTGGAGCAGATGCGTCTTGCCCAGTCCGGAGTCGCCGTAGACGAACAGTGGGTTGTATGCCTTTGCCGGGGCCTCGGCCACGGCAACGGCTGCGGCGTGGGAGAAGCGGTTCGATTGTCCGATCACGAACCGGTCGAACGTGTATTTGGGGTTCAAGCGGGTGTCGGAGCGCTGCGGGGCTGACATGCCGGTCGACGATGAACCTGTTGGCGATGATGCCGCGGCTTCCGAGGCAACCGGGGGATCCGGCTCGATGTCCTCCGCGGCGGCCTCGAGCACATTGGGGACGGCGCCCTCGAGTTCCGGTTCGAGGATCACGCGGTAGGCGGTCACGGAGTCGTGCCCGCTCTTGGCCATGGCTTCGAGGATGGGGATACGGAGTCGCTTGCTGAGTTGTGCGACCGTCAGTTCGTTGGGAACGTCGATATAGAGCGTTCCGCCCATGATTCCGCGGGGAACCGCGAGGTTGAGAAAGCCTTGCATCTGGGGCGAGACCCGGTCGTCGTCGGCGAGGATGCCCAGCATCGCGGTCCACACGGAGAGTTCCGATGACTCCTGCACTGAGATCCGCTCCCTGTCCATCCGACGATGGGCCTCTGTATAAACCTGTGGATAACCGACTGTGCCACGCTAGTCAGGCAGGGGCACGAGGGCAAACGCGTCGGTTCGGAAGGTGTGTCGGTCGTCGGCGTCATAGTATCGCGGTCGATAATCGTCCTTTCGGGGTCGGTTTGAGTTCTCGGCGGTGACGTCGTAGCCTTAGTCGGTTGACTTATGCCTTCCTGGCAGTCCCGTACCCCCGCCCCGGTCTGAGCGTTCCGGTGGCATCCGATCCGGAGTGATCCCCCATGAGCAAGCGCACGTTCCAGCCCAACAATCGCCGCCGCGCCAAGAAGCACGGCTTCCGTGCCCGGATGCGTACACGCGCGGGCCGTGCCATTCTTTCGGCACGTCGCGCCAAGGGTCGCACTGAGCTCTCGGCCTGACCGAGTGCTTCCGCGCGCGAACCGACTGACCGACGGCGCCGACTATCGGGCTGTCGTGCGTCGAAGCGCGCGGTGTTCCAGCCCGCATACGGTCGCTTACGTCGGCCCGCCTTCCCCGGCAGGCGCGACGCGCTTTGGTTTCATCGTCAGTAAGCAGGTGGGTTCGGCCGTGGTTCGAAATGCGGTGCGCCGTCGGCTCAAGGCAATCTGCGCTGATGCGATGCCTCGGGTGAAGCCGGGGTCGCAGATCGTGATCCGCGCGCTCCCCGCCGCCGCCGCCGCCGACTTCAGCGTTCTTCGTGCCGAGGTGGGGCGCTGTCTGGAACGGCGTGCCGCATGAGTTCGGCGACGTTGCCGACGGCCTCGCTCGGTGAGGCGCGTGTCGTATCTGCGGATTGGTTGCGCGCCGCACCGTTGCTGCCGCGAAATATCGTGCTCGGGTTCCTGCACGGCTACCGGGCCACGATCTCGCACGCTTATGGCGATGTCTGTCGGTATTACCCGTCGTGTTCCGCATACGCGGTCGGAGCGATCCAGCAGCACGGCGTGCTCAAAGGGGGTGCGCTGGCGGCCGCCCGAATCGCGCGTTGCCACCCCTGGGCTGCCGGTGGAGTTGACGACCCGCCGTTGCACCCTCATTTCGCTCATGATCTGACTCGGCACGGGTTCGTCGTGCCCTCCCGAAAGGACTGATCCCGTTGGATCTCCTACTGGCCTCTGCCTCGAGCTCGTCGGGCGGCTTCGATCTGCTCGGCACGATCCTCTGGCCTCTGAAATGGGTCGTCGAGGTGGTTCTGGTCGCGTGGCACGCGATCTGGAGCTTCGTCGGTCTCGACCCGGCATCCGGACTGACCTGGGTGCTTTCGATCATCGGTCTGGTGATCGTGGTGCGCGCCGCGCTCATTCCGCTGTTCGTGAAGCAGATCAAGAGCCAGCGGAAGATGATGGAGATCGCGCCACAGCTGCGCAAGATCCAGGAGAAGTACCGAGGCAAGAAGGATCAGCTTTCCCGTGAGGCCATGAGTCGGGAGACGATGGCGCTCTACAAGAAGAACGGCACATCGCCGGTATCCGGGTGTCTGCCCCTTCTGGTTCAGATGCCGATCTTCTTCTCGCTCTATTCGGTGTTGCATGACGTCGCGTCGCATGCGAGTTCCGGTATCGGTGGTGTCGGTCCGCTGACATCCGAACTGACGGCTCAGTTCAACGACGCGAAGCTGTTCGGTGTCGCATCGTTGCACGAGACACTCTCCGACTCGGTGCAGACTCAGCCCGACGGCTGGCAGGCGACGGTCACGATCCTCGTGATCCTGGTCGTGCTCATGATCAGCTCGCAGTTCTTCACCCAGCTGCAGATCATCTCGAAGAACCTGTCCCCCGAGGCCAAGACCGGCCAGGCATATCAGATGCAGCGGATCATGATGTTCATCATTCCGTTGGGCATGATCTTCTCCGGCGTGTTCTTCCCGCTGGGTGTCGTGGTCTACTGGTTCATCAGCAACCTCTGGACTATGGTCCAGCAGTTCATGGTCATCAGGAACATGCCGACGCCCGGATCAGAGGCGGCGAAGCTGCGCGAGGAACGTCTTGCACGGCGCGGTAAGGCTCTGGACGCACAGGGTCATGTGATCCCGATGGAGAAGTACAACGCACAGCAGCAGCAGATGCTGGAGGATGCCGAGCGGTTGCGGCAAGAGGCGCCAAAACGGCAGCAGCCGGTGAACAAGCAGCGCGCGAAGAAGCAGGCGTCGAAGCAGAACGGCCAGCCTAAGACCGCCGGCGGAAGCGATTCTTCCGCCGCGGAGTCCTGAGAAGCGAGGAAGCAGATGAGCATCGTTCCCGAGACCGAACCTCCCGTCGAGCCCGAGCTCTCTTCCTCAGACCTGGAAGAGGAAGGCGATGCAGCCGCTGACTTCTTGGAGGGCCTGCTCGACATCGCAGACATCGCGGGCGATCTCGACCTGGATGTTCGCAACGGTCGCGCGTACGTCTCGGTCGAGTCGGAGGGCGATGATCACTCACTCGACCGTCTGGCCGCTCCGGATACGGTGACGGCTCTTCAAGAGCTCACCCGGCTGGCCGTGCAGAGTCGGACCGGACGGTTCTCCCGGCTCATCCTCGATATCGGCGGATCCCGGGATGCGCGCCGGCGTGAGTTGGAGCAACTGGTGGATCGCGCGGTGGAACGGCTGGAGGAGGGGGCGTCACAGGCGTCGTTGCCGTCGATGTCGAGTTATGAGCGCAAGCTCGTCCATGACATCGCTACCGAACGCGGTCTGGTCTCAGAGTCCTACGGGGAAGGGCCGGCGAGACACACGGTGATCCGTCGATCGTGATGGATGTTTCACGTGAAACATCACCAGAGACGGAGCCTGATTTCGCGGGTCGGATTTTTGGCGAGCGGATCGATGTCGCCAGGGCTTTTGTGGCGAACCTTGCACGCGAGGGCGAGCTCCGTGGTTTGATCGGCCCGCAGGAGACATCGCGAATCTGGTCCCGTCACATCCTCAACAGTGCGGTGGTCGCTCCGCTGTTCGCGGGGAGCGTTGCGGACGTCGGATCGGGTGCAGGTCTCCCCGGGCTGGTGTGCGCGATCGCGAGCCCTGATGTGGAGTGGACGCTGATCGAGCCAATGGCTCGTCGAGTCACCTGGCTCGAGGAGCAGATCGCGGAGCTCTCATTGGGTAATGTCACAGTAGTGCGCACGCGCAGTGAGGACTGGGCGCGGGGACCGGTTTTCGATGCCGTCACCGCTCGTGCCGTGGCCGGGCTACGGTCGCTCGTCCCGCTCACCGCCCCGCTCGTCCGTGACGGTGGTGAGCTGATCCTTCTCAAGGGAGCGCACATCGACGCGGAGATCACCAAGGCGGCGAAACAGATTCGAGCCGCGAAGATGAGCGACATCCGGGTCGAGGTCGTCGGAGCGCAGATACTGGCGGAGCCGACACGGCTCCTGCGGGCGAGGGTGCGGGCGTGACGTTTCACGTGAAACATTACGGTCGGGAGCCTCGTCGGAGATTGTTGTGCCGCGGCGGCTCGGGGCTTTTGTTCAGATCGTCACGCGTGAGACTCGGTGGCGATGTTCCTCCGAGGACGGATTGCTCGGACAGCCGGGCCGCGGCTGAAGAGTGGCGTCGATATCGAGGCGCGGGCGGGTGCCGATGGAGTGGACTCGTGGGTCTTTTCCCTGTGACGCCCCGAGCGGTGATGGCCTCCACGCTGGGTACAGTGGAACGGGCGGCCAGGGGTAGGCGAGAGGTGCTGTGTTTCACGTGAAACATCCGGAAGATGCGCGGGGGACGATCACTCCTCACACCTCGCCCGGAAATGCGGATGACACGCCGTTGGCGCGCGAGCTGGCCGATCTGAGTGCGCGTCGCCGCGCGCTGGCCTCGGTATCGGTGTCATTGCCGCGACGCACGCGTGTCATCACCGTGTCGAACCAGAAGGGCGGCGTCGGGAAGACTACGACGACGGTGAACCTCGCGGCGGCTCTGGCCGCTGTGGGGGCGCGGGTTCTGGTTGTTGATCTCGATCCGCAGGGCAATGCCTCCACCGCGCTCGGAATCCCACATTCCGCTGATATCCCGAGCGTTTACGACGTGCTGATCGACGAGTTCCCCTTCGCTGATGTCGTGCAGACGAGCCCGGAGTCTGATCGGCTCTGGTGCGTGCCGAGCACGATCCATCTGGCTGGGGCGGAGATCGAACTCGTCTCTCAGGTCGCGCGCGAACACCGCTTGCGTCGTGCGCTGACTGAGTATCTCGAGACCGCGACGGAGCCGCCGCACGTCGTGCTGATCGACTGCCCGCCGTCCTTGGGGCTGTTGACCATCAACGCGTTCACCGCCGCCGAGGAGGTGTTGATCCCGATCCAGTGCGAGTATTACGCACTCGAGGGGTTGAGCCAGCTTCTCTCGAGCGTTCAGATGATTCAGAAGCATCTGAATCCGCAGATCCGGGTCTCGACGATCCTGTTGACGATGTATGACGGACGCACGCGCCTCGCCCAGCAGGTGGCGGAGGAGGTGCGCAGTCACTTCCGTGATGAGGTGCTCGGCACGGTTATTCCGCGGTCCGTCCGCGTGTCCGAGGCGCCGAGCTTCGGTCAGACGGTGATCGCCTACGACGGGAATTCATCCGGAGCGGTTGCCTACCGCGAGGCAGCGGTGGAGATGCTCGCCCGAGGCGATGTGAACAAGGGAGAGGATTCCTGATGGCTAAGAGGACGGGACTCGGGCGCGGTATCGGCGCGCTCATCCCCACTGCTCCGACCGAGTCGCGTCCGGTCGATGTGTTCTTCCCCGGCGCGGGATCCTCGGCGGAGGCGGCGCAGAACCCGTCTTCTGAGACGCCGTCGGGCGAGGTCGATGACCTGCTCGCGGTTCCCGGCGCCCGGCTGATCGAGATCGACCCCCGCGAGGTGGTGCCGAATCCACGTCAGCCGCGCAGCGTGTTCGATCAGGATGACCTCGCCGAGCTCGTTCACAGTGTGCGAGAGTTCGGTGTTCTGCAGCCAATCGTCGTGCGTCGCCGCGAGGACGGCGTCTATGAGTTGATCATGGGTGAACGTCGGACGCGCGCCGCTCGCGATGCGGGGCTGGAGAAGATCCCGGCCATCGTGCGCGAGACGGCCGATGAGAACCTGCTGCGTGATGCGCTCCTGGAGAACCTGCACCGGTCGCAGCTGAACCCGCTAGAGGAGGCCTCGGCGTATCAGCAGCTGTTGGAGGATTTCGGGATCACACAGGACGAGCTCTCCGGGCGCCTCGGACGCTCAAGGCCGCAGATCTCGAACACGATCCGGCTCCTCCGGCTCCCGGTCCCGGTTCAGCAGCGCGTCGCGTCCGGGGTGCTCAGCGCCGGCCACGCCCGAGCGATCCTGTCCGTCGCGGATGTCGACGCGATGCAGCGTCTGGCGGACAAGATCGTGAACGAGGATCTGTCGGTGCGCGCTGCGGAGGAGGTCGCGAAGAACACCTCCGGGCCGACGCGGAAGAAACCGCAGGCCGGCGGACGCCGTGCTCACCTCGACGAACTGGCGGAAAAGCTCGGAGATCGTCTGAACACTCGGGTCAGAATCACGCTGGGTGCGAGAAAAGGCCAGATCAACATAGATTTCTCGACCATCCAGGACTTGAATCGGATTTTGATTGATCTCGGCGGGGACTCGCTGAGAAGCTGACGCGTAGGCTAGTCGAGTGAATCGTCCCGACCCCACATCGCGCCGTCGAGCCAGTCTCGAGTTGCTCCGTGCAGAGGCGGCGGATGAGCTCTCGGTGTTGATCGCGGAGCGGTTGCGGGCCGGCGAGGATCCGTGGGACTTCATGGACGACCTGCCCACCGTCGACGAACTGGTCGTGTTCATGCTGAGAGCAGAGAACATCCTCGAGGCGGGCGGCGTGAAGCCCACCGAGGCCCGTCATTACCGCGTGCTGCGGCAGATCGCGCTCGACTATCCGCCTCTGACACGCTCGGTCTGGCGGCTGCTGGGGAGCACGAACACGAGCCGACTCTGGGACGCGACAGTGCGGAGCGACGCGAACTGACGTCGACGATGATTGGTTCCCGCCCTCACGAGCGGGAACCCGGATGCGAACCGATCAGGTTTAGCCGAGGTAGGGCGCGAGGTCCTGCTCGAGCGCGAACTTCGGCTTCGCGCCGATGATGGTGGTCTTGACCTCACCGCTCTGGAACACCTTCATCGCAGGGATCGAAGTGATCTGATACTTCATCGCGAGGTCCGGGTTCTCGTCGACATTGAGCTTGAGGACCGTGATCTTCCCGCTGTTCTCGGCCTGGATCTCGTCGAGCACGGGGGCGACCATGCGGCACGGGCCGCACCACGCTGCCCAGAAGTCCACGAGGACGGGGCCATCGGCTTCGAGGACGTCCTCCGTCCACGTGCTCGAGTTTGTCGCCTTGGCGGTCATGTGCTTTCTCCTTCGATGGAAGTTTTATCGGTGGGGCAAACATCGCATGTCGCGGTGTTGTTCCCGGGTCAGACGGCGGGAAGGCCCTCGACGCGGTCGATGGTCTCCGCTGCTTCGTCCAGCGCGACGAGGTAGTGCTCCACGTCCAGTGCTGCGACAGTGCCGCTGCCGGCCGCGGTCACGGCTTGGCGGTAGGTGGGGTCGATAACATCGCCCGCGGCGAAGACGCCTGGCACCGAGGTGCGGGACGAGCGACCGTCCACCCAGACGGTGCCGGCCGGTGTCAGGTCGAGCACGCCGTGCACCAGGTGGGTGCGCGGGTCGTTCCCGATCGCGACGAACACACCATCGAGGGCGAGCTCACGACGCGAACCGTCGACCGTGTCCTCTAGGACGACGCCGGTCACAGCATCGTCACCGAGGACATCGGCGACCGCACTGTTCCAGACGACCTCGATCTTTTCGTTCGCCAGCGCCCGCTGCTGCATGATCTTGGAGCCGCGCAGCTCGCCGCGCCGATGGATGAGGTAGACCTTGGAGGCGAACTTGGTGAGGAACGTCGCCTCTTCGAGCGCCGAGTCACCGCCGCCGACGACCGCGATCGTGCGCTCGCGGAAGAAGAAGCCGTCGCAGGTCGCGCAATAGGACACGCCTCGACCGGACAGTCGTGACTCGCCCTCGATTCCGAGCTTGCGGGGCGCCGATCCGGTCGCGTACACGAGCGCCTCCGACTCGTGCTCTTTGCCGCTGCCGAGCACGACCTTCTTGGACGTTCCGGCGAAATCGACCGAGACGACGTCGTCGTAGACGATCTCGGCGCCGAACCTCTCGGCCTGCTCCTGCATCCGCGTCATGAGCTCGGGGCCCTGAATGCCCTCCGGGAAGCCCGGGAAGTTCTCGACCTCCGTAGTGTTCATCAGCTCGCCGCCGGCTTCGACCGAGCTGGCGATGACGAGCGGTGCGAGTCCGCCGCGGGCGGCGTAGATCGCCGCGGTGTAACCGGCCGGGCCCGAACCGATGATGATGAGCTTGCGCACGTCTGTCTCCTTCTCCGAGGTGATCAACACATGGTAGTCGTGGGGCATTCCGCACGGGCGTGACCGTGCTCAGCCACGGCGGATCACCCGGCGCAGCATCCCCATCGCGGGGCGTAGTTCCGGGGCGCGCAGCAGCACGAGCGCCCCGAGATAGACGACTCCGACGACCGCGCCGATCAGCGCGGTCCCGAGTGCGCCATACAGCTTGTCCGACACGGTCCACCCCGACTCGCCGCCCAGGAGGAGGAACGTCGCCCAGCCGGCGGCCGCAGCGGGGATCGCCGCACCGGCGAACCTGGCGAGGGAGAGCAGCCACAGGCGGGCCTGGATGCCTCCCAGGCGTCTGCTGAGCAGCACGGAGGCGACGAGAACCTGGACGATGCTCGCCAGCGACTGGCCCAGGGCGATCCCGGCCGCGAGCCACTCCTCGGGGAGGAGCACCGACGCCAGCAGTGCGGTGCCGATGACGAGCGCGCCCTGGATCACCGTGAACACGAATGGTGTGCGGGTGTCGTCGTAGGCGTAGAACGTCCGCTGCACGATGAAGATGACCGATAGCGGGATGAGGCCCACCAGGTAGGCCAACAGCACCGGAGCGGCAGAGCCGGCGCCCTCCGCGGAGTTCACGAAGACGCGCGTGGCGGGCACTGCGGCGACCGCGAGGGCCGCGGTGGCCGCGACGACGAACAGTCCCATGATGCGGATGCTGGCCACGATGTCGGCGCGGACGTCGTCCGTTCGTCCCCCTGAGGCGTGCTCGCTGAGCTGCGTGAAGTAGGGGGTCCCGATGGAGAGCACGATGACCGAATACGGCAGCATGAACACCAGCCACGCGTTCTGCATGACGGCGACCGACGGGTGCTCGCCCGAGGCCGCGCCCACCACCAGCGTCTGCACGTAGCCGGCCACTTGGCCGACCACCACCATCAGCGCGGTCCATCCCGCCAGACGCGCCATGCTGCGGAATCCGAGGCCGCGCCAGCGGAAATCCGGACGCACCCGCAGCCCGGTGCGTCGCCAGAACAGCATCAGGACGACGGCCTGCAGCACGATGCCGGCCGTCGCCGTACCGCCGAGCGCAGCGATCATGCCCGGTGTCCAGTCGGACACGTCGGTCAGATCCGAGCCGAAGACGAGCATCAGCGCGACGAACCCGACGATCGAGACGATGTTGTTGATCACCGGCGCCCACGTGAACGGTCCGAATACACGGCGGGCGTTGAGGGCCTCGCCGAGCAACGCGTACAGGCCGTAGAAGAAGAGTTGTGGCAGGCACCAGTAGGCGAACGCGGTCGCCAGCGCCTGCTGTTCCGGGGTGAACTTCGCGCCGTAGAGGGCGATCAGGAGCGGCGCGCAGACGGTCGCCACGAGGGTGACGACCAGCAGTACGACCGTTCCGGCCGTGAACAGGGCGGAGAGGAAGCGCCGGCCGCCGTCGGAGCGAGCGGATTCCCGTACGATCTGCGGCACGATGACCGCGGTGAGGACGCCCGCGGAGATGACCGCATATATGTTGTTGGGCAGCTGGTTGGCGAGCATGAAGGCGTCCGCCACCCGTGACGCATTCGACCCGATGACCGCCACCAGCACGATCGATCGCACCAGCCCGGTCACCCGTGAGACGAGAGTGCCGGCACCGAGGAGCACACTCGCGCGCGCCAGACCGTTCACGAGCCGTCCTCGCCTTCGGCTTCTCGCGCCCGCGCGATCCGTCGTCTGTGGCGGACGGTGCGGATCACGCCGAGGGTCACGAAACCGCCGATCAGCACTGCCAGCAGCGCGAGCCCGACGTTCTCCCAGTCCGCGCGGACGTTGACCTCGACCACCTGATCCGCGCCGATCGGCTCCATGGTGGGGCTTCGCAGCGCCAGGGTGATGCTCACCTCGCCGTTGGCGATGCGGGCGAGGACCGGCACCTCGACGGGCGTGTTGCTCGCGGCATCCGATTCGCCGGCGACCGCCGTCACTTCCGTTGCCCGCTCGACGGTGAGGCGGAGGTCGTCGGGCGCGGCGAGCAGCACGACGTTGACCGGGTAGGGCAGCGCGTTGTGGATCCAGAACTTGAGGTTCGTCCCGGCAGTGAGGAGGTTGATCGAGGTCGGCTGCACGATCGACACTGAGTCGAGGGTGTCCTGGGTCTGCGTGCTGTGGGAGCTGAGCGCCGCCTGCCAGGCATCGTTCTGACCGATCCACGCCGAGCCCAGCAGCTGGAGGATCTCGGCGTTCTCGGCGCCCGTCAGCAGGGCCGGATCGTCGAGGATCGTCGCGAAGGCGGCGATCCGATCGGCACCGGTGGTGAGGGAGGAGACGGCGCTCGTCCGCGACGCGTCCACGGTCCCGTCGACGAGGGCGAGCTCTGTCGAGGAGGCGGTCGTGAGTCCGTCCAGCGCGGTGATCGACACTCCTGTGGTGTCGGTGATCGCGGTGATCGCGGCGCGCAGGCCGGTCTCGGTGAAGGTTCCCCCGCGCTCGACGGTGACGAGCAGGGGTGCGCCGCCGGCATCCGCTGCGGCGAACGAGAGGAAGGCCGAGGCCGTCGCCAGCGCAGCACTGCGTGTCACGAGGTCGGCGGCGGACGCCGCCGTGCCCAGGGCGGTCGAGATCGCCGCGTCGTAGACCAGCACCCCGCTGCCCGCCGTGGTCTGCCCGCGTGCGGACACGGTGGCGCCTTCGGCGCCGGAGGCGACGGCGGTGGACGCGACCAGCGTCAGCGCACCGGCTGAGTCTTGCGCGAGCGTGTCCACTGCGGCCGTCGACGTGCTGCCTGCCGGCGGCCAGAATGCCGTCGCGGAGGTTTCGCCGACATCGAGCAGCGTCGTCAGGTCGGGGACGGTGGTCGTGGAAGAGGAATCGGAGGACTCCGACGCGGACGGAGAGGGATCCGGCTCGGCAGGCAAATCAACATCGTCGATGTAGGAGACCAACGAGGTCGGTGAGATCGGCGTGGACAGGCCCGCCGCGAGCTGGGTCGTCACGTCGGCATCGCCGAACTGCAGGGCGAATCTGCTGTTCGGTAGCTGCTCCAGACGCGTGAGCCAGGCCCGCGCGGTCGTCGGCGCCGACGTGCCGAGCACCCGGATCGCTGCGGCGATCGCGGGATCCACCGCCAGGATCGCATTCGTGCCCTCGACCGCGTCCAGCTGCTGCGTGAGCGATCCGTCCTCCGCGGTGAGGGTGCTGAGCTCGTCGGCGGTCAGTAGCCCGGTCTCCAGCGCACCGGCGGTGATCGGCACGACCACTCCGACGGTGGCGGCGGTGCCGTCGGGGACGACGATCACGCTACGGGCGGAAATCGAGTCCGAGGTGATCCACAATGGGTAGACGCCGGCGGCGCGGCCGGTCAGTGCGGCGTCCTCCGCGGCGACCAGGAAGCTTCCGCCGCCCGACGCCCTGGCCTCGACCGTTCCCACGTCGCTGGTGGCGACGGTCGTTCCGGCCGGAGTTGTGCCGTCGCCGTCGAGCCACGACTGCAGTGCGGCGCGGTCGGTGATGGCCTGATCGCCGAGCACAAGCCCGACGGCGCCGACGGTCACCGCCGATGAAGTGCCGTTGTCCACGGTGAGCGTGGCCGGCAGCGTGTCCCCCGAGGCGACCTCGCCGTCGCCGAGGGGGGCGAGGGTCACCGTGACGGTTCCGCTCGCCGTGGGCGTGGGCGTGGGCGTCTCGGCGGACGCCGGAACGGCCGTCGCGCCGAACAACAGGACGAATCCGACGACCGTCGACAGCGCCATCGCGAGGACGCCTCGCCGGCGGCGCGTCGCGGTCATGCCCGCGTGGGCGAAGGGGACGGTCATGTTCTCGGGGTGAGTGGCGGTCGTGGAGGAGCGCCGCGTGCGATTCTACGGGTCGCACCTGCGTGGGCACGGTTGAATGGGTCGGTGACCCCGGATGCCGCCTCTGCGCTCGCCGCCGATCTCCATGCCGCCGACTACACGACCTCAGGGCTCGCCCGGCTCTGGGGCCCCGCGGCGGACGCCGCGATCCGCTCCGGCGATCCCGCTCCGGCGCGACGGGCGTTGCGCGGCTCGGCCGCATCGGTCGCTGCGCTGGCGCGGCTGCTCTTTCTCGGCGACGACATCGATCGGGCAGAGCTTGACGCGGCTCTCCCCTCGCTTGGTGCGGCCGGTGCGGTCTCGCTCGGACTCGTGCGAGTGGATGGGTCCGTCGCGCGGGCGTGCCTCGTGGTGCGCCCGATCGTCCTCTCCGGCCGCAACGGCTGGATCGCCAGCGACCCGGACGAACTCGCCGGGGTCGTGCCGCTGCCCGCCGACCACGTGCTGGGCGTCGGAGGCGCCGGTCGGACGCTCGTCTCGCTGCTTCCGGTCGCGGGCCGGGGGCGCGCGCTTGACCTCGGCTGCGGGTGCGGCATCCTCGCTGTGGAATTGCGCACGCGCGGCTACGACGTGGTCGCGACGGACATCTCGCCGCGTGCGCTCGAGATCACCGCGCTCAACGCGGCGCTCAACGGCCTCGACGGCATCGAGACGCGGCTCGGCAGTCTCTATGATCCGGTCGACGACGAGCGGTTCTCGCTCATCGTGTCGAATCCGCCGTTCGTGATCACCCCTCGGACGGATTCCGTCGCTCGCTACGAATACCGTGACGGGGGCCTGACCGGAGACGCGCTGATGGCCGCCGTGGTCGGGGGCCTGTCCGCGCACCTGAAGCCGGACGGCCAGGCGCGGCTCCTCGGGAACTGGGAGGGCTCTGCCGACCGCGTGCGCGACTGGGCGCCGGGGCTCGGGCTCTGGGCGATCGAGCGGGAGCGGCTAGAAGCCGCGGCCTACGCCCGCCTGTGGATCCGCGACGGCGGTACGACACCCCACACCGCCGAGTACGGCGTGTCGATGGACGCGTGGCTCGACGATTTCGCCGCCCGAGGCGTCGAGAGCATTGGCATGGGATGGCTGGTGGCGACCGCGGCCGACCGCACCCTGGACCGCGTTGAGAGGATCGTGACACCGTTGCCGGGCTCGGCCCTCGGCGCCCACCTGCAGGACGCGCTCACGATGCACGCCCATCTTGCGGCGTTCGATGACGCGGCGCTGGCCGCATCCGTGCTGCGCACTGCACCCGATGTGACGGAGGCCCGTCACCACATTCCCGGCATGGAGGACCCCGCGGTGATCGAGCTGCGCCAGGGCGGCGGCTTCGGACGCGTCATCGAGGTGGATCCCGCGCTGGCGGCACTGGTCGGCGCGTGCGACGGCGACCTGCCGGTCGGCGTGCTGATCGACGCGATCGCCGAGCTGCTGGAGGTGGACGCCGCGGTGCTGCGCGCCGACCTGCTCCCTCGCGTGCGGGAACTGCTGTTCACCGGATTCTTGTCACTGCCGTGACCGCCCCGCCTGCCGCCACACACGGCTGACGCGGGTGGCGTGACCCTGCGCCGGATAGGCTCGACAGCATGCTCAACATGGCCGACGGTGTCGCACGCCTGGGCGCGCTGGCCGCCTCTCCGGTCGTGGATACGCTGGCGACGGCCTTCGCCGCGGCCGGTCACGAACTCGCGGTCGTCGGTGGGCCGGTGCGCGACGCGCTGCGTGGTTCCGGCGCGCACGACTTGGACTTCACGACGGACGCCCGGCCCGACGACATCCTTGCCATCGTCACCCCGATCAGCTCGGCACAGTGGGACATCGGTCGCGCCTTTGGCACGATCGGCGCGCGCGTGCGCGGCGAACAGGTCGAGATCACGACCTACCGGGCCGACAGCTACGACGGCGAGACCCGCAAGCCGACCGTCGCCTTCGGTGACACCCTGGAAGACGATCTGGTACGGCGCGACTTCACCGTCAACGCGATGGCGTTGCGGGTGCCGGGGCCCGCACTGGTCGACCCGAACGGGGGCGTCGAGGACCTCGTGCGGGGCGTGCTGCGCACTCCGGCCCCGGCCGAGGTCAGCTTCGGCGACGATCCGCTGCGGATGCTGCGCGCCGCCCGCTTCGCCTCGCAGCTTGGCTTCGAGGTCGACCCGGCAGTCGTCGAGGCCATGGCTTCCCTCCGGCGCAGCCTCCGCATCGTCAGCCCCGAGCGCGTCCAGGGTGAGCTCGTACGCCTGCTCCAGACGGAGGATCCGCTCCCCGGCATCCGCCTGCTGGTCGAGACGGGGCTCATGGCGGAGTTCCTGCCGGAGGTTCCGGAGCTGCGTCTCGAGGTCGACGAGCACCACCACCATAAAGACGTCTACGAGCACTCGCTCACCGTGCTGCGTCAGGCGATCGACCTCGAGCACCGGCGCCACCCCGGAGCAGAGCCGGACGTCCCGCTGCGGCTCGCGGCGCTGCTGCACGACATCGGAAAGCCCGCGACCCGACGGCTCGAACCGGGCGGCGCCGTCACGTTCCACCACCACGATGTGAAGGGCGCGCGGATGGGGCGCAAGCGCCTGCGAGCCCTGCGGTTCGACTCCGCGACGACCGAATCGGTCGCGCTGCTCATCGAGCTGCACCTGCGCTTCTTCGGCTATGCCGAGGGCACCTGGACGGATTCGGCGGTGCGTCGCTACGTCCGCGACGCCGGCGACGAGCTCGAGC
>JAATGR010000119.1 GCA_015654575.1 Actinomycetales bacterium
CGGCGCTGGTCGATCTTGCCCTCGGGCGTGCGGTTGAACGGCAGGCCCATGTTCTCGAGGTCGATGACCGCGTCGATGGCTTCCTTCGCGAGGATCTCCGCGGCATCCTGGTCGACCAGGTAGTCACCGCCCTTGACGGTGTCGAAGGTGTGCCACTCCCAGGAGTCCTCCTCGACGTTGGCGAGGGCGGCGGCCATGCCGCCCTGTGCCGCGCCGGTGTGCGAGCGCGTCGGGTAGAGCTTCGTGATGACGGCCGTGCGTGCGCCCGGTCCGGCTTCGATCGCGGCCCTCATGCCGGCGCCGCCGGCGCCCACGATCACGATGTCGAACTGGTGGTAGTAGACGCCGTCCTTGATGACGGTGTCCTCGGTCGAATGAGTGCTCACAGAATGCCTCTTGTCGTTCTCTCGCCTCGTGCGCGGCCGGGTGCTATCCCTGGCACATGCCCCACAGCGAGCTGTCGGGGGTGACGCCCAGGCACGGGTCGAAGGTGGTGACCACCAGGGTGCCGAGCAGGATCAGGAACGCCGCGACGATCCAGATCAGCCAGATCAGCACCCGGCGCACGGTGGTGTGCGTGACGTAGTCGTTGACGATGGTGCGCATGCCGTTCGCCCCGTGGATGAGGGCGAGCCACAGCATCGCGCCGTCCCACCATTGCCAGAACGGGGAGGCGTACTTGCCGACGACGAAGGCGAAGTCGATCTGCTTCACGCCGTCGCCGAGTACCAGGTTGACGAACAGGTGACCGAAGATCAGCACGACCAGCACCACGCCGGAGGCGCGCATGTAGGCCCAGCCCCACTTCTCGAGGTTGATGCCCTTGCGGCGCGGTGCGAGCGGGGAGCGGGGATCGGCGATGGTGTCCGCGGTCATCTCAGTTCCCCCCGGTGATCTCGCTGATGATGACGATGACCTGACGCGGCACGAAGCCGAGCATCGTCACCAGCCACAGCCCGAGGACCACCCACCAGAGCTGGCGCTGGTACTTCGCGCCCTTCGACCAGAAGTCGACCGCGATGATGCGCAGGCCGTTGAACGCGTGGTACGCGATTGCGGCGACGAGCGCGATCTCGCCGACGCCCATGATCGGGTTCTTATAGGTGCCGATGACCGCGTCGTACGCCTCGGGCGAGACCCGAATCAGCGACGTGTCCAGGATGTGCACGAGGAGGAAGAAGAAGATCGCCACCCCGGTGATCCGGTGCAGAACCCACGACCACATGCCCTCGTTGCCGCGGTACAGTGTGCCACGGGGCGTCTTCGAGGTGGTCTGGCTCAGCTGTGGCGTGACGCGTGCTGGTGCAGACACAATCGCCCTCCCTGATCGTCGCAGTGGGGCGGCCATTCGCCCCGGTGCGGGGCACGAGTACCCCTGCGCTGCCGCAATCTTATGACCGGCGGCCTTCTGTCGCTCTTAAGGTCTGCCTTACTATCTCGCTGCCGAGAGAACGTCTCCCAGGTGGCGCGCGACGCCCCTCGGTACGCTGGCCGCATGGTGCATCCGATCGACGGCTTCTACGCGGTGATTCCGGCAGGCGGCATCGGAAGCAGGCTGTGGCCGCTCTCGCGGGCCGAGGCCCCGAAGTTCCTGCACGACTTGACTGGTTCGGGGCAGACGCTGCTGCGCGACACCTGGGATCGGCTGGAGCCGCTCGCCGGGTCCGATCGCATCGCGGTGGTCACCGGTCGCGCGCACCGGGCGGCCGTGGAGGCGGAGCTTCCCGGCATCCCCGACCACAACGTCTTCCTCGAGTCGGAGCCGCGCGACTCGACCGCGGCGATCGGCCTGGCGGCGGCCGTGCTGGTGCGCCGCGAACCGGACGTGGTGATCGGATCGTTCGCCGCCGACCACGTCATCCGGGGCGCCAGGGTGTTCGGCTTCGCGGTCTGCCAGGCCGTGGAGGTGGCGCGCGCCGGCTACATCTGCACGATCGGCATCCAGCCCTCCGAGCCCTCCACCGGCTTCGGCTACATCAAGCGCGCGGAGGAGCTCGTGATCGACGGGGCGCCGGAGGCGGCGCTGGTCGAGCGCTTCATCGAGAAGCCCGACCGGGAGACGGCGACGCAGTACTTCGCCGATCGCGCCTACTCGTGGAACGCGGGCATGTTCATCAGCCGCGCGGATGTGCTGCTGGCTGAGATCGCGGAGAGTGAACCGGAGCTGCACGCGGGACTGCTGGAGCTGGCCGAAGCCTGGGACGACCGCGCCGCGCGGGGGCCGGCCGTCGACCGCATCTGGCCCACGCTCCGGAAGATCGCGATCGACTACACGGTCGCAGAGCCCGCGGCGGCGAAAGGACGACTCGCCGTCGTGCCGGGCCATTTCGACTGGGATGACGTGGGCGACTTCGCGAGTCTGAGCAAGCTCATGTCCGACGGTCGGAAGAACGACCTGGCGATCCTCGGCGAGAACGCCCGGGTGCTCGCCGATGCCTCCAGCGGCATCGTCGTCACGCAGACGCAGCGGATCATCTCGGTGATCGGCGTGCAGAACATCGTGGTGGTCGACACGCCCGATGCCCTGCTGGTGACCACCAGCGAGCATGCGCAGCGGGTGAAGCAGGTCGTCGACGCGCTCAAGCTCACGGGCCGCGGCGACGTGCTGTGACAGTGATCGACTGGGATGCATTGCAGCACGTCGCGGCGGATGCGGTCGGCCGCGCCTACGCGCCGTACTCGCACTTCCCGGTGGGCGCGGCTGCCCTCACCGACGACGGCCGCGTCGTCTCCGGCTGCAACGTGGAGAACGCGTCGTATGGGCTGACGCTGTGCGCCGAGTGCACACTGGTCGGTGAGCTGCGTCAGACCGGCGGCGGACGGCTGACCGCCTTCGTCTGCGTGGACGAGGGCGGCCGCGTGATCATGCCGTGCGGGCGGTGCCGCCAACTGCTGCACGAGTTCGCCGCGCCCGGGATGGTGCTGCGGACCGCATCCGGCATCCGCACTCTGGCGGAGATCCTGCCGGATGCTTTCGGCCCGGACGACCTGTCGCGGGAGCGACTGCGACGGGATCCCGCGTGAGCGTGACGGACTCGTACGACGCGGTGCAGATCATCCGCCTCAAACGCGACGGCCACGAGGTGCCGGCCGCGGCGATCGGCTGGCTCGTCGACGGCTTCACCGCGGGCCGGGTCACCGACGCCCAGATGTCCGCGTTCGCGATGGCCGTGGTGCTGCGAGGCTGTTCCCGGGACGAGGTGCACGCGCTGACGGCCGCGATGACGGCATCCGGACGCCGGATGAACCTCTCCGCCCTCGGCCGGCCGACCGTCGACAAGCATTCCACCGGCGGCATCGGCGACAAGATCACGCTGCCGCTCGCCCCTCTGATCGCCTCGTTCGGGATCGCGGTGCCGCAGCTGTCGGGACGGGGACTCGGATACACCGGCGGCACCCTCGACAAGCTCGAGTCGATCCCGGGCTGGCGGGCCGACCTGTCGCCGGCAGAGCTCACCGCGCAGCTGCGGACAGTCGGCGCCGTCGTCTGCGCGCCCGGCCCTGACCTCGCCCCCGCCGACCGACGCCTCTACGCACTGCGGGACGAGACCGGAACCGTCGAATCGATCCCGCTGATCGCGGCGAGCATCATGTCCAAGAAGATCGCCGAAGGCGCGGATGCTCTCGTGCTCGACGTCAAATTCGGCTCGGGTGCGCTCATCCCGCCGCCGGAGCAGGCCCGCGAGCTGGCGAGGGTGATGGTCGAGCTCGGCGCCGACGCGGGCCTTGAGACCACGGTGCTGCTGACCGACATGGACACGCCGCTCGGCCGGACGATCGGCAACGCCAACGAGGTGCGCGAAGCGGAGGAGGTGCTCGCCGGTGGCGGCCCCGCCGATGTGATCGAGCTCACTCTGGCTCTGGGGCGGGAGATGGCGGCGGCGGCCGGACGACCCGACCTCGACCTCGACGCGGCGCTGTCCGACGGCCGCGCGATGGACACCTGGCGAGCGATGATCCGCGCCCAGGGAGGCGATCCGGATGCGCCGCTGCCGTCGGCGCGCGAGACCCACACCATCACCGCCACCCGCGACGGCTACCTCGTCCGCACCGACGCGCTCGCGTTCGGCATCGCCGCCTGGCGGCTGGGCGCCGGACGCACCCGGCAGACCGATCCGGTGGCTCACGCCGCGGGAATCGACCTGCACGCGGTGCGCGGCGAGTGGGTGACCGCCGGGACACCGCTGTTCACCCTGTCGAGCGATGATGAGACGCGCATCCCGCGCGCTCTCGCTGCCCTCGACGGCGGGTGGGAGATCGCGGATGCCGCGCCCGTCGTGTCCCCTCGGGTGCGCGAGCGCATCACCGCCTGACCATGCCGTACGATCCTGACTCTGCCCCGTCGCACCGAGGAGAATTCCATGCCCATCGACCCGCACGATGACGCCCGCCTGGAGGGCGTCTCAATCCGCAGCCTGCCGAAGATCTCCTTGCACGACCATCTCGACGGCGCGGTGCGTCCGGAGACGATGGTCGAGCTGGCCGACGAGGCCGGCATCATCCTTCCCGTCTCCGACGCCGACGGCCTCTCGGACTGGATCGCCGAGCAGAGCGGTTCCGGATCGCTCGTCGAGTTCCTCCGTCCGTTCGACGTGGTCACCGGCGTGCTGCAGAGCGCGTCGGCTCTGCGTCGGGTCGCGCGCGAGTACGTCGAGGACCTCGCCGCGGACGGTGTCATCTACGGCGAGGCGCGGTGGGCGCCGGAGCAGCACCTGGCCCGCGGTCTGACCCCGGAGGACGCCGTCGACGCCGTGCAGCAGGGCATCGAGGAGGGCGAGGATGCCGCGGCCGAGGCCGGCCATGACATCCGCGTCGGGCAGATCCTCGCTGCGATGCGGCAGGGAGCATCGTCGGCGCGGATCGCGCGGCTCGCGGTCGCCTTCCGCGACGGCGGCGTGATCGGCTTCGACCTGGCGGGCCCGGAGGACGGCTTCCCGCCGGCCGCCCACCGCGAGGCGCTCGACCACCTCGCCGACGAGTTCTTCCCGGTCACGATCCATGCCGGGGAGGCCGCCGGTCTGGAGTCCATCCGGTCGGCGCTGATCGACGGACGTGCGCTGCGGCTCGGCCACGGGGTGCGCATCGCGCAGGACATCGACGTGGTGTCCCGCTCGGGCGACACCGTCGAGGTCGTGTTCGGCGACCTGGCGCGGTGGGTGCGCGACCGTGAGATCCCGCTGGAGCTGTCGGTGACCTCGAACCTGCTCACCGGGGCGGTCACGGCATGGGGCGACGAGGTCGCGGACCATCCCTTCGACCTGCTGTACCAGCTGGGCTTCGCCGTCACGGTCAACACGGACGATCGCACCATGTGCCGCACATCGCTCACCCGCGAGCTCGCGCTGCTGGCTGAGACCTTCGACTACTCCCTCGACGATCTGGAGCGCTTCCAGCTCAACGCCGCCGCCGGCGCGTTCCTACCGGTGGAGGAACGGGAAGAGCTGATCGACCTGATCAGCGACGGCTTCGCGCTCTGACCCGCCGGTGACGTCCCGGGCGGTCAGGCGCCGCCAGCGGTCGTCCTGACCGACCGGGACACGCGCGGGTCAGAGAGACCGCTGGCGGGCGGCGACGGCGGCGCGCACGGGAGCGAAGAGCGGATGCGGCGGCTCCAGCCCCGTCACCGCGGTCGTGAACGCGTCCGCATCCAGCTCACGCAGCAGCCGTTGCAGCTCCACGGCCTCCGGATCCTCGGGGGCGGTGAACTCCAGCGCCGCCGCCGCCGTCGCCACCAGCGCCGTCACGGACAGACCTCGCTCGGCGGCTTCGGCGGCGGGGCCGATGAACCGCTCGTGCCGGGAGAGCTTGCGCAGCGGCTGCCGGCCCACCCGCCAGACCGTGTCGGGAAGGTGGGGGTTGCGGAAGCGCGAGATGATCGTCTCGCGGTACCGGGCCAGGTCGTCGGGTGCGAAGCCGTGCTTCGCTATCAGCGCCGCGGAGGTCTCTTCGAGGGTCGCGATCACCGCCTCGGCGATGTCTGGCACGGCGAGCGCGTCGGAGATCCTCCCGATGCCCGCCCGCGCGCCGAAGTAGGCGGTCGCGGCGTGTCCGGTGTTCACGGTGAACAGCTTCCGCTCGATGTACGGCGCGAGATCGTCGACGAAGTGCGCGCCGGGGATCGACGGCAACCGGCCGTCGAAGGGCCCGCGCTCGATCGCCCACTCGAAATACGGCTCCACCACGACGTCGACCCCGATGCCCGCGGGCTGGCCCGGCACGATCCGGTCTACCGCGGTGTTCGCGAAGACCGCCTTCTGCGACAGTGCCGGCCAGTCGTCGCCGGCGTCGGCCGCGGCCAGCTCCCGCAGCGTGTCGGTCGCGCCGATGGCGTTCTCGCAGGCCATCACCTGCAGCGGCGGGAGGGAGGCCGACCGCGCCCGCAGCCCGGCCACGAGCGTCGGCGCGACGAAGCGCAGAACGGTCGGACCGACCGCGGTCGTCGCGACGTCCGCTGTGGCGATTTCGTCGATCACGGCCTGCGGGTCGGCGGCGCTGTTCAGCGCGCGGAACCCGGTCACCTCGACATCCGTCCCACCGTCGCCCGCCTCGTGCACGGTGTAGCGGTCGACGCCGTTGATCGCATCGACCAGGGACGCCGCCACGTCGGAGAACACGAGCTCGTACCCGCCCTCGTGCAGAAGCAGGCCGACGAAACCGCGCCCGATGTTGCCTGCGCCGAAGTGGACGGCCTTCATGCGATGCCCTCGGACAGCAGCCCGAACAGCTCCTCCGGGGTGGCTGCCGCCTTGAGTCGTTCGACGTCGTCCTCCTCGGAGAAGAGGATCGCGATCTGCGAGAGGATCTCGAGGTGCTCGTCGCCGCGCCCGGCGATGCCGACCACGAAGCGCACCGGATTGCCGTCCCAGTCGACCCCGCCGTCGTAGCGGATGACCGCGAGAGCCGAGGCGAGGATCGCATCCTTCGCGTCGTTCGTGCCGTGCGGGATCGCCAGCTCGTTGCCCATATAGGTGGACACCGTCTGCTCGCGCTGGAGCATCGCGTCATAGTAGGCCGGGGTCACTGCGCCGGCGGCCTCCAGAATGTCGGCGGCCTCGCGCGTCGCCTCCTCCCGGGTCGCCGAGCCGGGGTGGATGCGCACCTGTCCGATGGTCAGAACTGCCATGATCTTGCCTTCCTGCGGATCGTTCACCTCCGAGCATGTCCCACGTCGGACCGTGTGGAGTGACTCCGAGCGGTTCGACGTGGGACATCACCCGGTCGAAAGTGGGACACGGATGCGGCGGGCCGGAACTCCTGCCCGGCCCGCCGTTCCTCTTTACTCCTTGTGCTGTTCGGCCGCCATGTTCACGACCTCGTCGTACCGGGGCGAGTTCATGAAGTTGTCCACCGACACATGCACCGCGTTCGGCGCCTTCGCTCGGGCCCGGTCGGTGAGCTGGTTCTGCGTGATCACCAGGTCCGCCGAGTCGTCGAGGTTCGCGATCGCCTTGTTGGTGACGGTGACCCCCTCCACTCCGGCCTTCTTGATCTTGTTGCGCAGCACGCTGGCGCCCATCGCCGAGGAGCCCATGCCGGCGTCGCAGGCGAACACGATGTTCGTGATCTCGCGCTCGGGCGCCTCGGTGGGGGCGTCGGCCGGGGTCACGACCGCGGCACCGCTGGCGCGCAGGCCGGACAGCGCCTCCGAGGTCTTGCCCTTGTTCGCCTCGGTCTGACCGATCGCGGCGGCGAAGCTGTTATCGCCCAGCGCCTCGGCGGCGAGGTCGCGCTTGCGCGAGGCGCGCAGGATAACCGCGGCCACGACGAAGGTCACCGCCGCCGACAGCACCACGGAGAGGATGACGCCCAGGTAGCTGTCGCTGGCGGTCTGGGCCAGCACGGCGATGATCGACCCCGGCGACGCCGGTGCGCGAAGCCCTGCCCCGAACAGCATGTTGGTCGTGACGCCGGTCATCCCGCCCAGGATCAGCGCGACGATCAGCACCGGCTTCATCAGCGCGTAGGGGAAGTACACCTCGTGGATGCCGCCGAAGAACTGGATGATCGCCGCGCCGGGAGCGGAGGCGCGCGCGGCGCCGATGCCGAACACGGTGAACGCGAGCAGCAGGCCGACGCCGGGGCCGGGGTTGGCCTCCAGCAGGAACAGGATCGACTTGCCGTTCTCCGATGCCTGTTGGATGCCCAGCGGGGTGAGCACGCCGTGGTTGATCGCGTTGTTGAGGAAGAACACCTTGGCGGGTTCGATGACGATGCTCGTCAGCGGCAGCAGGTCTGTCTCGATCAGCCAGTTCACGACCGTGCTAAGCACGTTCATGAGCCCGTTGATGAGCCATGCCACCGGGTAGAAGCCCACGATCGCCAGGGCGAAGCCCCAGATGCCGGCCGAGAACATGCTGACGAGCATCTCGAAGCCGGCCTTGACCTTGCCCTCCCAGAGCCGGTCGAGCCACTTCATGGTGTATGCGCCGATCGGGCCCATGATCATGGCGCCGATGAACTGGTTCACCTCGCCGAGCTGGTTGTCCGCGGCCTGCGTCGCGTTGAACTGCGCGATCAGCAGGTCGGATCCGGCGATCACGCCGAAGGTGGCGATCGCGCCGACCACGCCGCCGCGCACGCCGTAGACGAGATGGCCGCCGGTGTAGGCGATGAGGATCGGCAGCAGGTAGTGGATGAACGGGTTGACGATCATCGCGAGGTCGGCGTTGGGCGTCCATCCCGCCGCGATGAAGAATGCGGTGAAGATGCCCCAGGCGATGAGCGCCGGGATGTTCGGCATGATCATGCCGGAGAGGAACGTACCGAATCTCTGGATGCCTACCCTGGCCCGGTTTCCGCCTGAGGCAGTGGCTGTCGGCGGCGTCGTCGTCATTGCTTTCTCCTTCTTGGGGGGTGGGGGAGCGCTACGAAACGGTCGCCGCGGCCTGCGCCGCGACACGGGCGGAGGCCGCATCGTCGGCGCCGAGCGCGGCCTCGGCGATGCGGCGGGCGTCGTCCAGGCTGTGCGAGGACAGCGACTGCCGGACATCCGCGAGGGCGGTCGGGGCCATCGAGAGCGAGGTCGCGCCGAGGCCCACCAGGACCACGGCGAGCAGCGGGTCGGCGGCGGCCTCGCCGCAGATGCCCACCGGCTTGCCGTTCGCGCGTCCGCCGGCGCCGGTCGCCTGGATCAGGCGCAGCACGGCGGGGTGCCAGGGATCCTGGAAGGAGGCGACCGAGCCGAGCAGGCGGTCGGCGGCCATCGTGTACTGGGTGAGGTCGTTCGTCCCGATCGAGGCGAAGTCCGCGTGCTGCAGCACCCGGTCGGCGAGCAGCGCCGCCGCCGGCACCTCCACCATGACGCCGGCGGTGCGGATGCCGTACTCACGGGCGAGCTCGACGAAGTACGTCGTCTCCTCGACGGTGGCGACCATGGGTGCCATCACCCACAGGTCGGCGGCCTCGCCGGATGCGGCGACGGCGACATCCGCCTCGGCGAGGGCGGTGAGCTGCTCGCGCAGGATGTCCTCGTTGGCGCGCAGGGCGCGTAGGCCCCGCAGCCCCAGCGCCGGGTTCTCCTCGTGCGCGTCGTTCAGGAACGCCAGCGGCTTGTCGGCGCCGGCGTCGAGCGCACGGACGACGACCTTCTTGCCCCGGAACGCGGACAGCAGCTTCTCGTACGACTCGCGCTGCTGCGCAACGGTGGGCGCGTTCTGCGAGCTGAGGAAGAGGAACTCGGTGCGGAACAGGCCCACGCCCTCGGCGCCCAGTGCCACCGCCTCCGCCGCACCATCCGGGTTTCCGAGATTCGCCAGCAGCGGCACCGCGGTGCCGTCGGAGAGCGCACCCGGGGTGACCGGGCCGGATACCGCGGCCGCGCGCGCGTCGGCCCGGTGCTGGGCGCGCGCGAGCTCGTCGTCGCTCGGGTCGGAGATGACGACTCCGGCCGCGGCGTCGACGATGACCGTCTCGTCGTCGGCCAGTCCCGCGACGCCGGCCGCGCCCACGATCGCGACAATGCCCTTCTCGCGGGCGAGGATCGCGGTGTGCGAGGTGGGGCCGCCCTCGCTGGTCACCAGAGCCAGCACCTGGTCGAGGTTCAGCAGTGCGGTGTCGGCGGGGGCGAGGTCGGTCGCGACCAGCACGAACGGGTGCCCGGGGTCGGGCACGCCCGGTGCAGGCACGCCGCGGAGCCGGGCGATGACCCGCTGCGCGACGTCGTCGAGGTCGGCAGCGCGCTCGCCGAGATAGCCGCCGACGGCGGTCAGCATGTCGCGGAAGGAGGCGAACGCATCCGCCACGGCCCACTCCGCGGTCTTGCCCTGCGCGAGCCGGGTGGCCACCTCGCTCTCCAGGGCCGGGTCCTCGGCCATCATGGCCTGGGCCTCCAGCACGTCGCGAGCAGCGCCGCCGGCCTGCGCGCCGCGCTCCTCGAGTTCGCGGGCGACGGCGGTGACCGCCTCCTTCGCGCGGACGGTCTCCGCCTCCGCGCCGATGGCGCTCTGCTCGTCGGTGGGGGCCGGGAGGGGCGCCGCCATGCGGGCCACCGGGCCCTGCGCGACGCCGAGGCCGATGCCGACTCCGTGGATCTGGGTCATGATGTTCACTCCGCGTCGTGGTCGGTGGACAGCAGATCCGCCAGGTCGTCGAGCACCGATTCCGCGCTCGGGCCGTCGACGGTCACGGTGACGTAGTCGCCATGCTCGAGGCCCTGCGAGATGACGGCGAGGATGCTGGTCGCATCGACGGGCGCGCCCGCATCCTTGGCGATGGTGACCGGCACGCCGGCATCCTTCGCTCGCTGGACGAACAGCTTCGCAGGTCGCGCGTGCAACCCGTGCGAGGAGCCGATTCGGACGGTACGGGAGGCGGTCATGAGGTGCCTTTCGAAACGGGGTGGATCAGACGGAGGATGCGGGTGCCGTCGGTGTCGGCGAAGACGTCGGCGGGCAGGACGAGGGAGGTCGCGCCGTGGTCGGCCGCCTGGGCGCGCACCGTGTCGGCGTCGGGCAGATGGGGGCCGATCAGCACCGTGTCGGCGTCGGCGAGTCTGGCGGAGAGCATCGAACGGGGGACGGCCTCGGCCTGGACATCGACGCCGAGTGCGTCTGCGGCTCGGCGCAGTCGCTGCGCGACGAACGTGCTGGACGCGCCCGCTCCGCACACCACAAGGATCCTCATCGACCCGCCTCCTTCCGGTCTATCCTGAGAAGCGGCGGGGGATTCCACAACCAGAGCTTCTTCCTCCCCCGCGGAAATGGCATGTGGCGGTCCGGTCCCCATGGTGGAATGGGTGGAGCCGGTCGTCGTGTCCGGCCAGCGGAGGATCTGTGGCGCGAGCAAATCCGGACCGGATGCTGGCGCTCCTGGTCCGTGAGAACGTCTGGATGACCGCCGGATCGCTCGCCGACGCCCTGGGCGTCACGCCGCGCACCATCCGGTCGTACGCGGCCGCACTGAACGCGCGCGCCGCCGGAGCCGTCGAGTCCGGACCGCAGGGCTACCGCGCCGGGACCGAGGCGGCGGCGCTTCCCGCCCGGGCCGGAACCGACACGCCGCGCGACCGGCTACACCGGCTGGTGCGGGCATTGCTGGACACGCCGGAGGGCGTCGACGTGTACGACACGGCGGATGCGCTGTTCGTCAGCGTTGCCACCGTGGAGGCCGATCTATCCCGGGTGCGGGGCATGCTCGGCGGCACCGAGCTCTCGCTCGAGCGCTCCGCGTCGCACGCCCGGCTCGCGGGGTCGGAGACCGCCAGCCGGCGTCTGCTGTCGAAGCTCGTGCACGACGAAATGGACGACGGCGCCTTCGACCTGCAGGCTCTGCGTCGGGCACTCGGTGAGGAGTCGATCGCGCCGCGCGCCCTTGGCGCGTTCCGGGAGGACCTCGTGGCCGGCCTCACCGACCTGGGCTACTTCGTCAACGAGTTCGGCATCGCCGACGTGGCCGTGCACATTGGCATCGCGGCCGACCGGGTGGCCATCGGGCGTGCCCTGGAGCTGGCGTCGCCCGCGTCGGGGCCGGCGCAGCAGGCGGTCGCCGACCTGATCGATCGGCTCGCGGTCGAGCACCTGGCGGTGCGGTTGGGCGCTGGTGACCTGATGCACGTGGCGAGCCTGGTGCAGACCCGGGTCGTCGCCCCCGGGGCGGTCGACGAAGCGCGGGCCCCGCTGGACGCCGAGGTCGAACAGGTCGTGCGCGAGGTCGTCGCGGAGGCGGCGTCCGAGTTCCTCGTAGACATCGTCGCGCCCGAGTTCACCCTGCGCCTCGCGCTGCACGTGCAGAACCTGCGCGCCCGCGCCCAGGAGCAGGCCTGGAGCCGCAACCCGTTGACGAAGTCGCTGAAGGCGACGTACCCGATGATCTTCGAGGTCGCGGTCTACATCGCCAGCCGGTTGCACGAGCGGCTCGGCATCCCTCTGCTGGACGACGAGATCGCCTACATCGCCATGCACGTCGGAGGCCAGCTCGAACGGAGCAGGCACGCCGACCGGCTGCTGACGGCGACCATCGTCTGCCCCGGATACTACGAGCTGCACGAGCTGCTGCGGTCGAGCGTCGACCGCTCGCTCGGGCAGGCGATAGAGGTGCTCGAGGTGACGACGCGGCTCGACCCCGACTGGTCCCGGATCGACACGGATCTGGTGCTGACCACGATCGACGCACCGATCGGCGGCGACCGCGTCGTGCGGATCCAGCCGTTCCTCACCCCGGCGGACGTGGAGCGGGTGCAGCAGGCGGCGGGGAGGATCCGCCGCGGCCGCCGGCTGGCCCGGCTGCGTGCGGAGCTGGAACGGTATTTCGACGCCGACGCCTTCGTGCGGGGACTGGACGGTGGGGACGGCGAGGAATCGGTCATCCGCTCGCTCGGGGGCCTGCTCGTCGCGCAGGGCGTGGTCGATGAGGACTACCTCGACCGTGCGGTGGAGCGCGAACGGCTGTCGTCGACGGCGTTCACCGACGCGCTGGCGGTGCCGCACGCGCTGGGGATGACGGCCGCCCGCACCGCGATCGCGCTCGGGATCGCGGATCAACCCATCGCGTGGGGTGCCGGACGCGTGCAGGTGGTCGCGTTCGCCGCGTTCGCCGAGGACGACCGCGAGGCGTTTCAGACGGTGTTCGAGCAGCTCGTCGAGGTGTTCAGCGAGCGGGAGAGCGTGCAGCGGATCATCCGCCGCGGGGTGGATTTCTCGTCCTTCCTGGACGAGCTGGTCGCCGTGATCGACGGCTGAGGCACCGGGAGGGCTCAGAGTGGCGCGGGGAGCAGCGCGCGGGCGCCGGCGGTCAGGGCGGCCAGTTGCGCGGACGCGGCGGCGGCGGTGTCGGCGCGCACGTCGAGATACAGCTTGACCTTCGGCTCGGTGCCGCTGGGGCGCACCAGCACCCGCGATCCGTCGCTCAGCCAGAGCCGCAGCACATCGCCCGGCGGCAGACCGTCGAGACCGTCGAGCAGGTCGTCGACGCGGGTCACCGCGACATCGCCGACATGGGACGGATGCTGCGCCCGCAGCGCCGCCATGACGGCGGCGATCCCGCCCGCATCCGCCAGCCGCACTGAGACCTGACTGCTCGCGAACGCCCCGAACGTGCGGGCGAAATCGTCGAGCAGGTCCCGGAGCGTGCGCCCTTCGGCGCGGGCCTGCGCCGCCAGGCCGAGGACGGCGACGGCGGCCGACAGTCCGTCCTTGTCGTGCACCGTCTCCGGGTCGACCAGGTAGCCCAGCGCCTCCTCGAAGCCGTACACGAGCCCCGGGACGCGGGAGATCCACTTGAACCCGGTCAGCGTCGCGCGGTGCGCGAGTCCATAGTGCTCCGCCACGGCCTGCAGCCCCGGCGATGAGACCAGCGAGCAGGCGAGCACGGGCTGCGGGGCGCCGTCGGGCGCCGGCCGCTCCGCTGCCTGTCGTGCGGCCCGCCAGCCCAGCAGCAGCCCGACTTGGTTGCCGGTCAGGGCGCGCCAGCCGGCCGCGGCGCCGGCATCGGGCACGGCGACCGCGAGCCGGTCGGCGTCCGGATCGTGCGCGATGACGAGCTCGGCGTGCGCGGCGGATGCCGTGGCGAACGCGAGATCGAGCGCGCCCGGCTCCTCCGGGTTGGGGAAGGACACGGTGGGGAATGCCCCGTCCGGATGCAGCTGGGCGTCGACCGTGACCGGGGCGGGGAATCCCGCGGTGTCCAGGACCCGCGCGAACGTCTCCCACCCGACCCCGTGCATGGCGGTGTACACCCAGCGGAGCCCGGAGGACGCGGCAGGGGCGCTCTCGACCCCGGCGGTCGCGGTGACGTAGGCGTCGACGATGGACTCGTCGGCGGTCTCGTAGTCGGAGGAGCGGGGCAGCGTGCGGATGTCGGGCACCCGATCGATGTGCGCGGCGATCTCGGCATCGGCGGGGGAGACGATCTGGGAGCCGCCGTCGGCGCCGCCGAGATACACCTTGTAGCCGTTGTCGTCGGGCGGGTTGTGGCTGGCCGTGACCATGACCCCCGCGTCGGCGCCGAGCCGCCGCACCGCGAAGGCGAGCACCGGGGTCGGCAGCAGCCGGGGCAGCAGCACGGTCCGAAGCCCCGCGCCGGCGAAGATCTCTGCGGAGTCGTGCGCGAACACCTCGGAGCCGCGCCGACCGTCGTAGCCGACGACGACGGTCGGCGCGCGTCCGTGTGTCGCCCGCTCGGACAGGTAGGCGGCCAGTCCCGCCGCCGCCTGCGTCACGAGCACGCGGTTCATCCGGTTCGGTCCGGGGCCGAGCCGACCGCGCAGCCCCGCCGTGCCGAAGGCCAGCCGGGCGGAGAACGCGTCGCGGAGCTCGTCGGCGGCGGCGGCGTCCCCGGCGTCCGCCCCGGCGATCATCGCGTCCAGCTCGGCGCGGGTCTCCGGGTCCGGGTCTTGCGCCCGCCAGGCGTGGGCGGCCTCCCGCACGTTCACAGCGAGCCGATCACCCGGGCGAGCAGGGCGGAGATCACCGGTTCGGCGGTGCGGCCCGCCTCGAGGACCTCCTCATGGCTGAGCGCGGTGGGGGAGATGCCGGCGGCCAGGTTCGTGATGAGGGAGAACCCCAGCACCTCCATGCCCGATTGCCGGGCGGCGATGGCCTCTAGGGCGGTCGACATGCCGACGATGTGGCCGCCGAGCGTCCGCGCCATCCGCACCTCGGCGGGGGTCTCGTACTGCGGCCCGCGGAACTGGCAGTAGACGCCCTCGTCGAGGGTCGGGTCGACCCGGCGGGCGGCCTCACGCAGCCGTGACGAGTAGAGGTCGGTCAGGTCGACGAACGAGGCGCCCTCCAGGGGCGAGGCGGCCGTCAGGTTGAGGTGGTCGCTGATGAGCACGGGCTGGCCCGGCCGCCACGACTCGCGGATGCCGCCGGCCCCGTTCGTGAGCACCATGATCCGTGCCCCGGTCGCGGCGGCGGTGCGCACACTGTGCACCACCCGCCTGACGCCGTGGCCCTCGTAGAGGTGGGTGCGCGCCCCGATCACCAGCACACGCACGCCGGTCGCCGTGACCACGGAGCGAAGCGTGCCGGGGTGCCCGGCGAGGGCGGGCGCGCTGAAGCCGGTGACCTCCGCCGCGGGGATCGTCGCCGTCGTCTCGCCGAGCAGCTCGGCGGCCTTGCCCCAGCCGCTGCCGAGGGTCAGCGCGATGTCATGGTGCTCGACGCCCGTGAGGCGGGCCACGTCGTCCGCGGCCAGGCGGGCGATCTCGAACGGGTCGGCGGCGGGATCGTCGAGGGGGTTCGGGGTCATGCGCCCACTTTAAGAGGTCTCGCCGAGAGGTGCGGTCCGGGCAGCGCGCCGGATCCGGTGATTCGCCGGAATCAGGCCGGAATCGGCGGCGAACGGCCTGATCCGGCCGAATCACCTGATCTCGCGGCGCGCGAGCCGCGGCCTCCCGGTTCCCGCTCGCGATCGGCGGGCCGGCATCCTGCGCGGGTTTTCTCAGGCGCATTCGGGGCGCGTTCTAGGATGGCGCGGAGGTCTCTGGAGACTCCGGGGCCGGACGCGAGAGAGACGAGTACGCGATGTTCGTAGTCACAACGAATGACGTCCCGGGATATCGGATCACCCAGGTGTTCGGCGAGGTGATGGGCCTGACGGTCCGCTCCGCCAACTTCGGTCAGAACTTCACCGCGGGGTTCCGGGCGCTCGGCGGCGGCGAGATGCCCGAGTACACCAAGGTCATCTACGAGTCGCGCTGGGAGGTCATGCAGCGCATGTGGGCCGAGGCGCAGCAGCGCGGGGCGAACGCCGTGATCGCGATGCGCTTCGACTCCGGCTCCATCGGCAACTTCACCGAGTTCTGCGCGTACGGCACCGCGGTCGTCGTGGAGCCGATCGACGCGGTCCCTCCGGCAGCGTAAGACCCGGCGCCTGACCCGGTTTCGTCGAGCGCGCCGCAACGCTGCGTCGACGACGTGTACGGCGCGCCGCCCGGGACGCGGAAGAATGGGTGTCATGTCCCTGGGTTTTGAACATGCTCAACGTGTTGTGATCATCGGTGGCGGTCCCGGGGGCTACGAGGCGGCACTGGCCGCCGCGCAGCTCGGGGCCCAGGCCACCCTCGTCGAACGGGCCGGTGTCGGCGGCTCGGCGGTGATCACCGACGTCGTGCCCAGCAAGACCCTCATCGCCACCGCCGATGCCGCGGTGGCCATCGCCGACGCCGGCGAGCTGGGCGTGCAGCTTTTCGCGCGGGGGGATCGCTCCCACCCGTTGCAGCCCGAGATCGCGATCAACCTCGCCGCGGTCAACAAGCGCCTGCTGGCGCTGGCCCGACAGCAGTCCGATGACATGCGCGCCACGCTCCTGGAGGCGGGCGTGCGCATCGTCTCCGGTCTCGGCCGGCTCGACGGCCGCGACGCCGTGGTCGTCTCCACCGGCCCCGACGGCACCGATTTCGACCGGATCGAGGCGGATACGTTCGTCGTCTCCGTCGGGGCATCGCCCCGGCAGCTGCCCACGGCGATGCCGGACGGCGAGCGCATCCTGACCTGGACGCAGCTCTACGACATGCAGACCCTGCCCGAGCATCTGATCGTCGTCGGCTCCGGCGTCACCGGCGCCGAGTTCGCCTCTGCGTACATGAACCTCGGCGCCCGGGTGACGCTGGTCTCCAGCCGTGACCAGGTGCTCCCCGGTGAGGATGCGGATGCCGCCGCCGTCATCGAGAACGTGTTCCGTCGCGGCGGCATGACCCTGCTGTCCAAGGCGCGGGCCGAACGGGTGGAGCGTGTCGGCGACGGTGTTTTGGTCACGCTCGCCGACGGACGCACCGTCGAGGGCAGCCACTGTCTGCTCGCGGTCGGATCGATCCCGAACACCGCGGGGATCGGCCTGGAGGAGGCGGGTGTGGAGACGACCCGCTCCGGCCACATCCGGGTGAACCGCGTGGCGCGCACCTCGGTGCCGAACATTTATGCCGCCGGCGACTGCACGACCTTCGTCCCGCTGGCCTCGGTCGCCGCGATGCAGGGCCGCACAGCGGTCTTCCACGCTCTCGGCGACGTGGTGATCCCCCTGGAGCAGCGGCGGATCGCGGCGAACATCTTCACGGCTCCCGAGATCGCGACCGTCGGCCATCAGGAGAAGGACGTCATCTCCGGCGCGGTCAACGGCACCGTCCACAAGCTTCCCTTCGCCGCGAACCCGCGGGCGAAGATGATGGGCATCAAGGATGGCTTCGTGAAGATCATCGCGCACGCCGGCAGCGGCACCGTGATGGGCGGCGTGATCGTCGGCCCGCGCGCCTCGGAGATGATCTACCCGATCGCGATCGCGGTGGAGCGGCGGCTCACGGTTGACCAGATCTCCCGCGTGTTCACGGTGTACCCGTCGCTGTCGGGCAGCATCACGGACGCGATGCGCGCGATGCACCTGGTCGAGCACTCGGGCGAAGAGGACTGATCCGCCGCTCCGTCCGTGCACAGCGGCGCGGCTCCCTGACGGGCAGCGCCCGCGAGGCGCCGGCTCAGCTGATGAGCAGCAGCTGGTGCCCGGCGGAGACGGTCGAGCCGGGTGCGGCGTCGATCGCGTCGATCACGCCGTCCTTGTGGGCCTGGATCGGCTGCTCCATCTTCATCGCCTCGAGCACCACGACGAGGTCGCCCTTGACAACCTGCTGTCCGTGCTCGACGGCGACCTTGACGACCGTGGCCTGCATCGGGGAGGTCACCGCGTCGCCGGAGGCTCCGGCTACCGCGCGGCTCTGGTGCGAGCGCCGCGAGGGCGGGACCGCGGCGGGACGTCCGATGGTTGCGGCGGGCGCCGCAATCCGGTCGGGCAGGCTCACCTCGAGGCGCTTGCCCGCGACCTCCACGACCACGGTGTGCCGGGGCTCTGCCGGCGTCGGGTCGCCCAGTTCGCCGTCCCACGGCGGGATGTCGTTCACGAACTCGGTCTCGATCCAGCGCGTGTAGACCCCGAACACCCCGTTCTCCGCGGTGAACGCGGGGTCGCGCACGACCTTGCGGTGGAACGGCAGCACGGTCGGGAGCCCCGACACCTCGAACTCGTCGAGGGCACGCCGGGCGCGCTCCAGGGCCTCGGCCCGGTCGCGTCCGGTGATGATGATCTTCGCGAGCAGCGAGTCGAACGCGCCGGAGACGGTGTCGCCGGCGGTCACGCCCGAGTCGAGCCGGGTGCCGGGACCGCCGAAGGTCTTGAACACGTGGATCGGGCCGGGCTGGGGCAGGAAGTTCCGCCCCGGGTCCTCGCCGTTGATACGGAACTCGAAGGAGTGCCCGTTCGGCTGCGGGTCGTCGTAGTCGATCAGCCCGCCCTCGGCGATGCGGAACTGCTCGCGCACCAGGTCGATCCCGGTGACCTCCTCTGAGACCGGGTGCTC
>JAATGR010000026.1 GCA_015654575.1 Actinomycetales bacterium
CCGCCGATCCAGCGCGACTCTGCCGGCTCATCGCAGGTGACGATCGGCACCGGACTGCCGTCGAGTTCGTGGACGCCCGACTGCGGTGGCCGAGATGGCGAGAGTACGATGCCGTCGGTGTTGAGCACGAGGTCACGGAGCACCGCGAGCTCGCGGTCCTGCTCGTAGTGCGAGCTGTTGAGCACGATCGCCCAGTTGCGCCCTCGGCCCTCGAACTCGAAGGCGTGCGCAAGCTCTGCATAGGCGGGGTTCCGGACGTCCGGCAAGACGATTCCCACAGCTCTCCGCTGAGCGCCGCGCACTCGCCGAGCGTTTGGAGGTGTGTAGCCGAGTCGCTGAGCCGCGTCGAAGACCCGTCCCCTCGTCTCCGGGCTCACCGGACGCCTGCCCGAGAGCGCATTGCTCGCCGTCGCGAGGCTGACCGCTGCAGCCGCGGCCACCGTCTCGAGCCGTACGCCGCGTCGGCCCGGGTCAGGCTGCGGCGGTGCCAACCCGTCCTTCGGGGCTTCAGGAGTACCCATCAATGCATCACCATACCTCCGGTGACGTTGATGGCCTGGCCCGTCAGGTACCTCGCATCCTGCGACGCGAGAAAGGTGATGACGTCGGCGACTTCCTCCGGCTCGCCAAGCCGTCCTAATGGCGAGAGCGCCGACCAGCGAACGACGTCCTCGGGAGTGCGTGTGTCCGCACCCATCTCTGTGGGGATGTATCCGGGGCATACGCAGTTGACGCGGACGCCTAAGGGACCCCATTCCAGTGCGGCGACCCGAGTCATCGCGACGACTGCCGCCTTCGATGCCGCGTAAGCGATCTCTTCCTCACCACCGATCTTTGCCGCCATGCTCGCGATAGAAATGATGCTTCCGTGGCCCGTTTCCACCATCCGACGTCCAGCCTCCTGGAGGACGAGGAAGGCGCCGCGTGCATTGACGCTCATGACGCGGTCCCAGTCCTCGGCGGTGGTGTCGATCGCGGACGCCATGCGGAGGATTCCCGCTGCGTTGACAAGGATGTCCAGCCCGTCGAGCGCGGCGACCGCGGCCTCGAACGCCGCAACGATCGATGTCGCATTGGCGAGGTCGATCCGTCCCCGGTGTACTTCACCGAGCGGTCCTCTGGGCTCCGTGAGGTCGAGTACCCCGACGCGCGCGCCCGCGGCAACGAGCTTGCGCACGATGACGGAGCCGATTCCGCCGGCCCCCCCGACAACGATGGCACGAGCACTGTCGAGACCAGTCGAGGCGCTCATGCGACGGCCCCGATGAGCGTTTCGAGGATCGCGGCGAGTGCAGCGCTCTGCGCGGCGAAGGCCGCCTTTCCCCATTCCGCGGAAGCGTGCCGCGGATCGCCGATAATCCCGGTCGCCGAGACGTCGCGAGTGAACCAGGAGCCGATCGACGTGGAGTCCGCGGCTACAAGGTCGGCCCACCGCTCGCCGTCCGCCGCAGCGAGGTTCATCCGCACGAGCTCGGGGTGCAGGGCGAGCATGACCGACGTCTCGTAGTGGCCGCCGTGCACGTCCCAGCCGTCGTCCGGCCCTGGCGTAAGACCATCGAGCGCGAGGCTCGGCACGTGCACTGTGCGGACGACCAGGCCGAGCTCCGAGCGAAGATCGCGGCTTGCGATTCCCAGAACCTCCGGATTTCCGCCGTGCGCGGTGACCAGCAAGAGGCCGCGTAGCCCGCTTGCTGCGACCGACACGGCAACATCGTGGATGAGTGCAGAGAGCGTCGTGGCGGAGAGCGAGACGGTGCCGACGAATCCGTCGTGCTCGGTCGACTTGCCGTAGGTGATCGTCGGTAGCAGCCACACGCGTCCGGCACCGACGGTCTCGACGGCGTTCGCGACAAACGCATCGACGAGGATCGCATCGGTCGCGATCGGCAGGTGCGCGCCATGCTGCTCGACCGCTCCGATCGGCAGTACGGCGACGCCGCCGGTGAGCTCCGCGACGTCGGGGGCCGTTGTCCGCACGCCGATCACCCGACGGCGCCGATGAGTCGTAGCGCCTCGATGCGGTAGGCGCCGTCTAGATCGAACTCGCCGCGGGCGGCCACCGAGCGCGCGATCGCGCCGACGGTGCGCTCGCCGCGCGCCCACATGCACGAGTGCTCGGCGCGCAGCTCCACGATGATTCCGCGGGGCTCGAGCGCAGACTGGACCGCGTCGGCGATCTGGTCTGTCAGTCGCTCCTGCATTTGGGGCCTCGCCGCGATAATGCGGATTGCGGCATCGAAGTCGCCGAGGCCGGCGAGCCGCCGGCCCGGCAGGTATCCGACCGTGGCGACGCCCTTGAAGGGCAGCAGGTGGTGTTCGCACACCGAACTGAAGGGAATGCCGTGCACCGCGACCGGACCGGGATATACCCCTTCGATCGGCTCGCCATTGCTGATCGCCGGGACCGGATCCTTTCCGACCCCGGAGTACAGGTCGAGCGCGGCCAGCGCGACCCGACGGGGGGTACCTTCGAGCGTCGGATCATCGGGATCGAGACCGATGGCCGCGATGAAGTCGTAGATGGCGCGCTCCGCGACCTGCTGATCGAACATATGGGTGTTCCTGCTTTCTTGTGTTGCTTGGGATCGGCGTCTCCGCGCGTGCTACTCGAAGAGCAGACGAGTCGCGTGATCGACGTAATCGTGGAACTCGGGCGTTCGCTGTCGCATCCGGCCGGAGAGTTGCCAAGGGCGTGATTTCGCGAACTGACTGAGCCCGATGAGTTCGAGCAGTTCGGCGGCATCCGGCTCGTCTACTGTGACGCCGGTGACCTCGAAGGGCAGCCCGACGTTCGCGGCGACCGAGCGCCACGGGAGCAGGGCGTGATCTTGGAAGGCAATGCCGGTGCGCTTCTGCCGTCGCAGTTCCTGCGGAGTCAGCCCGTTCACCGTGCATCGCCTTCGGCGGCATCGTCGAGTCCAGCGAGCATACGCAGGACCGTCGACTTACCGCAGGATGAGGGCTCGAGCCGCGTGACGAAGTCACCTTTCGGTGTTATGAGGTCGATTCCGGACGCCGCGTCGAGGGTGCCGCCGCGTACCGGGTAGCGCTTGCTCAGCCCTTCGAGGCGCACCCCGTCGGGGGCAAGGGCAGCACCGATCATCTGGCTCCTCCTGGGGGTGGAAAGCGACGGTCGAGCACAAGCCGCTCCGCCAGTGCGACGAGCGCGTAAGCCGCGATGGCGAGCAGCAGGCTCACCGCGACGACCGTCCACATCAGTCCGTAGTCCGAGTACTGCCGTGCGGTCTTCATGGTCGCGCCGAGCCCCTCGAAGGTGAAAAGGAACTCGTAGAGCATCGCGCCGCCGATGGTGGTGGGCACTGCGAGCCGCAGTCCTGCAAAGAGGTAGGGCAGAGCCGCCGGTATCGCGGCGAGACGGATCACGGTATTCCGGGAGCCGCCGTAGACAGCGATGACATCGCGGACCGAGACGCTTACCGTCTCGAACCCGGTTAGCAGGTTCACGAGCAGGGGGAAGAATGTGACGATGCCGGCGATGACGGCGGCGGTGAGGATGCCGCCGCCGAAGACGGCATAAATCACCGGTGCGAGGGCGATAAGCGGTACCGTCTGCAGGAAAATAGCTGCGGGCAGGAACATGCTACGCAGTGTCCGCGATGCCGCCAGCATGATCGCGATGACGACGCCGGCCCCAACACCCACGCCGAGTCCGACGGCGGCGTGGCCGAGCGTCACGCCGACGAGCGAAAGGACCGTCGCCCTACGATCCGCTGCGGTACCGTCCGCCTGATACGAGTCGTCGAAGAGATAGCGGATGACATCGAGGGGGGTTTTCGTGATGTAGGAGCTGGCCCCGGTCGCCGAGAGCGCGATCTGCCAACCGGCTATGACGACGATCGTGACGAGCACCGCACCGATGACGGTACGCCACGGTCGGGAGATGGGGCGGCGATCGCCGGCGCGCCGGCGCGGGAGGGCGCTCACAGTGAGCTTCGCATTGCTTGCTCCGGCGACACCCATGGCGCGACGAATCGGCCGAGCAGAGCGACGATTCCATAGCCGAGTGCTGCCGTGAATGCGCTGATGACCGAGACGGACCACATGCCGACGTAGTCGCCGTCGTACTGCTTAGCGACGAGGAGCAGTCCGAGTCCCGAGTCGACGCCCTGGATGAAGTATTCCCCGGTGATCGCGCCCAGGACCGCGGAGGGCACCCCGATCTTCATCGCCGCGAGGATCGCAGGGATCGCCGAGACGGAGCGGACCTTGCGGACGGCCATCAATTCGCCGCCTCCGAATGCGGAGACGAGGTCGATTTGTGCGGGGTGCGCGGAGCGCAGGCCGAGCAGCACCCCGACGATCGCAGGGAAGAACACCGCGAGCGTGGCAAGGAGGATCGATACGGTGCGTGTGCCGACGGGACTCAAGAGCACGATGATCGGTGCGATCGCGGTCGCTGGAAGACACGCGGCGAGGACGCCGAGCTGGCTGGCGAACTGCTCCAGGAGCGGAACGATCATCACCACGACTCCCAGGATCAGAGCGATGAGCATGCCGATGCCGAAGCCGATGAGTGCGCTCATGGAGGTGGCGACGATCGCGTTCCAATAGATCGGACTCCCGAGGTCACCGATCACCGACCATGCGACGGCAAACGGTGACGGGATCGACCCGGACTCGCCGGAAGGGCGTGTGAACCACACGACCGCGATGAACTGCCACGCGGCAACGAGGACGACGACCCCGAGGACGGCGAGCAGCCGCGACTGGATCGTTGCGTTCATGGTGTTCCCATTTCGTTGCGAGTCCGGGTCGGTCGGGCGCTCAGTCCGCTACGGGGACGGTGAATCCCGGGATCAGTTCAGGGTTTTCCTGATAGATCTCCTGCAGCACGCTGAGGTCGAACAGATCGTTTTGCGAGATGTCGACGCCAAGCGCCTTAAGCGACGTAATGGATTCGGCTGCGAGATCGTCTGAGATCGTGAAGATCCCGTTCTCAACGGTCTCAGGGGTGAGCATGAATTCGGGCACGACATCCGCCGAAGCCGTCTGCCCTGCCTCGTCGAGGTCGTTCTCAGCTCCGTACGTCAGTGCCGCGGCGACCAGGTCGTCTTCGCTTTCGAGGGCATCGTTCCAGCCCTTGATCGACGCGATGAGTAGCGCCTTCAACTCGTCTCGGTGGTTCTCGATCGTGTCGCGAGTCGTCACGATTGCGTCACCGACCTGAGCGAAGCCGGCGTCGGAGAGCGACAACACGACAGGATCGCCGCCGGCTTGCTCGACGGCGATCGGATAATTGGTGAGGAAGCCGACGAGCGCGTCGACCGTACCGTCCATGAGCGGATCGATGCCGCTTGGCACCGACTCGAACGTCACCGAGTCCGTCGACAGACCGTTGGCGGTGAGGATCGACTCGATGATCGCTTTACCGCCGGAGTCCACGCCGAAGGTCTTGCCGACCATGTCCTGCACATCATTGATCGGATCACCGGAGAGCGAAACGATGCCGACCGGGCTCTTGATGAACTGCGCGCCGACTACCACGAGATCGGAGCCCTGAGTGATCGAGGTCGCTGTGCCGAGGAGGTCCGATGCGAGGCCAAAGAGCGCATTGCCCGCCAGGACCGTATCCCAGGAGTTCGTCGACCCGCCCCCAGCGATGAGGTCGACATTCGAGAAGCCCTCGTCGGAGAAGTAGCCGTTCTGATCGGCGAGAAAGTAGCCGGAAAACTCATAGTTCTTGATCCAGCTCAATGCGATCCCGGCCGAGCCGTAGTCCGTCGTCTCGCTGGAGTCTGCCGACGTTGCCGTCGTGGACGAACTGCAAGCTGCGAGCGTGAGGGCTATCGCAGCGCCCGCCGCTATCGCAGCGATCGACCGGACGCGTCGTCGAGATGACAAGCCGGTCGAGGGACGAATCTGGTGCATGTTCCCTCCAAAAATTTATTGATATCTGGAGAGAATCTAAATCTTTGGTATTTCATATCGATGTTCTCACTGTTTCAGTCCCATTTCATGCCCGAGTATCGAACGGATGCAGCGCGGAACCGCTGAGGGCGCCAGTGACGGGAAAACGTGAGGGATCGTGTCCGTAGCTTCCATCCGCGGATGCATCCCCCGGGAGCGGAGCCCTCCTCCCAAGCGGTAAGGATGTGGTCGAGACGCGTGTGTATGCGTCGGTTTGAGCCACCCGGTCTCACCGCCGAAGCTGCGAGAATGAAGACATGAGCTGGACGGACAGACTGGGCGAGGCGGGCGTCTGGCGAAACGTGAACGATGCCGACGCCGGATTCGCCCGGGAGATCGAAGAGGCGGGCTACCGCACCCTGTGGTTGGGTGGCTCGCCCGCATCCGACCTCGCCACCGTCGATGCGTTGCTCGACGCCACCGAGTCCCTCACGGTCGCCACCGGGATCGTCAACATCTGGCAGTCCGACGCCGCCGACCTCGCCGACTCCTACCATCGTGTCGTCGCGCGCCACCCGGGGCGACTGATCCTCGGCATCGGCTCGGGGCATCGAGAGGCGACGCCCCAGCGCGTCCGTCCGCTGGAGGCGACGGCGCGCTACCTCGACGTGCTCGACGAGCGAGGAGTGCCCGTCGAGGATCGGGTTCTCTCGGCGCTCGGCCCGCGCACCCTGGCGCTCGCCGCGGAGCGTACCGGCGGCACGCATCCCTACCTGACAGTGCCGGCGCAGTCACGCGAGGCGCGTGAGGCGCTCGGGGCGGGAAAGCTCGTCGCGCCGGAGCAGACGGTCGTGCTCGACACGGATGCCGTATCGGCACGGCGCACGGCGAGGGCGTTCCTCGGCCGTTACCTGCGTCTGACGAACTACGCCACGAGCATCCGTCGCGCCGGCTTCACCGAGACCGACCTGGCCGACGACGGCAGCGACGAGCTCATTGACGCGATCGTCGTGCACGGTGCCGCGCCGGTGCTCGCGGCTACGGTGCGCGCGCACCGGGATGCCGGGGCCGACCATGTGACCGTGCAGGTGCAGCCGGTGGGGGATCCGCTGCCGGTGCTGCGCGCGATCGCCGTCGAGCTCGGTCTCTGACGGCAGCCCCGGCTAACGGGCTCGCGAGCGAACCTCGTGGCGGGCACACCTCAGAGAAGAGGTGTTCGCCGGATCAGCGGGTCCAGACGAACGTGGACAGCAGCGGCACCGCGAGGCCGACCACCCACAGCACCAGGAACAGGACGCCGCCGATCACCCAGCGGCGGTGGCGAGTGCTGCTCACGTCGCCCCACAGCGTGTGACGCGCCACGCGACGCTGCGCCGTCGCGATCAGCCGCCGGATCTCGGGATCACGCGTGTCGAGCCTTCCTGTGCCGGCGTTACGGACGATGCGCTCGGCCTCCTAGGCGGACATGCCGTCAGGATCACATGCGGGGTCGCGGTTACGCTCCGGCATCCGCTCTCCTCCCGACCCCCCTCACATGGAGCCGCCCCGGGTCACGCCTGCAGCGAGTAGCCGGCTTCTTCGATGGCGGCGATCAGCGCCGCCTGATCGGGCGTGCGTTCGCTGTGCACGCGCACTCGCGAAGCGCCGGACGGCACGAGCTCGACCTCGACCGATCCGACCCCATCGACCTGACCGACCTCAGCGGTGACCGCGCGCACGCAGTGCTCGCAGGTCATCCCCTCGACCAGCAGATCGGTCGTCACCTCGCCCGCGTGCGGCGCCTGAGCCGGCGGCGTATAGTCGCACGCCCCTCCGCCGCAGCATCCCGCATCGGCGCTGGCGTCGCGCACCCCGAACTCGATCCGCTGAAGACCCATCCCTCCAGCGTACTCCGCCGGGCGCCGGCACGGCCGCGCAGCAAACCTGCAGCCGTGGGAGATCTAGACTGGGGGAGTCCCGTCCATCTGCCAGGAATCCGCCGTGTCCCACGCCCCTGCTCTCACCTTCACGGTGCGCCACGTCCAGTTCGCGCGCGCGGTGTTCGCGGCGATCGCGGCCGTGATGGTGACGTTTTCCTCGGACCACTCGGCCTCTCTCGGCCTCTCGGTGTTCAGCGGGTTCGCGATCGCGACCGGGCTGGTTCTGCTCCTTGGCGCCTGGCTCGTCTCTCCCGCGGGCAAACGAGCCGTGCCGATCTGGATGGGCCTGCTCTCAGCCGTCGCTGGCCTGATCGGCGGCCTCCCGCCGGTGCGCTCCGCGGAGATGTTCTTCGTGCTGGTGATCGTGTGGTCTCTTCTCAGCGGGTTGCTCGAGGGGATCTCGGGATGGCGGGCGTTTCGCTCGTCGGAGGCGGGCTCGACCGGTCGGGCGGAGGCGCGCGACGCGCTGACCGTCGGAATCTTCAGCATCATCCTGGCCCTGGGCACGCTCGTGGTGCCCAGCGGCTACGTCCTGAACTACTACATCGCCGAGGCGGGGCAGAGCTTCACGCTGACGGGCATCGCGATCGCGGTGGGGGTCTTCGGCGGGTACGCGGCGATCGTCGCGGTCTACCTCGCGATCGCTGCGTTCTCGCCTCGTCGCGAGCCGCAGACAACGGAGGCCGTGGCGGCCGAGGACCAGCACGCATGAGCGACAAGCCGACGCGGCGTGATGTGATGCGCCCGGCGCAGCTTCTCGGGCTCGCCTTCATCGCCGCGCTCTTCGCGGGCCTTGTCACGCTCCTGAGCATGGGGTTCTTCGAGCAGCTCCCCGCCGATCAGATCCAACGCGCCCTGCTGAGCGCACTGGTGGTCGCGGGCATCACCTTCATCGTGGTTCTCGTGGTCATCGCGCTGCTGATGCTGGCGATCGATCCCGCACAGGTCGCGCAGACGCATGACCATCCCGTGCTCATCCCCGAGACGAAGGATGCGGCGCCGTCCGCGCCCGCGGAGGCCGATTCCTCGGACGCGCCGAGGAAAGAGCCGGACGATCAGGACGATCCCGCTGCCGGAGACGCGCCCGCGGCATCCTGAATCCCGCGCCTTCCGGTACCGGTCGGTAGACGGGCAGGCACCGGTGGCGACTCGGCGACACCCGGGTCAGGCGTCGCCGGCGAGACGCGAGGCGACGCCTGTGTAGGTCGCGGGAGTCAGTGTCAGCAGGCGCTGCTTCGCGGCCTCGCCGATCTCCAGCCCTGACACGAACTCGGCCAGCTCGGCCGCGCCGACGCGACGGCCCCGCGTCAGCTCCTTCAGTAAGGCATAAGGATCGGTGATCGTGGAGCGCCCGGCGACGACCTCCGCACGGACCACCGTCTGGATCGCCTCCGCCAGCACCTCCCAGTTGCGGTCGAGGTCGGAGAGCAGCACCTCGCGGGCCAGCGAGATCTCGCCCAGCCCGCGCAGCAGGTTGTCCAAGGCGAGCAGTGAGTGCCCGAACGCGACGCCGATGTTGCGCTGCGTCGTCGAGTCGGTGAGGTCGCGCTGCATCCG
>JAATGR010000062.1 GCA_015654575.1 Actinomycetales bacterium
ACGACTCATGGACGTCTCCGGCGACAACCAGTCGATCTCGGCCGCGCTCAACCACTCGGCGCTGAACATCGGCAACAGCCTCGGCGCCTTCCTCGGCGGTCTCGTGATCGCCGCCGGATGGGGATTCGCCGCGCCGGCCTGGGTCGGCGCGGTGCTCGCCCTCGGAGGTCTCGCCATCGCCGCGCTGTCCTACCGGCGCGCGCGCTTCCACCCGTCATTGCCCTGAGCGGGGCTCGGGCGGCTGCGCCTCAGCCCCTATGGGTGTGGGGTTCTGGGTTCCGGGGTTGTAGGGCGAGGGCCTCGCGGTGCAGTTTCGTGGATCATCCCGCAAGGTGGCCGTGGGATGCCGGCATGCAGCGCGGGCCCTGGTGTTCGTTGCGGGTACGGTGATCGGTGTGGATGTGCACGCGCGTAGCGTGTGGGCGGATAACCGCCGCGCGCCGAGCGAAGGGATTCCCGCCGAACCCGAGTGCATCGCACCGCGTTTCGCGGTGTATCCCCGGTCTCGGGCAGCGTGAGGTGAGCACGGGCCGGTCGTTGCGGCGTATGAGCCGGGCTCGAAGAGGTTCGGACCCGCGCGGGTGCTGACCGCCGTGGGGACCGGTTCACCGGCCGCACGATCGCGTCGTATCTCGGGCTGGTCCCCTCCGAGCACTCCTCCGGCGGATCCCGGTCACTGGGACCGATTACGAAGACCGGGAACACCCACGCACGCCGGCTGCTGATCGAGGCCCCTGGCACCACAAGCCTCTCTACCTGCCCGGGACGATGATGACCGACCGGTGGGCGCTGGCCCCCGCAACCGTCGCGGCCCGCAGCGATGCCGGCAACCGGCGACTGCACCACCGGTGGCAGGTCCTGACCGCGCACAAGATGAAGCACACCATCGCGAACACCGCGATCGCCCGCGAACTCGCGGGCTGGTGCTGGTCCCCGGCCGTCATGGACTGAACCCCGAAGACTCATTCGCCGGCCGCGTCGCCGGGACAGCACGCAGCGTGAGGAACGCCCCAGCGATTCGGCTGTGAGCAACCCCCGCACAAGGGCCATGCTCGACCTCAGACCAGCCTGAGCGTTCTCACCGAAACAAGGGTCTGCGGTAACCAACCCGCGCATATCAGATCGACCACGCGTCACCGCACATGCCGCAACCCCACACACACACCCATGAATGATGAAGCGCCGCCGGACGGCGCGCCGGCCCGGCGGCGCTTCCCCTACCCACGTGACAAACAGAACTACATATCAGCCGGGGATTCCATCAGCCGGCGAAGGTGGTGGGCTACGGCTCCCGTCTCGATCAGGAAGCCGTCGTGGCCGAAGTCGCTCGCGATGACGATCGCCCGATCGCCGTCGAGCGTGTGCGGGATGCCGTGCGCGATGCGGTGCTGGCCGTCGACCGGGAACAGGCGGTCGCTGTCGATGCCGAGCACCAGCGCGGTCGCGGTGACTCGCGAGAGGGCGGCCTCCACGCCGCCGCGGTCGCGGCCGACGTCGTGCGAGTTCATCGCCTCCACGAGGGTCAGGTAGCTGTTCGCGTCGAAACGCCGGGTGAACTTGTTGCCGTGGAAGTCGAGGTAGCTCTCGACCGCGAACCGTCCGCCCCGACCCAGCGGGCTCACCCCCGACTGCCACGAGCGCTGGAAGCGCTGGTTCAACTCGGTGGGACTGCGGTAGTTCAGCAGCGCCATCCGGCGCGCCAGCGCCAGACCTCGGTGCGGGCCGTCGCCGGGGGCGGCGTCGTAGTACTCGCCGCCGGCGAAGCCGGGGTCGATCCGGATGGCCTCCAACTGCACCGAGTTCAACGCGATCTGATCGGCGGTGGTGGTCGGGGGAGCGGAGAGCACGCCGACGCGGGCGAGCCGGTCGGGGTGGGAGACCGCCCACTCCAGCGCGTGCATGCCGCCCATCGAGCCGCCGATCACCGCCGCCCAGCGGGAGATGCCGAGGTGGTCGGCCAGCATCCGCTGCGCCTCGACCTGATCCCGCACGGTGAGGTACGGGAATCGCGAGGCCCACTCGTAGCCGTCCGGCGAGACGCTGGCGGGACCGGTCGACCCCTGGCATCCGCCGATCATGTTCGGGGCGACCACGAACCAGCGCGACGTGTCCAGGGCCGAGCCCGGTCCGACGATCTCCTGCCACCAGCCGGCCGTCGGATGACCGGGGCCGGCGTCGCCGCGCACGTGGCTGTCGCCGGTGAGCGTGTGCAGCACCAGCACGGCGTTGTCGCCCGCCGCGTTCAGCTCGCCCCAGCTCTCGTAGGCGATGCGCAGGGCCGGAAGCTGCGCGCCCTCCCCGGTGCGGAAGGCGCCCAGGGCGGCGAACCGCCGCTCTCCATGCGGATCGCCGTCGCGCCACGCACCGGTCGCCGGCGGCCGACCGCCGTGCAGCAGCCGCGCGTCGGCCTCTGTCACCGGGGCGCTGGGCACGGTGTCCTCAGAGGTCTGCCAATCCACGGTGTCCATTCTCTCGCCCGCACCGGCACCTCACCGACCGTGTTACGACGGCACCCCGACCGGGGGCGCGCACAACGACGGATGCCCCGGGGTCTTACGACCCCGGGGCATCCGGATCAGGCGGGATGTCAGGCGCGAGCGGCCTCGGACACTCGACGTGCGGCGCCGAGCGCCTGCTCCAGGTCGGCCTTGAGGTCGTCGACGTTCTCGATCCCGACCGAGAGTCGGACCAGGCCCGGGGTCACGCCCGCGGTGAGCTGCTGCTCCGGGGTGAGCTGCGAGTGGGTCGTCGAGGCGGGGTGGATCACCAGCGACCGGACGTCGCCGATGTTCGCGAGGTGGCTGAACAGCGTCAGCGAGTTCACGAACTCGCGGCCGGCGGGAACGCCGCCCTTCAGCTCGAACGAGAGGACGGCGCCCACGCCGTTCGGCGCGTAGGTGTTGGCCGAGGCGTACCAGGGCGAGGTGGGAAGACCCGAGTAGTTGACGGTGGCGACGTCCTCGTGGTTCTCCAGCCACTCCGCGATCTCCTGTGCGTTCTGCACGTGGCGCTCCACGCGCAGCGACAGCGTCTCGATGCCCTGCAGCAGCAGCCAGGCGCTCAGCGGGGAGATGGCGGCACCGAGGTCGCGCAGGAGCTGGACGCGGGCCTTCGTGATGTATGCGACGCCGTCGCCGAGCGCGCCGGTGTAGCTCAGCCCGTGGTAGGACGGGTCGGGCTCGGTCAGCCCGGGGAAGCGCTCGACGTTCTTCGACCACTCGAACGATCCGCCGTCGACGATGACACCGCCGATGGTCGTGCCGTGGCCGCCGAGGAACTTCGTCGCCGAGTGGACGATGATGTCGGCGCCGTGCTCGAACGGACGGAGCAGGTAGGGGGTCGCGATCGTGTTGTCCACGATGAGCGGCACACCCGCCTCGTGGGCGAGGTCCGCGACCGTGCGGATGTCGAGCACGTTGATCTTCGGGTTGCCGATCGTCTCGGCGTAGAACAGCTTCGTGTTCGGGCGGACGGCGCGACGCCACTCCTCCGGGTCGTCCTGGTCCTCCACGAACGTGGTCTCGATGCCGAGCTTGGCCAGCGTGTACTTGAAGAGGTTGTAGGTGCCGCCGTAGATCGAGCTGGACGACACGATGTGGTCGCCGGCCTGGGCGATGTTGAGCACCGCGAACGTCTCGGCCGCCTGACCCGACGCGACCAGCAGCGCGCCGGTGCCGCCCTCGAGCGC
>JAATGR010000035.1 GCA_015654575.1 Actinomycetales bacterium
CGCGGCACCAGGCGACGGTCTCGCGCATCCTGCTGGTGGTGAACTCCTTCGCCAAGGCGGAGTGCTCGTCGCGTTGCACGCCCTCGTCGAGCATCTGCGAGACCCGGGTCACCAGGCCGATCGAGGAGGTGATGTTGCCGAGGCTGCGGGTGAGCAGCTCCTGGACCAGCTGGTGGCCACCGATCGGCCTGCCGAACTGGCTGCGATCGCGGGCATAGGCCGCCGCCGCCTCGTAGGCGCCGATCGAGTTGCCGACCGCGGCCCAGGCGACCTCCGTGCGGGTGAGGCGCAGGACGGCCGCCGTGTCGCGGAAGGATCGCGAGCCCTGCAGGCGGTTCGCCTCCGGGACGAGGACGTCGACCAGGCGGATGTCCGCGTTCTGGACGATGCGCAGCGACTGCTTGTTCTCGATGCGCGTCGCTGTGTAGCCGGGTGTCTCCGTCGGCACGATGAATCCCTTGACCTGGCCGTCCTCGGCATCCTTCGCCCAGACGATCGTGACGTCGCCGATCGATGCGTTGCCGATCCAGCGCTTCGAGCCGTTGATGATCCAGTTCTCGCCGTCGCGTCTGGCCACCGTGTGCAGTCCCTGCGCGGAATCGGAGCCGGAGAGCGGCTCGGTGAGGGCGAAGGCGCCGAGCAGCTCGGCGGAGGCCAGCCGCGGCAGCCACTCCGCGCGCTGCTCCGGCGAGCCCGCGGAGGCGATCGCACCCATGGCGAGCCCGTTCTGCACACCGACGAGGGTGGCGAGGCTCGCGTCGACCCTGGCGAGCTCGAGGGCGACCCAGCCGCGGAAGACGGCGCTGTTCTCGAACCTGCGGGTCTCCTCCCACGGCTGCCCGAACACCCCGAGGTCGGCGAGACCCGTGACGACGGACCGCGGGAAGAACTCCGCACTCGACCACAGGTCGTCCACGAGTGGACGTACCTCTGTCTCGAGGAAGGCGCGCAGGTCCACGATGAAGGCCTTCTCCCGGTCGGCGAGGGCATTCTCGTAGCCGTAGAAGTCGCTGGACAGGGGCTCGAATGTCGACATGTGAGGCTCCATTGCTTCGCGTGAGAGGGGAGAGACGACCCTCGACGACTCTAGGCCCGGATTCTGCCTGGCCCAAGGGGGCTGTACCGTGGTGTGGCGGGTTCCGGCGCCCCTCGCCGGTTGCAGTGAAGGAAGACCAGATGTTTGTACGCGTCACGAACACGCCCCGGCCGTACGCCTGGGGCTCGACGACCGCGATCGCCGAGCTGCTCGGCCGCGTGCCCTCGGGTCAGCCGGAGGCTGAGCTGTGGCTCGGCGCGCATTCCGGTTCGCCCAGCGTGATCCTCGACCCGGGCCAGACCGGCGGCGCCGCCGATCTCGCGGCGTGGATCGCCGCCGATCCGCGGACCGCGCTCGGGCCGTTCGCGGAATCCGGCCGGCTCCCCTTTCTGCTCAAGATCCTCGCGGCCGACTCCCCGCTGTCGCTGCAGGCGCATCCGACCCCGGAGCAGGCCGTGGCGGGATTCGAGCGGGAGAACGCGCTCGGTGTGCCGCTCGACGCGCCGGAGCGCAACTACAAGGACGCCTTCCCCAAGCCGGAGCTCATCTACGCCCTGAGCCGCACCTTCGACGCGCTGTGCGGCTTCCGACCGGTCGAGGAGATCCGATCGGTCGTGCTCGCACTGCTCGACGCCGACGCCCAGCGCGAGGATCCGCAGCCCCAGCCGCTCGAGGACCTCCTGGCCTCGCTGGAGGCGGACGACCCGCTCGCGGACACTGTCGAATGGCTGATCTCGAACGGCTCCGGTGTGCCGACGCTCGTGGATCTCGTGACCTCGCTGGCGTTCGACGGCAACGTCGCCGGGCACACCGCCGAGCTGGAGACCGTCCGCACCCTCGCGGCCGAGTATCCGGGCGACCCCGGCATCGTCATCTCGCTCCTGGTCAACAGCGTGACGCTCTCGACGGGGGAGTCGCTCTATCTGCCGGCCGGCAACATCCATGCCTATCTGAACGGCCTGGGCGTCGAGCTCATGGCCGCCTCCGACAACGTGCTCCGTGGCGGCCTCACCCCGAAGCACATCGATGTGCCGGAGCTGCTGGGCGTGCTCTCCTTCGAGCCCGTTCCGGTTCCGTATCTCCACCCCTCGAGCCCGGCCGCCGGCCTCGAGGTGTTCACCCCGGACGTCCCCGACTTCGTGCTCGTCCGGGCAAACGATTCCGACCTCGACGCGAGTTATGCGCTCACGGGGCCGGCCATCGCCATCTGCACCAACGGGTCGGTCTCTCTGACCGGTGGCACGTCATCGGTCGTCGTCGGCCGCGGGGAATCGGTCTACGTAACGCCGGACGAGGGCGAACTCCGGTTCGCCGGCTCCGGGGAGCTGTTCCTCGCGACGACCAATACCGGAGCCGGGGACCCTCGTTGGCATTAATGACCCGGAAATCCGCTCCTGCCCGTCCATGGAGTGATTTCGTCCGTCCATTGGCGATCGCCCTGTCGGCCGGGGTGGTTGTGATCGGTCTCTCTGCAGCGGGTTTGGTTCGAGGGCCCGCCGCGGTCGTCGTAATCGTTTTGCTCTGGGTCCTGCTGCCGTCCGCCAGGACGCTTTCGCGACGACTAGCTATAAACGGTGCAATCGGGCTCGGCGTTTGGCCCGTGCTGTGGTGGTTCAAATGGCCGCAATTCGGCCAGGTGGGTCACGTCGCTGTCGTCATTGCAGTTCTGATTTCAGTTGTGGTCTACCGGCTGGTACGAACGCCGCGTAATCGACGTCAGGTGCTGCCGCGAGTGTCACGGTCAGATCTGATTCCGCTGGGAGCTGCTCTTTTCTCCACGTGGTTTTTTCTCCCGTTTTACGAGGCACGTTCGGGTGTCACAAGTATCGCCCAGCTGATGAATGGCTTTGGCAACGACAACGTTGGTCACTTCGACATGTATTCGCTCATTCGGCGCTACGGCGTTACCGGACCCGGATGGCCGGGCGCGGCGGGAGGATCTGACTTTGTTTATGCTCCGTATCCCCAACATTTTCACACCCTTGTGGCAATGGCGGCGGAGCTTTGGCACGGTCCACTGCTCGGTTCGGTCGGAGTAGAGACACATTTATTCGAAATGGGAACCGGACTTGTGCTCTCAGCGGCGATCGTAACGCTGTGTGCCACGATTGTGTCCGCCAAGCCGCTGAGAAAACGTCCAGGTCTTGCGGTGATTGTTTCGGCGGGTTCGGTGTCGGTTCTACTTTTGGGACTCGGGGCTGATTCTCTCAGACTCGGCTTTCCCGGTTTTCTTCTCGCGGTGATCGGAACCGTTATCGCGTGCGTGTTGGGCCTAGGTCGACGGAGGACGAATACCGTCAGCCTGTTGGCAATAGCCGGGATGCTGGTACTTGTAGCCCATAGCTGGAGCCTATTGACGCCGCTTGCGGCGGTTCCTTTCGTAGCGGCGGGGCTCCGGTTGCCATGGCGGTCATACGTTCACCGGATGCGCTCGGCGATTCCCGCGCTCGTGGTGGTGTTGTTTGCGATAAGCGGTGCCGCCTATGCGCTCGTACTCGTCTATTGGGCAACAAGTTCCGTCGGATCGCCAGAATCTGTGTTGGGAGTCGGTGTCCCGTTCGCGACTGTGTCGCTCACCCTTCCTCTGTCCATTGCGTTGACTATCGTGGGGATTGGCGGGGCTTGGTTGGCTCAGTTTCCCCTGAGATCGCCGGTGGGCAAGGCACCGGACGGCGAGAGGACGAATCGGACGAATTCCGCGCTCGTGAGCATTGCCATCGCGCTTGTGGCAATTGTTGAGGCGGCAGGGTTAGTCGTGTTGCAATTGCGTCATTCGGCCGCATTGAACTATTACCAATACAAGTTCATCTATGGCGCCACCATGATCCTTGCCATCATGCTTATGGTTCTCGTGGCGGCCTGGATGGGAAGCGGAACGCGATCGCGGCCTACCCAGAGAATAAGTACTGTGCTGTCAGGAATAGCCATTGCCGTGGTCGCTATTGGCATCGGCACATACTCTGGCGTCGTCAAGGTGCCTAGCCCGGCGTTGGCGGCTCTAAAAGCGCCTGGCGCCCTTTTCCGTACAAACCTTTCGGCTGCCGCCGCTTCAGCGGACGACAGCACAGCCAGACTGATGAATGCGGCTGAGCTTATGCAATCGTGGCCCTGTCCTCGCCCGATCTACCTCGCTGCGGCGAACGGCGATCTCCCCGACGAACAAGCTAATCAGTGGGCGATGGCGTTCTCAGGAACCTGGACCGAGGACGCCGCGCCTATCAATACGTATATGTTTGAACTGCACGCGTATCCAGAGAATGATGTTTCCTCGGTTATAATAACGAAGCTTCTCACTGGTGTGAGCGGTCGTTGTGTCGTGGTTGCCCCAGACGTGATGGCGAAGATCGATGCTGGTGTTCTGGCGCAGTTCGGCCATCGGATCAAGACGTGGGATTGATTTTGGCACCAAGGGATCGTCCCTCGCTGAGAAGACAGGATCATGACGACGTGCTTGGACACAGTCTCGATTGGAACTCACAAAGGTCCTGGGCGGATGATGGTGCGATGGAGTTAGGTAAGGATGCCGGGTTCTCGGATCAATGGGATTTTTACGAGACGCTGCCCGGAACGAACGGCTCCCTGATCGTCAAGATCACGATGGACGATCGTGGCACGTTCCACACCGTCGAGTCGGACGGCACGGAGCGGCTGTGGGCCACCTTCGACGAGGCGAAGAGGCATCTCACCGGCTCGACCGACGAGGACAGTGCAACGATCGGGTAAAGCAGCCTCCGGGCGAGGGCGGACGTCGCTAGTCTCTGACTAACCGACGTGAAAGGTTGTCATGTCTCGCCGATATTCTCGAGTGCTCCTGCCCCTCGCCATCGTCTCGGCGTTGCTACTCACCGGATGCGTAGGAGAGACCGGAGCGCCCGACAAGACACCGGCACACTCTTCAATGTCGTCACCGCGCACCCCGAGTACGTCGAGCCCCAGCCTCACCGCGAGCCCCGCGTCGATCGCCTGTACGAGCATCGTGACTCCCCACGCGCTCACGGTGCTGACCACGCCGCCCAGCGAGTGGGTGGCCGATTACGGCGCGGGCGGGTTCGACGGCATCCAGCAGCGCTTCATCGACTATGGGGGAGTGATGTGCATGTGGGGGCCTCCGAACAGTGACAACGTGTTCATCCTCGGGTTC
>JAATGR010000166.1 GCA_015654575.1 Actinomycetales bacterium
CCGCGGCATCCGCCGCGAGCGACTTCCTCCAGATCGACAAGACGGTCGATAAGCCGGCGCCGCAGCCCGGGGACACGTTCACCTACACGGTGAAGATCGTGTGCTCGGAACAGGACTGCCTCGACGCCGAGCTGAGCGACGCGTTCCCCGCCGAGCTCGCCGGCTTCGCGATCGAGAACGTCGCCTTCACCCCCAGCACCGTCCCCTACGCCGCAACCTGGTCCGACGGCTCGACCACCTCCTCCACCCCGCCTGCGGCGGTTGGTGCCGACACCGGCGTGACGGTCGCTCTGCAGGAGACGACCAACGACCCCGTCGGCGTCGGCATGCTGAACGGCAGCACCTTCACGATGCAGGTGAGCCTGATCGTTCCCGCCGACTATCCGCCCGGGCAGGATCTGGACATCGTCAACACGGCCGTCACGTCGGCCTCCAACGCCAACACGGTGCAGGACTCGGCGACGATCCGAGTCGACGCCCCCGTGAGCATCGGGGTCGGCGTGGACAAGACCTGGACGCCGGCGCAGCAGACGTACGCACCCGGCGCGGCGTCCACGATCGGCCTGAGCGTCGCGAACACGTCGAACGTCGACGTCGACCAGCTGGTCATCCAGGAGCCGCAGGCGGCCCCGGACGGCGCGGCCGCTCTGGACCCGAGCAACCCCTTCACCATCACCGACTTCACGGGCTTCGGCAACGTCTCCGTCCCGGCCGGCTGCACGTCGGTGCAGGTGGACGCCTACGTCTTCGAAGGCGGCACGTGGACGTGGCGGACGGGACCCCCGGCGACGGAGCTCGCGCTCCCCGACGGCGTGACGAACGACGCGGTCGGCGGCATCCGCGTCACGTGCGACGGCGACATCCCCCCCGGTCAGGCCGTCACGTTCGACCTGGGTCTCGCGCAGCGCGCGGACGATCGCGACAGCGGCGACGACCTCTCCACCGACCAGCACCGCGTCGACAACGTCGCCGCGGGATCCGCGACGGTCGCGGGACAGGATCCTGCGACCGACGACGACGCCGCCAGCTACACCGTCGTCCCCGCCGTTCCCACGGTCGAGACCACCAAGAACATCCAGCCGGGGCGGATCACCGCGGGCGGCACGGCGCAAGGAACGATCACCGCCGCCAACGGCGACGCGCCGGTGTCGGAGCTGCGCCTGTCCGACCTGGACTTCTTCACCGAGAAGGTCGCGTTCGGCGGGTTCAGCGCGGTCCCCGAGTGGCCCGCGGGAGCCACTGCCGCCGTCGCGATCTTCCATCTGGAGGACGGATCGGCGGTCGAGGTCCCGTTCGGCAGCGAGGAGACCCCCGCGGCACCCTCCGGCGTGGTCACCGGTTTCGAGCTCGTCTACACGGGCGACGCGATCGAGCCGACGACGACGACGACGGCGGAGTTCACGATCGCCACGGCGGAGGACGCGACCGGAACGGCGTCCGAGCTCGCGCTGACCAACACGGTCGATGCCGACGTCCGGGCTCCCAACGGGCAGACCGGCCACGACGACGACGACGCGCCGCTGGTCATCGTCGACCCCGACATCGCGGTCACGCTGGACAAGACGGTCCGGCCCGGGACGGCCGTCGAGCCGGGGCAGACCGTGGTCGCCTCCCTCGAGACGAACGCGACCTCGACGGGCGACGGCGCGACGGTGCACGACATCGTCGTGCAGGACGTCTGGGACGGTGCCGATGACGGCTTCTGGAACGCCTTCGAGCTCGAGGCGATCGCGCCCACGCAGGTCCCCTCGCAGACCGAGCTCACGATCGAGGTGCAGGACAGCGACGGCACGTGGGCCCAGCTCGCCGTGACGGTCCCGCAGTCCGGCGCTTCCGTCTTCCAGATGACGGCGGGCGAGGTGGCCGGCGCGCTCGCGAGCCACGGTCTCACCGCAGCCGATGTGGAGGGCATCCGCTTCAGCTTCCACAACGAGGACGGCTTCCCGGCGGACAGCACCGTCACGCCGAACGTCGTGTTCGAGGCGCAGAACGAGCTCCGCAACGGCGATCCTGTCGCACCCGGCGACGAGCCGACGACATACACCAACTACGCGACGGCGGAAGCCGAGGGTCAGACGGAGGGCGGCACGCCTCTGCGCGCCGACGACGACGACATCGGCACGGCGACGGTCGACACCGACCCCGCCGGCCCGGGCCCCGGCGTCGGCATCGACAAGGCGTGGACGAAGGACTTCGTCGACGCCCAGTCCGGCCAGCGTGCCGACACGAACCTCTCCTGGAGCGTGTCCAGCGGCTACTCGTCCGTGACGATCAGCGACCCCGCCTCGGACTGGGACAACACGGCGGCCACCGTGTTCGACGCGTTCGACCTCGTCTCGATCCGGCCGATCGCCGCGAGCTCCACGCCGTACAGCAACGGCTGGTACCTGAAGTACGACACGGTGACCGCCGTCGAGCTGTACTACGACGGCGCCTGGCACGCGGTCGACGCGCCCGACGGCACCTGGATGACGGAGAGCCGCGGCTTCAAGGGCTACACGCTCACGCCCGATGAGCTCGCCGGGACGACGGGCGTCCGGCTCGTGCTCGAGGAGACCGCGAGCGACACCGCCGCCCGCGAGGCCGCCGCGTCGGTGGGCGCCGCCTTCGACCCCTTCGCCCCCGCTCCCGGCTCAGGCGTCGGCTCCGGCAGCACCCTGCGCCAGTTCGCGCTGGAGTGGCAGCTGCGCGACATCACGCGGAGCACGCAGACGTCCATCACGGCGCACACCGCCTTGAACGTCGCCGGTGCGGACAACACCGGCATCGTCGACAACACGGTGCAGATCGCGGGAGCCCCCGTGGGGGGCGGCAGCGCGGTCACCGACACGGACGACGACACCATCCAGATCCTGGATCAGGGACCTGCCGTCGACACGTCGAAGTCGGTGACGCCGACCGACCCGATCTACACGCCGGTCGAGGGGACGGATCCGTCCGCGTACCCGACCGCGCAGTGGACGCTCAGCGCCCACAACGCCTCGACCGCCAAGGCGTCCTCCATCCGGCTGACCGATCCGGCGACCTGCACCGACACGAGCCTGAGCGACTGCCAGACCGAGGTGGCCGATGCGGCGGCGGATCCCTTCGACACCGACGGGGACTATCTGACCGACGCGGGGACGCCCTCGCCGTTCGACCGCTTCACGGCGACTGGGATCACGATCGCCGCGAGCATCCCCGACCAGGTCGACCTGGGCGCCTCGACGGTGTGGCTGCTGCACTACTCCGGCGGCGTGTACACTACGACACAGCACACCGCGACCGAGGTCGATGCCATGATCGAGACCGAGCTGGCGGATGTCGTGGGCGTCA
>JAATGR010000260.1 GCA_015654575.1 Actinomycetales bacterium
GCGCCGATCTTCTCGTACGGGTCGTCGAGCTCGATCTCCTTGGCGATCGACACGCCGTCGTTCGTGATGGTGGGGGCGCCCCACTTCTTCTCGAGCACGACGTTGCGACCCCGCGGGCCCAGGGTCACCTTGACGGCATCGGCCAGCGTGTTCAGGCCGCGCTCGAGGCCCCGACGGGCCTCCTCGTCGAAAGCGATGATCTTTGCCATGTGAATGTCGTCCCTTCCGGACGTTGGCTGACTGTCTGTCTGTTAGCACTCGACAAGAGCGAGTGCTAAATCATTCTGGCACTCGCCCCATCCGAGTGCAAGCAAGCAGCCCGCCTCCGACACACGCCGTCATGACGCGCTCGACCGGCATCCGGCACAAAAACCGCGAGACCGGCCGCGCAGACCGAGAAGACGGGGATGCCCCGGGGCTCGGTCTGCGGAACCGGTCTCGCAGAAAGAAAGGGTGCGGGAGGAGTGCCCGCGGACGCGACGGCGTCAGACCACTCTGACCGCCTCGGCCTGTGGCCCCTTCTGGCCGGTGCCGATCGTGAACTCGACGGCCTGGCCCTCCTCGAGGACGCGGAAGCCCGACATCTCGATGTTGGAGTAGTGAACGAAGACGTCTTGACCATCACCGGACGTGATGAAGCCATACCCCTTCTCAGCGTTGAACCATTTGACGGTGCCCTGGGCCATGCGAGTCTCCTGAAGCTGTAGAACTTCGCCATCGTAACCAGCGGAATCCGCGTGAAATCACCGTCCGGCCGACTGTTGACGCGGCCGCCGCGAACTGTTTACGCCGCGGAAACACGGGGCACAGGGGCGTGCCCTCAACCGGTCGCTGTCGCGCTGGCGTCATCGACCTGGTCGGTGCCGAGGACGACGGTCAACTGGGTCACGGAGGTCTCCGCAAGGGGATAGTCAGGGTTGTACTCCACGCCGGCGGCGCCGACGAGCTCGGCGAGGCCGAGAGCGGCGGCGTAGGCGTCCTCGTCGGCGTAGTAGACGGTGGTCGTCTCGAACTCGGCGCTGGCGTTGCTGGCGGTGACGGTCTCCGAGGTCCATCCCTGGCCGATGAGCTCCTGCTTCATCTGCGTGGCCAGGCCCGATTCGCTCGTCGCATTGAGCAGGAGCACCGTATAGGAAGTGTCGATCACCGGCGTGATGGTCGGAGTCTGAACAGCCGACTCGCTCGCTTCGGGGAACAGCGTGATCCGTCCCGACACGACCAGGCTGCCGAAGATGCCCAGCGCCACCAGAAGGACTGTCGCGATCGCCGCCCAGAACAACACGACGCCGGCGCGCAGCCTCGGGTTCTCGGCGCGATGTGCGCCCACCCGGCCGCTACCGGCAGGCAGCTCGTCGAAGCGGTCGCGGGGAAAGGTCTGTCGCGGCACAAGCCGATGGTACAGGTGGCACCTCAGCAGACTGGTCAGGTGCCAGCGCGCCGCGTGCGTTCCACCCTGCGGCGGTCTCGTGCACGACGCAGACCGCCCACCAGAAGCGGATCGTGCGCGAGGGCGTCCTCCCGATCGATCAGGCGTCCGAGCAGCTGGTAATAGCGCGCGGGGGCGAGATCGAGTTCGGCACGGACCGCCTCCTCCTTGGCTCCGGCGTGACCCGGCCAGCGCGACTCGAAGTCGAGGATCGCACGGTCCAGATCGGTGAGCACACCGTCACGCTAACCGGCCGCGGATGCCGCACGGTCGCGCCACTCCACGAACCTGCCGAGCGGGTCGGCGGTGGCCACGACGGCGCCGTCCAAGCCGACGAGGAATTCCCCGGCTGCGACCCGAGGCGCCTCGCCGGACCAGTCCCCGTGGACGCCCGGTTCGTCGAGGGTGAGCCACCGGCCAGCGTTCCTGGCCCGGGAGATCACCGCTGTCCGCGCCGCGCGGGGAAGGTAGACGAGTAGGCCCGGAGTGGAGACCACGACCACGGTGCCGGTGGGTGCCATCGCCGCGAGATCGCTCACCGCGTCGGAGGCCGCATCCGCTTGCACGAGCAGGGGCGGGTCGGCGGCCGCGACATCCAGCGCGCGGTTGACGCGCTCGGCGCGGCCCGTCTCCCCCGGCCAGACCAGTCCGGTCAGCCATGATCTGGTGTGCGCGGCTGCGGGATCCAACGGCGCAAGGTCGACACCGGCGCGCCAGACGACCTCCGGCAGACGCGTCGGGGGTGCGACCGGGCCGCGCCACCGACTGGTGAGCAGCACGGAGCTCGGGCCTCCGGTCGGATCGAGCCGCACAGCGGATCCGTCATCGGTGAGGTATTCGTAGGAGTAGCGGTCGGGGTAGAGACAGAGTCCTGCGCTCGCTCCGATCTCGACCAACGCGATGGGTGCACGGATGCCCGCCAGCGCAGGCATGAGCGCGGCGCAGCGCAACGGTTCGTTGGTCTGCACACGGCGCGCCGCGCATTCCGTGACGAGCAGGCTCGCGTGCCCGGACACCCAGGATGACCAAGGATCGTCGTTCTGCTCGGGGGCGCCCAGCACTCGCATCACCGCGAAGACGAGCGGCGGCTGCCGATGCGCAGCCGGGATGTCGGCGATGATCGCGGTGAGTTCCGGCTCCGTGGCGATGCGCGTCGCCCAGCTGCGATAGAGCTCGGAACGCCCCGGCGCCTCGTGAACCGCGAAGCGCTCATAGCGCGCCGCGGTGGCGGCGAGGTCGTCGACGGTAGCCACGGCGTCCATTCTCCGCTATCAGTGGGAACAGGTCCCCGCGGCTCGGGGTTGAATGGAGCGACGAAGGAGAACCGATGAGCTATGTCGTGAACAAGTCCGAGGACGAATGGCGAGACAAGCTGGACGCCGACCAGTACGCCGTGCTGCGCGAGGCCGCGACCGAACGCGCGTGGACCGGTGAGCTGCTCGACGAGCACCGGGCCGGCCTGTACACCTGCGCGGCATGCGGTGCCGAACTGTTCAAGAGCGGGACCAAGTTCGACTCCCACTGCGGCTGGCCGAGCTTCTACGAGTCGGTCCGCCCGGATGCCGTCGAGCTCATCGATGACAGCAGCCACGGCATGGAGCGCACCGAGGTGCGGTGCGCGCAGTGCGGATCCCACCTCGGCCATGTCTTCCCTGACGGCTTCGGCACGCCCACGGGAGACCGGTACTGCATGAACTCCCTCTCGTTGAGCTTCACCCCCGAAAGCGAGTGATGACCGCTCCCTTGCCGCACGCCGACGACGCGCCGGACGACACCTCCGGGCGCGTGGGCTCCGTCGGGGAGGCGATGCTGCGACGCCGTTCATGGTCCCGGGTGACCGACGAGGCGCCCGATCACGAAGAACTGGTGCGCTTGGTCGCCGCGGCGGGACAGGTCGCCGACCATTCCTCGCTCCGGCCGTGGCGGCTGATCGAGCTGCGGGGCGAGGATCGGATCCGGCTCGGCCGCGCGATCCACGAGACCGAGGGCAAGGAGGGCGCGTCGCAGAAGCCGTTGCGCGCGCCGCTGCTCATCGCGATCGTCGCCGCGGTCCGCCCGAGCGAGAAGGTTCCCGATTGGGAGCAGGAGGCCGTCGCCGCCGGCGTCGCGCACGCGCTCAGCCTTCTTCTGGATGAAGCCGGATGGGGCGTCATCTGGCGCACCGGCCGATACACCCGGAGCGCCGCAGTCGCGACCGCGCACGGGCTGGGCGAGCGGGAGCGATTGCTCGGCTGGCTGTACGTCGGTGGCAAGCCGGAGCGTGCGGAGCGGACCGGCCCGCGACGCGGCATCGACGGGGCGGCGTTCCTCTCCGCCCTGCCCGACTGATCCTCCTTTCCCGGCTCGTCCTCCCTCCCCGGCTGATCGGCGGAGCCGGCATCATCCCGCCGCTGAACGGTCAGCGCCCCTCCCCCGCCATGACGGCTGGGGAGGGGCGCTTTCGCTGTTGCGATCTGCGGACGCGTCCTCAGTCTGCGGGAGTGATCGTGTACACGACGCTGATCGTGCCGGCGTCTTCACCGCCGATGATGCTCGCGTCCCAGGTGCCGTTCGTGTAGGACGCCAGCACGGCACCATCAGCGGAGAAGTTGCTCTCTTCGGTCCAGGCCGAGAACTTGTCGAGGAAGGCTGTGACGACCGACATCGACTCGGGCTCGTAGGTGACGATCCATCCCGTGCCGGTGTTGGCCGTGGAGCCGCTGATCGTGGCGTCCAGCGTGGGAACGTCGGACGGGAAGCCGTCCGGGAGTTTGCTGTCGCTGGAGACTTCCGCGTCACCGATGTCCACGCTTCCGGACTGATCCTCCCCAACCGTCGCTTGGTCGGACTGCGTGGAAGTCTCGGTGGTGGTGGCCGCCGTGTTGGAGCACGCAGAGAGGGTGGCGAGCATTGCCGCCGCCAGGGTGAGATGGAGGATTCGTTTCACAAAGTGGGATCTAACTGAATTCACAGCCATGCCATAGCAAAACGGGGTTTCCGGTAGGCGGTGACCATGCGCTGGTGGGTGCCCCAGGTTGCCTCGACTTCGGCGTGCTGCTCGTTTGCGAACAGTGCTTCGAGGCGGGCTTGCTGTTTCTCGGTGAGTAGACCGGCACCGGTGTGGAGAGTGCGGCGGGCCTTGTAAAGCGGGTCGTCTTTCCGGCCGCGCCGCCCGAACGTGTCGCGCTGGGTGCGGCGTCGGCACTCGTCGAGCGCGTCACCAGCCAGCCTCATGACGTGGAAGGGGTCCATCACGGTCACCGCGTCGGGGAGCTCTTCGGCGGCGGCGGTCTTGAACCCGGTGAACCCGTCCATCGCGACAACCTCGACCCCGTCTCGCCAGTGCTGCGGGCGGGCGGCGAGCCAGGTCTTGAACACGGCCTTCGAGCGACCTTCGACCATGTCCAGCAGCCTGGCCGGCCCCGTCTTCTCACGGACCGGTGTCAGGTCGATGATCACGGTCACGTACTTGTCACCGCGGCGGGTGTGCCGCCAGACGTGCTCGTCGACGCCGATCACTCGGACGCCGTCGAACCGGCCCGGAACGTCGATCAGACGGCGCTTGCCCTCGGCGAGGATCGCGGTATTCGCCGTATGCCAGGACACGCCCAGCGAGACGGTGAGGTGATCCAGCACGATGGCCTCCAACGCCCACCGCATCCCGCCGTGAGACAACTTCGCTCGTGCAGGCGCCACCTGGGTGAGGTCTTCACGCCAGGACCGCCCGCACCCGACGCACGCGTATCGGCGGACCCGGACCAGCAGCGTCGTGGAGCGGTGCCCGAACGGTTCGTGCGCAAGCAGGCGTGTGTCCGTCCCTCGGGAGATCGCCTGGCTGCCGCAACCCCGACACCACGGATCTGGCTCACCGACGCGGCACTCGATCACCGCACGATCCCGCTCAAGGCGCTGCCCGACGGCCACGAGGCCGAGCTCGTCGAGACGGCAGAACACGGTCAGATCAGGGGTCGCGAAGGTAGCGTGGAGCACGTCGAGGTCTTCCGGATGGGCAGTGTAGGAACTTCCATCATCGGGAGACCTCGATCCCTATCCGGTCATCGACGCGCTAAGCCAGCTACCCGCTCATCTGCGAAGAGCCGGTAATCTGTCGTTCTCGGCGATCAACAGCGGCGTCCCATCTGCGGACATCGACGGCGACCTCGTCAGCGTTTACTACTCTTCGGAGCGAGTCAACGCGACGGCAGGGACCGACAAGACTGGCAGCGAATCGTCGAACATCAAATGCGCCAGATTCTCTCTGGCGGAGGGCATGAGCCTCATCAAGCCAGCTCTCGATTGAGTGGCTCTGCGCCTTGGGCATGCTCAGCCATTAGCCCGTCGACCGCGTCAACGAGCAATGGGTGAGGGGCAAGCGCATGATATTCGGCTACCAGGTCTTCCGGGTCAGCATGGGTCAAGTAACTGGCGATATCGGCGTCCCGCTTGGCCGCGTTCACGAGCTTGTCGACCGCTGTCCGCGCGACCGTGAGGTCCGACACATCCCACAGGTAGGGCAGGATCACGTTGTGGACACTGATCGGCAGGCCGAGGAGTTCCGCGTTACGCCAGGAGATCCGCCGAGCCTCACGAGCATCGGGTTCGTAGAGGGCCGGGTAGACAACCCTTGCTCGGTAGTTCGAGAGGCGCGACGGGTCACGAAGGTGACCGTTCTTCTTCAATGCCTTCCGCAGCGTGCGGGCTTCCGGCGATCGCGGTTCGGCGTCAGCCATCAGGCGGCTATAGGACGGCTTGTGGATGCCGGGGTTCAGCGGCCATAGCAGTGCTTGCGGTGCCATGACGAGCGCCGAAACGCTGACCTTCCGGAGGCGGGCGGCGAGCTTCGTCGACCACAGCAGCGACCCATAGCCGGCTTTACTGACTCCGGTGAAGCACACCTGACGTGTGCCGTGCCCGGTCACCCATTCGGCGATCTGGCGGACTACGCGGTCGGCGTCGACCGTGTAGTAGCGGTCAGGTCCCGCTTCAGCGATCGACGCATATGCGCACGTCCAAGGCAGCCGCATGTTCACTGGACGTCCCGAAGCGCCTAGCCCGATGACCAGACGTGTCGCATCGCCATCAGTTTGCAGGGCTGAGGCGTAGTGGCACGACTCGATCACCCGCTCAGCGTATCGCCCACTCATGCGCTGCCGTCATAACGAGAGAGACGAACCTCGCCGTCCTTTCCACATCCTGTACCGCGATCACTGGCACGAAGTGGGGCATGTCCGGCGCGTACACCATCGACGCGACATCCGACCTCACCGACTTCACATGGAACGCCAGCTAGATCCGAAATACGCTCAGCCCCCGGCGCTCATCTACGGATGCGGTGCCGGGGGCGTTTCGTCGTTCCCGGGCTACACCGCCGGTTCGATCAGCCCCGCATCGCGCGGATCCGCTGTGCGGGAGTTGCTGACCCTCCGGCCGAGACGACGATGCTACACAGCAGGGTCCGACATCAGAGACCGAAGTCTGCGTCGTTCATCCAAAGTGGGACGTTGCCCTTGTAGGAGGGGTGGATGGTGTCGAGCTTCGCTTTGAAGTCTCCCCAGTTTTCCGAGATCTTCATGAGCGTGACAACGCTTCCGAGGTGCTCGCGCAGCTTCGGGTACCCGGTTGTCGTGGTGAGGTGTTGGAACATCTTTCCCGACTTCTCTGCCTTCTTCTGTGCTGCTACCAGCTCATCCTTCACGCCGGGGGCGAGTCGGTCGTAGATGATGTCGTTGGTGACGTTCCCGAAGTACTGCGGTCGCTGCACGGAGGCCGGATCGTAGGGCACCCCGCGGAGACGGCACATCTCCCGGTAGTAGTCGGGTCCGAAGGTCTTGACCCACGGTTGCAGCTCTCGTGCGACGAACGCTTCAAGGATCTTGCTCAGCGCGTCTTTGGTGCGGATGTCCTGATACCCGGTCGCTTCGTCGACCAACGCGATGATGCCCACATGCGCGAGTGCCCGGACCAGAATCTCGGCCTGCGCGGCGATGTGGCGCTGATTATGCGGCAGTACGTCGTCCTGGCGGGCTGCGAGGTAGATCTCACAGATGGTCGGCAAGAGGTCGGCGCGGTAGCCATTTGCGCGGACACCGGACGGGAGTCGGAACGAGATCGGCTGAGCTTGCTCAATCACGTCCTCCGGGATGAACGGGCGGATCGACTTCGCGCGAAGGATCGGGGGCAAGGACTCGTCGGCGCCCTCCGCGCCAGGCACGCGCTTCGATCGTCCGATCGCTGTGAGCATGCTCGCCTGGGTGATCACGCGCGTGTCATCGTCGAGGACGTAGCATTCGATCTCCGTGTCTCCGATGCGGAGCGGGCTGTCCGGCGAACCGGCAAGGACCTCCCGCACGGGGTCGCCATTCCAGCGTGCTGCTGCTGCTTTCTTCGCGCTGTCCGAGCGCTCAACTGCTGTCATCTTCGCGGCTCTCGCCTTGCCGCCGATTGCTTTCCCCATGATGTCGGTTTCGATCACTGCTCGCCGTCCGATCTGCCCGCAGTTTTGCGTGCAATAAGGAGATTAGCACGCATTTTTGTGGCTTATGCGTGCAATATTTGGCGTGTGGCGTTGAGCGGCTCGCCGACGCTCGCGCCTTGAGCCAGTCGGTGAGCTGGTGGGTGGCGTTCCTCTCGACAGATGCGTGCGCACGGTCGTAGTAGGTGATCATCCGGGGGTCTACCCATCCGGCGGCGGCCATGATGTCGCGGTCGGGGACACCCGCGTCGCGGGCGAGGGTGATGAAGGTGTGCCGTAGTCCGTGCGGTGTGATCACGGGTAGGACATTGTCCTGGCAGGTGCCGGCGAGGATTCGTCGCAGCCGGACTGCTTCACGGCGGGCACGGTCTCCCGTCGTAATCGGCGGGTCATTCCCGTGGTGGGGGATGCGGATCAGATACCCGGTCGCGCGCGCGGTCAGCAGCGGTGCGAGCGCGGCGACCGTCTGCGGGGCGAGGGAGATGTCCTGCCCGGTCGATGCAAATTTTCGGCTACTCAGATGCACGCATGGCATGCCACCGACCTCGCGGCGGGTCGGTCACGTGGAGACGGAGGATCTCGCCGACCCGGATGCCGTTGAGTGCAAGTAGGTGCACCGCTGCGGATGCGTCGTCACCGGCTGCGGGGATGACGGCGAGGAGCTTGCGAAGTTGGTCGGCGGTAAGCCACGGGGCGGTGGCGTGCCGGGAGCGAGGTCCGCGGGGCACGTGCGCTGCGGGGTTTGCGGGGATGATCCCTTCTTCGTGCGCGTATTCGAGCATGAGGCCAACCGCACCGACGTACCCGGCGACTGTCGTGGGAGCCAGGTGCTCAACGTCGGTCAGCCATGAGGCGTATGACACCACCGGCACCAGTAGCCGTGTCCACGCCACACGAGCACCGTCCCGCACGTGGGGCATGTCGGCTGCCCAGGAAGATCCGTGGTCATGACGCCTGAACGTACGGCAGCACCCACCCGTCCGGTACCTTCCCCCGGATCTCGGCGAGACTCCCACACTCGAACGGTCGCGGCTCGACCACCTGCGAGATCGTGCCCGCTGTGGTCGTCGCAGACACAATCTCCCACCCATCCGGCGTCACCGCCTGGATAAGCCGCATCGCGTCCGCAGGGGAATCACCATCCATGTCAATCGTGCGAATCTCCACAGGGCGAGCGAAACCAATCACCCGACCAGACTACGAGCGGGCGGATGCGTCAGGTCCGCGGCTTGGTCTTCTCCTCGATGCGTTCGTGCGCGTCCACGATCGCTTTCCGCACCGAGAAATAGATCACGTTGTACAAGATCGCGAACCCGACCAATACGAGCATGATCGTCGTCAGGATGACATCCATGTGTTCCGCCAGTTTTTGAGCCAGAGCATGGCGCTCGGTGTTTGCCCACGGCGTTTCCGATGGGTAAGCGATGGATTCGGAGCGGCCAGCGCCGTCCCGACGGGCGAGATCCCAGTGTTTTCCGTGCCGGCTACAGGACTCGAACCTGCAACCCCCGTATTACAAGTACGGTGCGCTACCAATTGCGCCAAGCCGGCAAGCCGCGTGATTCGGCGGCAGGAGGGGCATCCGTTCGGGCCAGGCTCTCGCCCACCCCGCGCGAACCCCTCGAATTCATTGTGACTGTTTCTCCGCCGTCGAGTCTAAGAGATGGCAGCCCTCAGCGGTGGCAGGGCCCGCGCGAGATCGGGGTACCGCCTGTCGCCCAGATCGTCAGCGACGATCGTCATCTTCGGTGTCCGGCGCGGATCCGTCCGGCGATGAGAGCGACGACCAGGGCGACACCATTGAGCGCCTGCGGCACCCACACAGGGGCGCCGAGCATCGAGAGTCCCGTCGTACCGATCGACAGTGTGATCAGGGCGACCAGGCCGCCCCACACGTTCAGCCGGCCGAGCACCGAGAAGGTGGCGCCGAGGAAGATGGCAGAGTATGCCGAAAAGGCCTGGGTCGTGCCGATCGTGGGATCCGCGGAGCCGACCTTGGCGACGTTCAGCAGCCCGGCGACCCCGGCCAGGAGCGCACCCGTCAAGAACGCGATCGTCCGCAGCCTGCTGGTGCGCACGCCGATGAGGTCCGCCGCGCCGCGGTTGATCCCGGCGGCGCGGACACCCCGGCCGAACGGCGTGAGATCGATTACGTACCAGAGGGCCGCAGCGATCAGGACGGCGATGATGAACAGCACCGGGATGCCGGCGATCGAAGACCGCCCGAACGCGATGTACCAGTCAGGCACCCCCGCGTAGAGGGTGATGCCGCCCGAGACGAACAGGGCGACGGCGCTCGTGAGGGTCGCCGTGGCCAGCGTCGAGATGAACGAGTCGATCCGCAGCCGCACTACGAGGAATGCGTTGAGCGCTCCCACGAGCAGCCCGCCGGCGAGCGCACCTGCGGCGGCGAGCGCCAGCGGGACACCGGCCTGCGCGGCGGCCGCGAACAGCACCCCCGTCATTCCGAGGACCCCGCCGATCGAGATGTCGAAGTCGCCGACGGTGAGCGGGGCGAGGGCCGCGAGCAGCGTCACCAGGGGGACGGACTGCGCGTAGATGATCGTCTGCGCGTTCGCGGCGGAGAGGAACTGCTCCGGGCGGAGCGCGCCGAAGACGATGACGAGCACGAGCAGCAGACCGAGCACGGAGAAGCGCGGGAGGTTCCGCACCCAGGACGGAAGCGAGGGCCGGACGGGCGCGGAGACGGTCATGCGGATTCCTCGGTCGTGGTGAGTGAGACGGCGGGCGCGGCGATGGCCTCGGAGAGATCGGTCCGATAGAACGGAGCGTGCAGCGTCCCCGTCAGCCGGCCCGCGCGCAGGATGAGCACGCGGCCGCACAGATCCACCAGTTCGTCGGTGTCGCTCGAGGCGATGACGACGGCGGTGCCGGCCGCCGCGACCTGACGGAGGATGTCGGCGATCTCCGCACGCGCCCCGATGTCGATACCCTGCGTCGGTTCGTCGAGCACAAGGATCTGCGGCCGCAGCGCGAGCACCCGGCCGAGCGCGACCTTCTGCTGGTTTCCACCGCTGAGCAGGCCGACGACGTGATCGGGGTCGGGTGGGCGGATGCGGAGCGTCGTGATCAGCGTCCCGACGACATCATCGCGGGAGCGCCGACGC
>JAATGR010000167.1 GCA_015654575.1 Actinomycetales bacterium
CTTGCGCTGCGCTTCGGGATCGAGCCCCTCAAGCGCCTCGCGTCCGATGAAGTCGTGGTGGACCTTCAGCATGTGCCCCTAGCCAAGATCCCCCGGGTTGGTGTAGTAGTCCTCGATGTTGTCTGAGACGAAGCTGCCGGAGAGCGCCTGCGTCGCCTCGTAGCTGCCCGCAGGCAGCCACTCGCGGTAGCCGCGCTCGGCCTCGCCGGTGTAGATCGCGGGGAGCGGCGAGGGGATCCAGCCCGACTCCAGCGTGTTCGAGGGGTAGGCGCGCGAGCCGACCGGCAGCAGGCCGAACTCCTTGCCGGCTTCGACGATCGCGGCGTGGACGTGATCGTGGTCGGCGTAGGGGCCCCAGATCTCCAGGCCGGGAGCGCCGGCCATGCCGTGACGGAGGGTGCGGACGTCCTTGCCTGCGATCTTCATCGTCGACATGTTGAAGAAGCCGAGCTTCTCCAGCGGTCCGCCGTTGAGCTTCTCGATGACGGCCCAGGCGTTCGGGCCCTGGATCTGGAAGCGGTAGTAGTTGCGCGAGACCGCGTGGCCGTAGGGCCGCGAGGGCGAACGACGGTCGACAGTGATGTCGAGGTTCGAGTAGCCGCCGGTCTCACCGTGGTAGAGCAGCCAGTTCGACGCCGGCGCACGGCCGACGTACACGTACTCGTCCTCGGCCTCGCGGAACAGGATGCCGTCGCCGATGACGTGGCCGGCCGCGGTGGTGGGCACGTACTGCTTCGCCTTGTTCACTGCGAAGTTCGCGACCGAGTTGATCGCGGTGTCGCTGATGAGCTTGATCGCGTCGGACCCCTTGAGGAACACGTTGTCCATGTGGTGCGACTGGTCGTAGAGGACTGCGGTGTCGCGCCAGGCCTTCTGCTCCTTGATCCAGTTGGCGAAGTCTGCCGGGACGACGGGGTAGATGTAGGAGCCGATCTGCGAGTTGCGCAGCAGTTCGACGGCATTGGTTCCGTCTAGCAGTTCCTGCAGGTTGTTGGCCACTGTGTGAACCTCTCTGTTCTGTCTCTGTCAGGGGGTGGTGCCTGGGCGCCCGAGACGGGCGCCCAGGAGTCAGGGGAAGACGATGGTGTGGTTGCCGGTTTGGATGACGCGGTCTTGGGCGTGCCATTGGACGGCGCGGGAGAGGACGGCTCGTTCGACGTAGGCGCCGCGGGCTTGGAGGTCGCTCGCGGTCATGGAGTGGTCGACGCGGGCGACGTCTTGTTCGATGATGGGGCCTTCGTCGAGGTCTTTGGTGACGTAGTGGCTGGTCGCGCCGATGAGTTTCACGCCGCGTTCCTTGGCCTTTTTGTAGGGGCCGGCGCCGATGAAGGCGGGCAGGAACGAGTGGTGGATGTTGATGACGGGGACGTGGACCTGGTCGAGGAAGTCTTCGCTGATGATTTGCATGTAGCGGGCGAGGACGACGAAGTCGACGTTGCCTTCGAGGAGGCGGAGGATTTCGGTCTCGGCGGCGGCTTTGTCGGGGCCTTGGGAGGGGACGTGGAAGAAGGGGATGCCGAAGGAGCGGACGTCGTCGGCGACGTTGGTGTGGTTGCTGATGACCATGGGGATGGTCACGGGCAGTTCGCCTCTGCGGTGGCGCCAGAGGAGTTCGAGGAGGCAGTGGTCGCTGGTGGAGGCGAGGATCGCCATCCGTTTCGGGATGGACTGGTCGGTGAGCCGCCAGTGCACCCCGTACGGGGTGAGGGTCTCGGTCAGGTCTTTTTCGATGTCGGCGAACGCGGCGGTCAGGTCGGGTCGGTGGAACACGACGCGTTGGAAGAAGTCGCCGCCTGCGGGGTCGGTCGAGTACTGGTCGAGAGAGACGATGTTCGCCTCGTTGCGGGTGATGAGTGTCGTGATCGCAGCGACCAGGCCGGGCTGGTCGGGGCCGTGCACGATCAGCACGGCGTGGTCACGAAGGGCATCAGTATGAATCGTCATGAGGAGGACTCCCGGTAGATCAGGACTGCGCGGTGACGTACTCGTGCGCCCACTGGGCAGTCGCGAGCAGTCCACCGAAGGTGTAGAAGTGCAGTCTGACATCCCCGGAGGCGGGGTCTTCCGCGAGCAGGGCGGACAGGTCGGATACGAACCGGTCGGGACCGGCGGTGCCCATCAGGTTCGTGAGGGAGAAGCCGTACTTCTTCACGATCATCGCGTTCGCGCCGATGCCGAACCGGCGGGCAAAGCCCAGCAGCCGCTTGATCCCGGCGGGCCCGGGGGTGCCGATGCGGATCTGCGCGTCGATGCCGCGGGAGCGCACCTGGTCGATCCATGCCTTCACCGGGTCGGTGTCGAACGCGAACTGGGTCAGGATGACCGCATCCAAGCCCTGTTCCTTGAGGGCGGCGGACTTGTCCTCCAGGTGACGCCACAGCACGTCGCTCTTGATGTCGGGGTGGCCCTCGGGGTAACCCGCGATCGAGACCTCCTTGACGCCGTACTTCTGCAGCAGTCCGGTGCGGATCACGCTAAGGGAGTCCGGGTAGGGGCCTTCGGGCTCGGCCGGGTCGCCACCGACGGAGAAGACGTGATCGGTCGCGCCGACCTCCTGAAGGCGACCGAGGAATTCCTCGAGCTGGTCCTGGCTCTTCAGCCGGCGAGCGGAGATGTGCGGCACCGGCGTGAAGCCGAAGTCCTTCACGGCTTTGGAGGCGGTGACCCGCATGTCGAGGTCCTCGTTGCCGAGGAACGTCACGTTGATCTTGGTTCCGGCCGGGATCGCTTCCCGTGCCTCCTGGAGCCCCGGGACATCTTTGCCCGTCATCTCCAGCGAGTAGTCCTGAATAAGGGTGAGGGCGGCAGCTTTATTGGCGGCGGCGGCAATACGGGACACGTCGGGTCCTTCCGATCTGTCTGAGTGGCGGCTCACGACACCGTGTCACCGCTGGATTTGAGGGTACCTATGGCGATAGGTAAATGCAAGAAATGATTCGGGATGTCCCGGACGTGCTCGCCTGAGACGACGAGGGGGTGACGGTCAGCCGACCGTCACCCCCTGCGAACGCGCGGTTAGAGCTGGGCGCCGGTGTTGGAGCGGTACTCGGTGCGTGCTTTGCTCGTCAGCGGTGCGGGTTCGACCGTCACGCGGATGCGTACCTGCGTGTGGGCCTCGACCTGGGCCTTGGCCGAGGCAGGGTTCTCGCCCCAGACGATGTAGAGCTCGGTGCCCGGCTCGCTGTAGGCCGCCTCGACGGAACCCAGGGAGAGGATCGCCCGCTCGTTCGCGGAGTAACCGACCCACTGCGACCGGCCCACGAGCGTGCCGTCAGCGGTCTCGATGCGGTCGGTGTGGAAGGTGTCGTACAGCGCCATCGGCAGGTTGATGAACTTCGGTCCCTCACCGGCCGGCGCGAACAACGAGTCGGCGTACGCCTTGGCGCTGTCTTCCCGGTTCCAGACGAAGGTGACCTTCTTGCGCGCCTCCGCCTCGCCCGAGGCGATCTGGCGCTGCAGCGCCTCTTTGCCGATGAAGTCGTGGTCGAAGTTCACGATCCGGCCGTAGTCCGTCTCGAACGGTGTGAAGTAATAGTCCGAGATGTGCTCCGAGAAGAACGATCCGCCCAGCGGCGACGTCAGCTCATACGAGCGGGCACCGTCCCGGTTGAGCCAGCGTCGGTAGTCCGCCAGCTCCGGGTCGTCGTAGATCGCGGGGATCGGACGCGGCAGCCAGCCGGACTCCAGTGCGTTGGTGTGATAGGCCCGGCCGCCGACCTGCACGAGGTCGTGCTTCGCGCCGGCGGCGAGGATCGCCCCGTACACGGCGGCGTTGTCCTCCCAGGGGCCCCAGAACTCGAATCCGGGCTCCCCGGCCATGCCGTGACGCACGGCACGGACCTTCTTGCCCGCGATCTCGAACGTGTGCATGTGGAAGAACTTCAACTTCGGCAGCTCGGCCAGCCCCGTCGCCTCCTTCCATACGTCGAGAGCGCCCGGCCCCTGCACCTGGTAGCGGTACACGCGGGGGTTGCCCTTGCGGTACAGCGAGTTGTCGTCGCGCCAGATCTCGACGTCGTACCCCCCGGTCTCGGCATGGAAGTGCAACCAGTTGATGGACGGCGGGATGCCGACGGCCTGGTACTCGTCGTCGGCGAGGTGAAACAGGATGTTGTCGCCGATGATGTAGCCCTGCGAGTTCACGGCGATGTACTGCTTCGCGACATCGACCGGCCAGTTCTCCACCGAGTTGATCGCGGTGTCGCGGATCAGCTTGAGAGCGTCGGGGCCCTTGATGTTCAGATCGGCCATGTGGTGCGACTGGTCGAACAGCACGGCGTTCGTGCGCCATGCCCGCTGCTCGTCGCGCCAGTTGGTGAACTCGGGGACGACGAACGGCACGACGGCCGGGGCCTCCTTCGATTCCCAGAGCAGCTTCTGAGCACTGCCTGCCACAGTGATTGCTTCCTCAAGATTGTCCGCCACGGTCGATTCCTCCTTGAATTCGATGGTCCGGTCTCTGCCGTCGCATTCAGTCTTGACGGGGGGCGTGTCCTCTGTAAAACATGTTTATGAGTCGAATAACCCATGCGGAGGCGTGTTATGTCGTCGATCCCCTTCACCCTGCGGCAACTCGAGTACTTCGACGCCATCGCGGCGGAGGGCTCGCTGGCCGCCGCGGCCCAGCGGTGCCGGGTGAGCGCCTCTGCTCTCGCTCTCGCGCTCGACGAGTTGGAGCGCCATCTGTCACTCCAACTGTTCGTTCGTCGTAAGGGCCGAGGCGTCACGCTCACGGTCGCGGGCGCGCGAGTGCTGGCATTGAGTCGGGAAGTGGTCACCGGCGCGGAATCCCTTGCGGCGGACGCCTGGCAGGAGTCGGGGAGCCTCACCGGGCGGCTCGGGATCGGGTGTTTCTCGACGCTCGCGCCCTTCTTCCTGCCGAGCATCGTCCAGGACTTCCAACGAGATCATCCGGGCCTGGAGTTAGACCTCCTCGAGGCGAGCGCCCCGGGCCTGCACGAGCTCCTGCTGCAGGGCCGGGTGGACGTGGCCCTGTTGTACAGTGTCGACGTCTCATCGCAGGTCGTGTTCGATCCGGTGCACGAATACCGCCCGCACATCCTCGTC
>JAATGR010000161.1 GCA_015654575.1 Actinomycetales bacterium
AGCGTGCTCACGATGAGGTGGTGCTCGTCGTGGACGATGCGTCGCGCCGCCTCGCCCATCGAGCTCGTGTACGCGCGCCGGTACGGCTGGGTGGTGTTCCAGAGTTTGACCACGATCTCGCGCAGCTGACTGGTCTGCACGCCCTCGCTCGGGCTGAGATGGAATTCGCGATCGAGCTCCAGCAGCCGGTCCAGGTCGTCGGTCTCGGCCATCTCGCGGGCGAGCGCGTCGAGGCGGTCCAGATCGTCAGACCCGAGGGCGGGCGCGGCATAGCGCAGCAGGAGCGGCTCGAGCCGTTCGCGCATCCGGTAGATCTCCTCGCACTCGGCGAGCGTGAGCGTCGCCACCCATGCCCCGGTGTTCGCGACGAGGGTGACGAGCCCCTCGTGTTCCAGGATGCGCAGGGCCTCACGCACCGGGACGCGGCTCGCGCCGAAGCGGGCGGCGATGTCCTCCTGCCGGATGCGGGTGCCCGGTGGGTAGTCGCCGGCGAGGATGCCGTCGCGCAAGGACAGTGCGATGCGCACCCCCGCGTCGCCGCCGCGCGTGGGACGTGGCAGCGTCACCTCGCTGCGGGACGTCACGATGGACATTCTGCCGGGTCTCAGGCCGACGGGCGGGCCGGATGCCAAAGCATGCGGTCGCGCCCCGCCTCGTACGCCTTGCCGTGGGGGAAGCTCACCAGCTCGAACTGCATCCCCCAGGGCGAGAGGAAGTACACCCAGCGCTGTCCCTCGCTCGCGTTTCCGCTCGCGGTCGGCTCGCCCAGAACCCGGATGCCCTCCTCGTGCAGGTACGCGACCGCGGCATCGATGTCATCGACGTAGATCGCGACGTGATGACCGCCGATGTCACTGTTGCGAGGCGGTGTCGGCGCCGCACCGTCGGCGGCCTCGTATTCGAACACCTCGAAGTTGGAGCCGTTGCCGAGCCGGAAGAAGCGCAGGCGCCTCATCACGGTGCGCGGGTGCACGGCGAGATGCTCCGCCATCCACTCATCGTCCGGGTGGAGGAACGGGCCGAGGTCGTAGAAACGCTCCGCACCGAGAACGCGCACGAAGAAGTCGTCAGCCTCGTCGAGGTCAGGGACGGTGATGCCGATGTGATCGGTGCCGCGCAGACCGGGTAGTGGCATGAATCCTCCTTGATTGGATGCAAGTCTGCCTGAATCCGCCGAAATTGTCGATTTTTGTCCGTCCATTGCTTGTCATTGGATTCAATCCTCCCTACAGTGGAGCACGGCGCTCGCCGCGCCGCGCCCCTGTCGACGGAGAAGAGGGACTATGCCGAGGCACAAGCGTCTAGAGACCGGCACGCCGTGGATCGAGCTGACCACGACGGCGGCGGACTGGAAGGCGGCCGATCCCGACGTGCTAGTCGGCATCCTCGTGCAGCTGCATCTCATCCGTGCCTTCGAGGAGACCGTTCTCGAACTCGCGGGGGAGGGCCTCGTCCATGGCCCCGCCCACTCGTCGATCGGGCAGGAGGGCGGCGCGGTCGGCTCGATCATCGGACTGCGCTCGACGGACGCGGTCAACGGTTCCCACCGTGGCCACCACCAGTTCCTCGCGAAGGCGCTCACCCATGTCGCGGGTGGTCGTCACGATCTCGCCACGATCGTCACCCCGCAGGTCCAGGAGGTGCTGCAGAAGACGCTCGCGGAGATCCTGGGTCTCGCGCAGGGCTACTGCAAGGGTCGGGGCGGCTCGATGCATCTGCAGTGGTTCGAGGCCGGCGCGCTCGGCACCAACGCGATCGTCGGCGGCGGCGCGCCACTGGCGACCGGCAACGCGTGGGCCCAGAAGCATTCCGGCACCACCGACCTCACGATCAACTATTTCGGCGACGGCGCGAGCCAGATCGGCTCCGTCCTCGAGAGCATGAACCTCGCTGCGACGTGGAAGCTGCCTGTCGGGTTCTTCATCGAGAACAACAACTACGGCGTCTCCACCCACGTCTCGGAGATCAGCGCCGACACCCGCCTGTCGGTGCGCGGTCAGGGCTTCAGCATCCCCTCCTGGAAGGTGGACGGCATGGACCCGCTCGCGGTTCACCTCGCCGTTCAGGAGGCCGCGGAGGTCATGCGCGGCGGCGGCGGGCCAGCCGTCATCGAGGCCGACGTCTACCGCTTCTTCCACCAGAACGGCCCGTACCCCGGCAGCGCCTTCGGCTATCGCACCAAGGAGGAGGAGGCTGCGTGGCGCGCGCGCGACCCGCTGCTGCGCCAGGCGGCGGAGATGATCACGCTCGGTCTCGTGAACCAGGAGCAGGTCGACGCGGTCCGGGCACAGGCGCAGGAGGCGATGCGTTTGGCCGCCGGACAGCTGCTGGAAGCAGACCCCGAGAAGGCGGGAAAGCGCCGCATCATCGCCTCGCTCTGGCCGGACCCGTCGTTCGTGGATGTCGGGCTGCGCGGCGATGCGAGCGAGCTCGCGGACGCCCGCACCTTCGAGCCGGTCGGATCCGAGCGGCCTATGACGCCGATCAAATTCGTCGACGCGGTCGCGGCCGTGATGGGTCGCCGGATGGAGCAGGACGACCGCATCGTGGTGATGGGCGAGGACGTGCACCGGCTCGGTGGCGGCACGAACGGTGCGACGAAGGGGCTTGCGAAGCAGTTCCCGGATCGTGTGCTCGGCACCCCGATCTCCGAGAACGCCTTCTGCGGCCTCGGCGGCGGGCTCGCCCTCGACGGCCGGTTCCGCCCCGTCGTGGAGTTCATGTACCCCGACTTCATGTGGGTGGCCGCCGACCAGGTCTTCAACCAGATCGGGAAGGCTCGGCACATGTTCGGCGGACAGAACCCGGTACCGTTCGTGCTGCGGACGAAGGTCGCGATGGGCTCGGGATACGGCTCACAGCACCTCATGGACCCGGCCGGCATCTTCGCCACCAGCCCCGGCTGGCGCATCGTTGCACCCTCGACGGCGGCCGACTATGTGGGGCTGCTCAACGCGGCGCTGGCTTTGGAGGATCCGGTCCTCGTGATCGAGCACATCGACCTCTACGGCAAAGCCGACGAGATCCCGGAGGGCGACCTCGACTACCAGCTCCCG
>JAATGR010000176.1 GCA_015654575.1 Actinomycetales bacterium
GACGGGGAATCCCAGGACACGATCGTCTCGGTGCGCGACCTGAACACGGCGGCGTTGGGGTCGGATGCCTCGTGGCAGAACTCCACGCTCGTCTACACCCACGGCTACGGCATGGTGGTCGCCGAGGGAAACGAGCGCACCAGCGACGGCGACCCTGTGTTCCTGGAGAGCGGTATCCCGGCCTCAGGCTTCCTGTCCTCAACCGACTTCGAGCCGCGCATCTATTTCGGCGAGGACTCTCCGACGTACTCGATCGTGGGCGGCTCCGAGGATACGACGCCGATCGAGCTGGACTACCCCTCCGGCACCGACGGCTCCACCGAGACGAAGACCACCTTCACCGGCGACGGCGGCCCGAGCGTGGGCAACTGGTTCAACCGCCTCATCTACGCACTGAAGTTCCAGTCTGAGCAGATCCTCTTCTCCGACTACGTGAACGACGAGTCGCAGATCCTCTACGACCGCGATCCGCTGGAGCGGGCGCAGAAGGTCGCGCCCTATCTGACGCTCGACTCGGATCCGTATCCGAGCGTGGTGGATGGACGGATCGTCTGGATCATCGACGGATACACCACCAGCGACGCCTACCCGTATTCGACCTCGACGAGCATGTCGCAGGCCATCGAGGACGCCAACAACGAGGATCCTCAGGTGGCGCTCGACACCGTGAACTACATCCGCAACTCGGTGAAGATCACCGTCGACGCCTACGACGGCAGCGTCACCCTCTACGCCTGGGACGACACGGACCCGTTGCTGCAGGCGTGGCAGAACGTGTACCCGACCACGCTGAAGTCCATCTCGGACATGTCGAGCGAGCTGATGAGTCACGTGCGCTACCCGACCGACCTGTTCAAGGTGCAGCGGGCGATGCTCGGCGTCTACCACGTCGACGACGCGCAGTCGTTCTACCAGCAGGACAACGTCTGGGCGACCCCGGCCGATCCGACCTCCAGCGACGAGACGGTCAATCAGCCGCCCTATTACCTGACGATGCAGATGCCTGGCCAGGACTCGTCGACGTTCTCGCTGTTCACGAGCTTCATACCCAGATCCACCGGCACCGATTCCCGCAACGTGTTGATGGGTTACCTCGCGGTCGATTCGGATGCCGGATCCACCGCCGGCGTGAAGAGCGACGACTACGGCACCCTCCGATTGCTGGAGATCGCCTCCGACACAACCATTCCGGGCCCCGGGCAGGTGCAGAACACGTTTAATTCGACGCCGACCATCTCGTCGCAGATCAACCTGCTCAAGCAGGGGCAGTCGGAGGTCATCAACGGCAACCTGCTGACGTTGCCGGTGGGCGGCGGCTTCCTGTACGTGCAGCCGGTGTATGTGCAGGCCTCGAGCGGCACGCAACTGCCGCAGCTGAAGAAGGTGCTCGTCGCCTTCGGCAACGACGTGGCCTTCGAGGACACCCTCAACGATGCGTTGAACGACCTGTTCGGCGGTGATTCGGGTGCCGATGCGGGCGATGTGCAGGTGGTGCCGGATACCGGTGACGGCACCTCGACCGATACGTAGACGGGAACCGATTCCACGACGGAGTATCAGGCAGCGTTGGAGGCGGCCAAGCAGGCGATGACGGACCGTGATGCGGCGTTGCAGAGCGGGGACTGGACGTCGTACGGCGAGGCGGATCAGCGTCTGACGGATGCGGTGAACGAGTTGCTGACGCTGGAGGGCGACCAGTAAACGCATTCGCGTACGGCTGAGATCCACGTTTCAAAAAAAGATCTCCGAATCACGTCATATTTCACACCCTGCCTCGTCTCGCTATAACGAGGGTCTCTATTGACGTACATCATTTCAGGACGGATGAGTCGGCATCTGTGACATAGTGAAGCCCCACACTGCGTTCATGGCTGGCCGGACGGACTCTTTTCTCGGACGGAGAAGCAAGGGTGCCGAGCAACGTGAAAGAACGCAAAAGCTGGATACAGCGTCCATTTGGTAAGCAACCTTCGGGTTCCTTGCTGCGGCGAATTACGTCAGGGTTTCTAGCCGGCGCGCTCGCGGTCGCAGGCTTGTCCGCGGTGGCGGTCGTCACAACCGCGACAGCGGCGCAGGCGGCGACCATTCCAACGGTCGACTGCACAACAAACCCGGAGATCTTCAACACGGGCTATGACTCCTCGACTCAATCGGTGGCGGCCGATGCGACCGTCGACCAGCGGTGGACCGTCGCTGGCGGGCTCACTGGATACAACCCGATCTATGCGTTGATCGTGCCTACGACAGGTCTCGCACCGTCGTATCCGACGAGCCCGACATTTGCGGAAGCATATGTCGGGCAGGCGAACTCTGCGTGGGCGACGAGCCCCTACGGCGCATCGCAGTGGATTTCGGCGGCATGCGTTTCGCCCTCCTCAACGACGGTGCCGGGCGGCACCGCGGGCCAGAATCAGACGAGCACTTCCGGCACCTGGTATTACCAGTATCAGTTCAACCTCGCGGGCGCCGTGGACCCGGCGTCCTTCGCGCTCTCCATGAACTGGCTTGCGGACAACAACGTCAACGGGGTGTGGGTCAATGGGGTGCAACAGACCGGCGCCAACCTCCCGCAGTCGACGACGGACGCGTACCTCTACTACGGCTATCGTCAGGCGTACGCGGCGTCAACAGACTTGATGACGGGCTGGCAGGCGGGCCTGAACACGATCATCGTCGAGGTCAACAGCGGCACGGTTGCGGAGGGCTTCGCGGCGCAGGTGACATCGGAGAGCCTGTGTTCGACGCTGTCGGTGACGAAAACCGTTGACTCGCGGGTTTCTGCTGACGATCAGTTCACGGTGAGCGTGGCCGATAGTGCGGGTACGACGCTCACCTCCGCGACGACGTCGGGGACGGGGGTGTCGGCGACAAGTCCCGACACGGAGGTCAGCAGCGGGGCGACGTACACAATCACGGACGCCATGGCGAGCGGTTCTTCGAGCTTGATCTCGTATTGACGACGGGACTGTGGTGTGTACCGATCTCACCACCGGGGAGACCGTCGACACGGGCGGCTCGTTCCCGTCTTGGACAATAAATATCCCGGTGCACGACCGATTCACGTGCAACGTCACGAATACGGCGAAGACGGCTTCGCTCGCCCTCGTGAAGAGCGTCTCTCCGATATCGTCGGATTCCTTCGTCGTCGGGGCGCTGCTGACCTACTCGTTTGTGGTGACGAATACGGGCGGACTCCCGTTGACGGACATATCGGTGGCGGAGACGGCGTTTTCGGGTTCGGGGTCGTTGTCGGCGGTGTCGTGTCCGGCGGGGGCGGCGTCGTTGCTGCCGGGTGCTTCGGTGACGTGCACGGCGACGTATACGGTGACGCAGGCGGACGTGGATGCGGGGTCGGTGACGAACACCGCGGTCGCGTCGGGCACGGACCCGGATGGTGGCGGGGTGGAGTCGTCGCCGTCGAGCGCCCAGTTCGCGGCAGATGTCCCGTCCACGCCGCCGGGGCTCGCGATCACCGGTGCGGATCTCGTGCCCGCTCTGGTGCTGGCGGTGGTCGCCTTCGTGAGCGGCCTGCTGATGCTGGTCATCGTCTATGTGCTGCGCAGGAACCACGCCTAGTACGACATTCGCCTTTGTTCTCGCCGTCTTCGGCCTCGAGCGATGCCCGGATCAGCGATGCGTGCGCGTCCTGGCGTGCCCAGTCGACGATCCGACAATGTTCCAGCCTGAGATCGAGAAGTGTGGTTATGGCGCGGTTCCGACGCCGCACGGCGTCATGGGCAGCCTCGGGGCGGTGTTCTTGGTGGTTCTCATCCGGGAATCCTCTCCGGCGAAGGCGGTCGCACGCGGCATCGTCGAACGCCGACTTTAAGGGGCCATTCGAACTCGACGATAAATCGTCATATCTGGTGTCGCGCGTCCTGCTCCTCGGCGTGTCCTCCAGCGTTCCGGGGGCAACCACAGCGCAGGAGCGCCGGGATCTCTGAAGATCGGAGAGTAGATCGCCATTTCGCGACGAAGCAAAAGGCCCCAGATCGGGATGAGAATCCCTGATCTGGGGCCTTTATTCGTTGCGGGGACAGGATTTGAACCTGCGACCTCTGGGTTATGAGCCCAGCGAGCTACCGAACTGCTCCACCCCGCGGCACAAGAGGTAACTCTAGCACGGCCGCGGAAGTCGGGCGAATCGTCGGCGGGTTGCGGGCGGCGCATCCGTGTCGCGAGGATGGGGGAATGCCCGCACTCCTCGTCGCCGTCGTCCAATACGCCCCCCGCGCGGACGCCGCGGCGAACCGCGCGGCCGTGACCGAGCTGACGGAGCAAGCCGCGAACGCGGGTGCGGAGCTCGTGGTCTTCCCCGAGTACGCGAGCTACTTCGTGGATCCCCTCGACGCCACCCTGCGGGAGTCGGCGGAGGAGTTGCGAGGGCCCTTCACCGAATCGCTGTGGGAGGCCGCTGCCCGTCACGGCGTGCACGTCGTCGCCGGCCTGGTGGAGCGGGCGGAGGATGGCCGCGTGCACAACACGGTCGTCGCAGTGTCGGCCGAGGGCATCGTCGCGACATATCGTAAAGAGCACCTCTACGACGCGTTCGGACAGCGTGAATCTGAGTGGATCGCGCCAGGGGAGACCGGGCAGGCGCAGGTATTCCGGGTCGGAGAGTTCACCTGCGGAATCATGACCTGCTACGATCTTCGCTTCCCCGAGGCTGCCCGGGTCCTCGTTGACGCCGGCGCGGAACTGATCATCGTGCCCGCGGAATGGGTGCGAGGCCCCCTCAAAGAAGAACAGTGGGACACCCTGCTTCGTGCTCGCGCGATCGAGAACACCATCTACGTCGCGGCGGCCGATCATCCGGCACCGATCGGGGTCGGCCGGTCGGCCGTCATCGATCCGCAGGGCATTGCGCGCGCGGCACTCGATGCGGCTCCGGGCATCGCGCTCGCCCCGGTGGACCGGGAGGTGATCGATCGGGTGCGCGGCGTCAACCCGGCGTTGCGGCTGCGCCGATATCGCGTGGTGCCCCGCTGACGGTCGCTCAGCGGGGGAGTGCGGCGAGTCGGGTCGATGCCTCGGTGAGGACCTCGACCCGCTTGCAGGCGGCGAACCGCACCAGCCCCGCATAGTCTCCGCGGTGCTCCGGCCCCACGAACGCGGTTATCGGGATCGCGACCACACCGACCCGTTCCGGCAGCGAACGGCAGAACTCGAGAGCGTCCGCTGCGCCCACGGCCGTGGCATCGGCCACCGTGAAATAGGAGCCGGAGGGCGTGAACACGCGGAGTCCGGCGGCGCGCAGCCCCTCGCCGAGGAGGTCGCGCTTGCGCTGCAGCGTGTCCGCGATGCCGGAGAAGAACGTATCCGGCAATCGCAGTCCAGTCGCGATCGCGGGCTGGAACTGCGCACCGTTCGTGTAGGTCAGGAACTGCTTGACGGCCAGCACCGCATTCACGAGCTCGGCCGGTCCGCTTAGCCAGCCGATCTTCCACCCCGTCGTGGAGAAGGTCTTTCCGGCCGACGAGATCGAGAGCGTGCGTTCCCACGCGCCCGTTTCGGTCGCGATCGGCGTGTGATGGATGCCGTCGAAGACCAGATGCTCGTACACCTCGTCGGTGACGATCAGCGCGTCGTGCAGGTCGGCGAGGCGCACGATCTCGGCGCGGGTCTCGGCCGAGAAGACGGTGCCGGTGGGATTGTGCGGATCGTTGACGAGGATGATCCGCGTGCGGTCGGTGACCGCATCCCGCAGCTCGTCGAGATCCGGCTGGAAATCCGGGTGACGCAACGGCACCGTCACGAGCCTGGCTCCGGCCAGTGCCACGCAGGCGGCGTACGAGTCGTAATACGGCTCGAACACGACGACCTCGTCTTCTGGGCCATCGATGAGCGCGAGCAGAGCCGCGGCAAGAGCCTCGGTCGCGCCCGCGGTGACCAGCACGTCGCGTTCCGGATCGAGGCGGATGCCGTAGAAGCGCTGCTGATGCTCGCAGATCGCCGCCAGCAGATCGACCTGACCTCGCCCGGGCGGATACTGGTTGACGCCGTTCGCGATCGCCTCCCGCGCCACGCTCAACACTTCTACCGGCCCGTCCTCGTCCGGGAAGCCCTGGCCGAGATTGATCGCACCGGTGCGGGCGGCGAGGGCGCTCATCTCGGCGAAAACGGTCGGAGCGGACTCGCCCTGTGCGGTCAGAAGTCCGGCGCCGCGCGCGGTGCGGCGCCAGGCGCCGGGAATCGTTCGCATCGCACACAGGTTACTCGCATGGTGTGCTCCCATATTCGACATAGGTAACGCACAGAGCAGCCCGCCACAGTGAAGGTGCCTGTTCAGAAGGAGCAATCATGAGCGACACCGAGGGCACCAGCCCCGAACCCCACGACGCAGCATCTCCGGCCGTACCCGAAACCCCGGCGACGACGCCTGGCGCACAGCCCGTCTCCTCGGCCGACCAGGGCGCTGCGGCGCCGGCTCCGGCCGCGTCCGCGGCACAGACGCCCGCCGCCGAGCCGGCCCAGCCTTCTGCCGCGACGGCGTCCTCCGTTCCCGCGCAACAGCCCCCCGCTGTTCCCTCGCAGCCTGCGGCCGCTGTTCCGCAGCAGCCGGCGGCGGCGCAGCCCGTTGTGCCCGCACAGGCTGCGGTGCCGGCGCAGCCTGCAGTGCCCGCGCAGCCCGCGGCAACCGCGCAGCCGGCCCCGGGCGCGCCGGCGGCGGGAGCACCGGCACAGCCGCCGGCCATCCCCCCCTACCCCGGCACCTACGCGGGGCAGTACGCCCAGGCGCCGAAGGCGGCCTATCCGGCCGCTTCCACCCAGCCGACCGGACAGTCCTTCGGCCCGGCGGCGCAGCCCGGTCAGACGGCCCCGACGCTTCCGCTGGGCGGCACGGGTCCGACCCAGCCCTACGGGGCACCGCTTCCTTCGGGGGAGAACCCGCTCGGAACGACCACGGTCGCCACGAAGAAGAAGTCGAACGCCGGACGCATCGCCGGCCTCCTCGTCGCCGCGGCGATCGTCGGCGGCGCGGCAGGCCTCGGCGGTGCCTATGCGGGCGTCGGCATTTGGGGTACCAGCTCGACCACGGCGGCGTCGGGCGGCGCCGTCGTCACCGTGAACAACACCGACTCGGTCAACAACACCACGGCCGTGGCTGCGAAGGTCGTGCCGTCCGTGGTCACGATCGACGTGAGCGACTCCACCGGCAGCACCGCGGGAACCGGTTCGGGGGTCGTGCTGAGCGATGACGGCTACGTCCTCACCAACACGCACGTCGTGACACTCGACGGCGAGGTCGCCGACCCGACGATCTCGGTCACCACGTCCGACGGTCGGATCTACAGCGCGACCGTCGTGGGGACCGACCCGACCTACGACCTGGCCGTCATCAAGCTCGACGACGTCTCCGGTCTCACCCCGATCACCTGGGGCGACTCGACCCAGCTGAACGTCGGCGATGAGACGGTCGCCGTTGGCGCGCCGCTCGGCCTGTCGAACACGGTCACCGAAGGCATCGTCAGCGCCCTGAACCGTTCGATCGAGATCACCTCGTCGGCCGCGCCGGACGATTCGTCCGACTCGAGCGATTCCGGTGATTCCGGCGACAGCTCCGACAGCCCGTTCTACTTCGACTTCGGGCAGGAAGGGGACACCTCCACGACGACGACCGACACGATCAAGATCGCGGTCATCCAGACCGACGCGGCAATCAACCCGGGCAACTCCGGCGGCGCGTTGGTCAACTCGTCGGGTGACGTGATCGGCATCAACGTGGCGATCGCCTCCGCGAGCTCGTCCTCCTCGACCGATCAGTCCGGTTCGATCGGCGTCGGCTTCGCGATCCCGTCGTCGGTGGCCGAGCGTGTCGCGCAGGAGATCATCGACACCGGGACGGCCACCCATGGTCTGCTCGGCGCCACGGTGCAGGACTCGACCGCGGTCGAGGGCGCGACCATCACCGGCGCCTACATCTCCGATGTCACCTCCGGTGGTGCGGCCGCTGGGGCCGGACTCGCGGCTGGCGACATCGTCACCGAGTTCAATGGTGCGTCGATCAGTGACGCGGTCGATCTCACGGCCCAAGTGCGTGCCGTCGCCGGCGGTTCGACGGCCACGCTCACGTACGTGCGCAACGGCCAGACCTCCACCGCGTCGGTCACGCTCGGGACGCTCGACCAGTAGGGGACATCGTCCTCAGCGGATGCCGCTTCGCGCCGTGTGCGCGGGGCGGCATCCGTCGTCTGTGGAGGCTCTCCGGAAGGGGAACCGGCCCGACGGGGCGGAGTTCAGGCGCTGGTGAAGATCGCGACGATCGCGACGACCGCCGAAACGAGGGCCAGCAGCAGGGCGATCCCGATGAGCACCGCATGGACGGTGTAAAACGTCGTGCGGCGTCCGGTCTCGTCGCGGGCCCTCGCGTCCTTCTCGATCCGCTTGTAGAAGCGCGGCCAAACGACCACGTTGTAGACGGCGTTGAGGAGCAGCAGGATGATGAGGGCCCAGATCACCCCTCGAGCCTAACCGTGTCGTCTCCGCAGAATGCGATCGATCGCTCCTCGACCGTCTGATGGCGGATCGAGCACGGCGGGCAACGACGTCGGCGGCGGTCCGAACGCACGTCGTGCCGTGACGATCACACGCCGACCCAGCAGATGGTTTCCCGCCCCGCCGACGGCAGCGCCGACACCGAAGGGCAGGGCCTTTCCGAGCCACGACATGCCGCCGCGCGGCGCGATGTGGCGCAGGAACGCCGCCTTCAGCCGGTCCAGCAGCGGGCCGATCGCGGCGCGCGGGATCGTCTTCGCGATCATCTCCCCCCAGGACGACTGCCGGCTGCCGCCGTTCCCGCGCGTTTGACCGGCGAGACTTGCGACGAGATCGATCCCCTCTTGGCCCAGCATGAGCGTGAGGACGAGCGCCCGCGCGCGGTCCGGGTCGTCGACGGGCAGTCCGTGCACCTCGGCGAGCGACTGGGCGAACAGCCCGCTCGCCTCCAGGACAGCGACCGTCTCCGCGCCGCTGAGGGCGAGGGTCACTCCGGTGCCGATGCCAGGGATCACCGCGGTCACGCCGACGGCCGCGCCGCTCGTCGTGACCGCCGCGAGGTACCGGCGCTCCAGGATGCGGATGACCTCGGCGGGGCCCGCGTCCGGTCGTCGGAGGCGGATGCTGCGCACATGGGCGACGACCGCCGGCCGCTGCCACGCGAGCACGCGGTCCAGCACGCGGATCGGCAGCGGATGCTCGGGGGATCCGACCGGCGGAAGGCCGCCGTCCCACGGTGCATCGTCGGGCAGCGAGTGGATCCGATGTGCCTTCTCCGTCACAGACAGATCGTAGGCGCGGCCCCTGGAGGCGACCTGGGGGTCATCGTGAATTATCCGCGTGCTCATGTTGCGCGTTGTCGGCGCGCACACATGGCGCTGTCTGTCGTGGTTGGTACCGTGGTCGGGTGACCGCACCATCCCCCGGTTCCGCCGACCGGCCGTCACCAGGCGCCGCCCCCGATCCGACTTCGTCGGACGGTGCCGCAGAGGTGCCCGCGTCGCAACGGGGAGCGCGCGGTCGCTTCTTCGGGCGGCGCAGAAAGCACGTGGCCTCGCAGCCGCCGGAGCCATCGCGCGAGCTGCTCATCCCGCCGCGTCCGCCCCTTCCGGAGGCCCCGCCTCTGCCCTGGCCTGACGCGGCCTCGGAGCCGCAGATTGTGCCTGAGTCCGAGCCCTCGGTGCCGGCGACGCCTTCCGAACCCGAGCCGAAATCCGAACCGGATGCGACGCCGGATCCGGTGACGACCGTCGAACCTCATCCGTCAGCGGACGCGGCGCCCGAGACCCCTCCCGCGGCGGCCCTGTGGGATCCAGCCGACCCGGACGATGCGTCCGACGATGCGCCCGTCCTGGTGCTCGAAGGGATCGGAAAGCGCTTCGGCGACACCGCCGCGGTCGAGGCGCTCTCGCTGACCGTCGAGCCGGGCACGTTCTACGGCCTGGTCGGTCCGAACGGCGCAGGCAAGACGACCACGCTGTCGATGATCGCCGGGATGCTCAGAGCGGATGCGGGCAGCATCCGGGTCTGCGGCGTCGATGTGCGCACGCACGAGCGCGAGGCGAAGCGTCTGATCGGCGTCCTGCCCGACCGGCTGCGCACCTTCGACCGGCTCACCGGCCGCCAGCTGCTCACCTACGCGGGCCTGCTGCGCGGGCTGCGCAAGGACCGGGTGGATGAGCGCGTCGCGGCGTTGACGACCGTCCTCGAACTCGACGATGCGCTGGGGCGGATCGTGTCCGACTACTCCGCCGGCATGACGAAGAAGCTGATGCTCGCGGCGGCGATGATCCACGCGCCGCGCCTGCTCGTGCTCGACGAGCCGTTCGAGGCCGTCGACCCCGCGTCGTCGGTCGTCATCCTCGATCTGCTGCGCTCGTATGTGGCGGCCGGCGGCTCCGTCGTGCTTTCCAGCCACGGCATCGATCTGATCGAACGTGTCTGCGATCGCGTGGCCGTGATCGCCGGAGGACGCCTCGTGGCAGACGGCCCGGTCGACGAGATCCGCGGTGAGGCGACCCTCGAGGAGCGCTTCGTGGAGCTGGTCGGCGGTCTCGGCGACGGAGAGGGCCTGGAATGGTTGCACACGTTCTCCGACTGAGGTTCGCTCTGCTGATCGGCGCAGGGCGAACCGGTGCGCGGGAACGTGGCCGCCACCTCACCGGCCTGGTCCTCGTGGTGTGCGGGGTCGCGCTCGCTTGGGCGGGGCTGAGCGTCCTCGGCTCGGTGCCGGCGGGCGCGGCGCAGGCGGTGACGGTCATCGGCGGATCGGCGCTCGCATTCGGATGCCTCGCGGCGCCCCCGATCATCGGCGAGGCCGATCAGCTCGATCCCCGGCGGCTGGCGCTTTTCGGGCTGACCGCGCGACCGCTGGCGACTGCGTCGCTTCTTGGAAGCGTGGTCGGCGTGCCGATGCTCGCTGTCATCGTGACCGCTGTTGGCCTCGGCGTGCTGTGGTCGCGGCTCGGCGCGGGCGTTGCGGCGGCGGTGGCCGGTCCGCTGCTCGGGGTCGTCACGATGCTCCTGCTGATGCGCGTGTCGGAGACGTTGGCGGCCTGGCTTCTGCGCGAGCGGCGTTCGCGGGAGCTGAGTGGTCTGTTCCTGCTCGCCCTGCTGCTCGTGGTGGTGCCCGTCGGTGTCTTCTTCGCTTCGCTCTATTGGCAGGGCGGCGTCCCCTCCGCGCTGGAGGTGGCCGTCAGGGTGCTGTCGTTCACGCCGCTCGGGGCCGCCTGGTCGTTGCCGGGCGCGGCGCAGGCCGCTGATCCGCACGGATGGGTCTCGCTCGCCGTTTCACTGATCGGCATCGCCGGGCTGCTGGTCGCCTGGTATGCGCTCGTGGCGCGGATGCTCCGCAGCAGCGAGCGGCCGGTGGCGGCGCGAGGGCGGGGTCGGCTCTCCTGGTTCTCGGTGATGCCCGCCACCCCCGGAGGCGCGATCGCTGCGCGGAGCCTCATCTATTGGTTGCACGACCGTCGCTACTGGGTGAACGTGCTGATCGTCCCGGTGGCCGCCCTGGTCTCCGTGGTGCCGCTGCTGATCGCGGGTGTGCCGACGGAGTTCGTGGCGCTGATCCCTCTCCCGGTCGTCGTGCTGTTCTTCGGCTGGCTGCCGCACAACGACCTGGCGTACGACTCCACTGCCCTGTGGCTGCACATCGCCGCGGGGATCCGCGGGATCTCCGACCGTTCCGGGCGTCTCCTCCCGATCGTCCTGGCTGCCGCGGCCGCCCTCGCCGTCGGGGTTCCGCTATCGGTTGCGATCAGCGGGCGCTGGGCGTATGCGCCGGCGCTCACGGGGGTCTGCATCAGTCTGTTCCTGGCAGGTCTGGGGCTGTCGTCCGTGTCGTCGGTCGCTGCGCCCTACCCGGTCAGCCGCCCCGGTGACAGTCCCTTCCAGCAGCCACAGCGCACCGGCGGATCCGCGATCGCCGCGCAGACGCTGGTCATGGGCGGCGCCCTGGCGTTCAGCGCCCCGGCGCTGTGGTGGGCATGGCTCGCGGTCACCGTCGACCCCGCGTACGGCATGCTCGCGTTGACGCTCGGCACTGCCATCGGCCTGGTGGTCTTCCTCGGCGGGCTGATCATCGGATCCCGGCTGTTCGAGCGGCGGGGCAGCGTCCTGATGGAGTTCGCGGAATCGGCCGGGTGAAAGCGGTGCCCGGGTAGAATCGGGCACCATGAGCACGCCCTTGGACCGTCCCGAGACCGGCGGCACGACGACCCTCGATCGCGAGCTCGAAGAGCTCATCCAAGAAGAGAACCTCGAACCAGGCGATCATGAGCGCTTCTCGCACTATGTGCAGAAGGAGAAGATCCTCGAGTCGGCGCTGACGGGGAAGCCGGTGCGCGCCCTGTGCGGGAAGAAGTGGACGCCCGGCCGCGACCCGGAGAAGTTCCCGGTGTGCCCGACCTGCAAGGAGATCTACGAGTCGTTGCGCTAGCGCGTCGCGGCCTCAGACGTAGATCGTCGGAATCGCCGGATCGGATCGGCTGAGCCGCAGCGCGGCGAGCGGAAGCTCCTTGCGCACGGTGCGATGATGCGCTCGGGCAGCCTCCACGCCGGCGGGGCCCTCGAATGACGTGTCCGGTTCGCCGGCGTCGACGAGCGTCGTCTGCAGGGCGCGGGCCTGCGGGTACGCGGTGGGCGTCGCGGGAACGTCGAAGCCCGCGGCGGTCGAGACGATCTCGGCATCGGCGACGCCGTCGGCCAGTCGGCGGAAGGCCGTCTTGCGTCCTCCGGGTGACTGCTTGGCCGCGGAGGTCTTCGAGACGGCGACCCAGCCGCCGTCCGTGCTCTGACGGGCGACGAGCTTGTAGACCATTCCCGCCGTCGGCGTGCCGGAGCCGGTGACGACGGAGGTGCCAACGCCGTAGGCGTCCACGGGGGAGGAGGCGAGCGCCGCCACTGCGAACTCGTCCAGATCGCTGGTCACGGTGATCCGGGTCGCGGTCGCGCCGAGGGCGTCGAGTTGTTCACGCACGGTTCGGGCGACGACGGGGAGGTCGCCGGAGTCGATGCGCACACCGCCGAGCCCCGTGCCCGCTACCCGGATCGCGGTCTCGACACCGCGGGGGATGTCATAGGTGTCCACCAGCAGCGTCGTGTCCAGCCCGAGAGTGTCGATCTGGGCGCGGAACGCCTGCTCCTCGCTGTCGTGCAGCAGGGTCCAGGCGTGAGCGGCGGTGCCCATGGTCGGCAGCCCCCACAGGCGCCCTGCTTCGAGGTTGCTAGTCGAGGCGAACCCCGCGATGTAGGCGGCGCGCGCAGCGGCGACGGCGGAACGTTCCCCGGCCCGGCGGGAGCCCATCTCGGCCAGCGGGCGGGCTCCGGCGGCGATGCTCATGCGCGCGGCCGCGGTCGCCACGGCGGAGTCGTGGTTCAGCACGCTCAACGCCAGCGTCTCCAGGACGACGGCCTCGGCGAACGTGCCGGTGACGGTCAGCACGGGGGATCCCGGGAAGTACAGCTCGCCCTCCCGGTAGCCGGTGATCGAGCCGCGGAAGCGGAAGGTCTCGAGGAACGAGAGCGTGGCGGCGTCGACCACCCGTTCGTCGCGGAGGAAGCGCAGCGTCTCCTCGTCGAAGCGGAAGTCGCGCAGCAGGGAGAGGAACCGGCCCGTGCCCGCGACGACGCCGAACCGGCGCCCACCGGCGAGACGCCGGGCGAACAGGTCGAAGACGCAGGGCCGCCCGGCGGTCCCGTCGCGCAGTGCGGCCTCGAGCATCGTCAGCTCGTAGCGGTCTGTCAGCAGTGCCGTACCCATCCGGTCACTCTATCCAGGACGGGCTACCGCGTAGGCTGGGAACTCGTGGACGACGCGTCCCGCTCCCCGGCGCGACCTGCCAATACCCCTCACCCCAGGAGACAGAGATGACCGACGTCACCCGCGCCGACGGGCGCGCCATCGACCAGCTGCGCGAGGTCACGATCGAACGGGGCTGGTCCGCGCAAGCGGAAGGCTCTGCCCTGGTCTCGTTCGGCGGGACCAAGGTGCTGTGCACGGCGTCGTTCACCAACGGCGTGCCGCGCTGGCTTACCGGCAAGGGCAAGGGATGGGTCACCGCCGAGTACGCGATGCTGCCGCGCGCGACGAACACGCGCAACGACCGCGAGAGCGTGAAGGGCAAGATCGGCGGGCGCACCCACGAGATCTCCCGGCTGATCGGCCGTGCGCTGCGCGCGGTGGTCGACACGAAGGCGCTCGGGGAGAACACCATCGTGATCGACTGCGACGTGCTGCAGGCCGACGGCGGGACGCGCACCGCCGCGATCACCGGCGCCTACGTCGCGCTCGCCGACGCGATCGCCTGGGGGCGTGAGAAGAAGTTCATCGCCCAGCGTTCGGAGCCGCTGTTCGACTCCGTCGCAGCGGTATCCGTGGGGATCATCGACGGCGAGCCGATGCTCGACCTCGCCTACGTCGAGGACGTGCGCGCGGAGACCGACATGAACATCGTCGTCACCGGCCGCGGACTCTTCGTCGAGGTGCAGGGCACGGCCGAGGGCGCTCCCTTCGACAAGCGCGAGCTCGATGCGCTGCTGGAGCTGGGGATCGCCGGATGCGCGCAGCTGCGCGACGTCCAGGCCGAGGCCCTCGCTGGGGCCGCCCGGTGAGCGAACGGATCGTGCTGGCCACGCACAATCCGCACAAGGTCGAGGAGTTCCAGAAGATCGTCGCCGGCGCGAGGCCCGGTCTCCAGGTCGTCTCCTATGATGGCTTCGCGCCGGTCGAGGACGGGGTCACGTTCGCGGCGAACGCCCTGATCAAGGCGCGCGCTGCGGCGGCGCGCACCGGGCTCGCGGCTCTCGCGGATGACTCCGGCATCTGCGTCGACGTGCTGGGCGGTGCTCCGGGCGTGTTCTCCGCGTACTGGGCCGGGCATCACAAGGATCCGCGGGCGAATCTCGAGCTCCTGCTCGATCAGATCTCCGACATCGCCGACCCGCACCGGGCTGCGCAGTTCGTGTCCACGATCGCGCTGGTGCGGGCGGACGGCTCTGAGTCCGTGGTGTCGGGCGTCTGGCCGGGGCGCATCGCGACCGCGCCCTCGGGTACCGGTGGCTTCGGCTACGACCCGATCTTCATCGCCGACGGACAGACCGGTACCCCGCGTACGGTAGGGGAGTGGACCGCGGCGGAGAAGAACGCCTCCTCTCACCGGGCACGTGCGTTCCACGCGCTGCTCCCGTTGCTGCACGGGCTGTGACCGAGAACCAGTTTCACCCACTGTCGGAACCAGAGAACTTTGGGCACGTGTGCCTACGGCGATCTTGTGTGGTTCTCGGTTGGTCTCGCCGTTCGGGTCGATGAACTCTTGCGCGTTTACCCCGAGGAGCTGGGTAATCGTCCGGCGGCTGACCAGGACTCCTTCTTCGGAGAGCTCGAACGCGATACGCGACGCTGACCACTTGTGTTCGCGTCTCATGGCTTCGATCCGCTTCGCCAGCTGGCGTCCGGAGTCGGGGTCGGCTGACGAGCCAGCGTGGACGACAGCTCGACGACGCCGACGTCGCCGATCTGCATATGGCGGTTCGCCCACATCGACGCGGCGCCCCATGATCTCACCGAACGGTGCGGTCATCGCGGAGATGGGTGGAACGAGTGGAAGGCTGTGTGGCGTGCGATCACGAATAAGGCGACACTCCAGCGGCAGGACAACTGCCACGTCGTCGCCAGCTTCTACGGGGTGCCCTTCACTGGTGCCTACACCCTCGAGCGTGCTCGCAGCAATCACGCGAACTGGGGAGCTAACGTCCGCAGTCATCACGGCAACGGGTAGGACCAGCGCTTTGTGAGAAGAGCATGGGTGATCCTCACCGTCGTTGGCGGAATTGGGCTTCTTGGCGCGATCGTGCTGACAGTGATGGAAGGCGTTAAGTACCGGATGCGGGAAGACCAGGGGCTCGATCCGATCCTCGCCCCCGCATGGGTTGCGATCTCGAGCTACCTGAGGCTGGCTCTGTTTGTGCTCGCACTGGTCGGTCTCGTGGTCACCGGCGCAATCGCTCTCGCTCGGCGTCGACCGCGCCGCGCCGCGTTCCCCTCACTAGATCAAACCCGGATGGAGCGGGCCGCTTCTGTGCGCTCTGTTCCATCCGGGTAACGCACCGGCCTACCCACGCACGAACGGCTGGGCTCTGCCATCTGAACCCGCATCGGCGGCGGCATCCTCACGGCCCTCGCTGCCGTCTGCCTGTTCACAAAGGTCATGGCCAGCAACAGTCAGGGAGTCCGAGAACCGGTCTCATTCCCGACTGCGCTGCATTCGGGCACCGGCGGCGGGTCCGGCAATAGCCTGAGTTCTATGCACGACCACGCTCCTGTCTCCGGTGTCCGGGGCGCCGGGAATCGGCGTCTGCTCGCGATGTCGCTCGCGTTGACCTCTGCCGTGTTCCTGGTCCAGGTGGGCGGCGCGGTCTTCTCAGGATCGCTGGCGCTGCTGGCCGACGCCGTGCACATGCTGATGGATGCCGCGGCCCTCGTCATCGCCCTCGTCGCCGGCGCGGTCGCCTCGCGGCCCGCGGACGAGCGGCGGACGTTCGGATACCAGCGCGCCGAGGTGTTCGGGGCGCTCGTGAACGGCGTGCTGCTCACGGTGCTCTCCGCATGGATCGCGATCGAGGCGGTGCTGCGGCTGCTGCATCCCGAGGAGGTCGAGGTCGCGGGCACGCTGATGCTCGTGGTCGCGGTCGTCGGGCTGGTCGCCAACGGCATCTCGATGTGGTTGCTCAGCGCTGCGCAGCGCAGCAGCATCAACGTCCGCGGCGCCTACATCGAGGTGCTGGGTGATCTGCTCGGATCTGTCGCCGTGATCGTCGCGGCCGTCGTCATCCTCCTCACCGGATGGATGCCCGCAGACGCGATCGTCTCGTTGGTCATCGCCGCCATGATCGTGCCCCGTGCGGTGGGGCTGCTTCGCGAGGTTTTCGCCGTGCTGAGCGAGGCGACGCCGAAGGGGATGCAGGTCGAGGAGATCCGTCGGCACCTGCTCGCAACCCCCGGCGTGGTGGCGGTCCATGACCTGCATGTCTGGCAGCTCACTCGCGGGGCGCCGGTGTTCAGCGCGCACGTCGTCGTCGGCGAGGACGCCTTCGCGGACGGGCGCGCGCGTAACCTGCTCGAAGAACTCCAGGGGTGCCTGGCCTCGCACTTCGACGTGGAGCATTCGACGTTCCAGTTCGAGCACGCCGGGCACCTCGAGCACGACGCTCACGGCTGATCGGCCGCGGCAGGGAGCGGTCAGGCGGCGTCTTTCCTGGACTTCCCGCGTTCGCGCAGGTAGTGCCAGATGGTCACCGCGGCGGTGAGCACGACCACGCCGAGGAGGATGATGTCGATGTACTCGGTCACGAAGTCGCGGATCCAGGGGATGTACGCGATCACATAGCCGGCGAGCGTCAGTCCGAAGCCCCACAGCAACGCTCCGATCAGGTTGTAAATCGTGTACTTTCGCCAGGGCATGTGTCCGACGCCAGCCGCGACCGGTGTGAAGGTGCGGACGACGGGGACGAAGCGCGCCAGGACCACGGTCAGCCCGCCGAAGCGCTCGAAGAATGCGTTGGTCCGTTCCACGTTCTTGCTGCTGAACAGGCCTGACTCCTTGCGTTCGAAGATCGTGGGCCCGGCCTTGTGGCCGATGTAGTAGCCGACCTCGCCGCCGATGAACGCCGCCAGCGCGATCAGGAGCGACACCACCCAGATGTTCAGGCCGAAGACGTCGTTCGTGTGCGTCAGCAGGCCGGAGATGACCAGCAGCGTGTCGCCGGGCAGGATGAAGCCGATGAGCAGTCCGGTCTCGGCGAAGATGATGAGGCAGACCACGAGCAGCGCCCAGGGTCCGGCCGATTCGATGATGGTGGCGGGGTCCAGCCAGGGCAGCAGGCCGAGAGAGTGCACGTGATTCCCGTCGTCAAGGGCAATGGCGGGGCGTGAGCTGTGTCCCCGTGCGGAAGGGGGGACTTGAACCCCCACGCCCGAAGGCACAGGAACCTAAATCCTGCGTGTCTGCCGATTTCACCACTCCCGCGAGTGGCATCAGTCTACCCAGTGGGCTTCGGGTCAGCTGGGAGCCGGGCGCCGCGGTCAGGAGGCAGTGGGAGGGGTGGGTTCGCCGAGGGAGAGCATGAGGCGGTTCGCCCAGTTGAAGAATGCGGCGCTCTGGATCGCGTCGACGATGCCCTGGTCGTCGACCCCCGCTGCGCGGAGGGCGTCGATGTGCCCGCGGCCGAACGTCTGCGGGGTCGCGGTCAGTGCCGCGGCGGCTTCCACGACGGCCGTCCACCGGTCGTCCTGGGTCGCATCGATCCCCTCGTCGAGCAGCAGCTGGACATCCTCGCGGCGCTTCGGCGCCTGCAACGAGGCGAAGCGAGAGTGCACCGACGCGCAGTAGATACAGCCGTTCACCCGGGACGTCGCGGCGGCGGACACCTCGCGCTCCGCGCGGCCGAGTCCCGCGTCGGTGTTGTAGAAAATGTCGTTGTCGGCCCGGGTGCGAGCGCCGAGCACCACCGGATCGCGCACCAGCAGCCGGAAATAGGGGTTCTGCGCGCGAGAGCGTTCCGTGAGTGCGGTGTAGTCGTCCTCGGTGAGCTCGTCGATGGTCTTCGGCGTCAGCCACGGCACCCAGCCCAGCTCCTCCTGGGTGAACGCGTTCGGCCGAGTGATGTCGGGATAGCGGATCACTGCGTCGGACATGTCAGTTCGCCTCCTTGAGAGCGCGCAGCCCCGCAATCACGCGGAGCTGGAAGTGGGTGAAGGCGACCAGCTGCGAGACGGTCACGACCCCGTCGGCGGACCAGCCCGCGTCGAGCAGTTCCTGCAGTCGGTCGGGGCTGGCATCCCGGGGTCGGTAGGTCAGGAGGTGCGCATGCTCCAGCGCGGCTGCCAGTCGTGGACCGAGGCGGCCGCGAAGCGTGTCCGGGGTGCGCCAGTGCAGGCCGGTCTCGTCCTCGATGCTCAGCGGACCCGGAGGATAGGAGCCGGTCGGGCCGATCGTGACGGCATCGGGCAGCGCCGCATCGATCGCGGCCAGCACCGTGGGGTCGGTCTCGGCGAGCAGGGCGCGGTAGTGCGCGGCGAGGGCGTCGGCGGTGCTGAGGGCCGTGACCCAGTACCCGAGGGCGATGCGTTCGGTGCGGCTGGCGCGGAGGAGGTCGGCCGGTGCGGTGATCAGTGCGTCGTAGCTGGTCTGCGCATCCTGACGCGCGGTTGGACGGGCGGCGCGCAGTAGGTCGAGGCGATCGCCGGGGGCGATTCCGACGAGGTCGTCGATGAGATCAGGCATGGGAGAGTTCCTCGTCATGAGCGGTGGAGGGTATCCAGCCGAGCGCTGGCGCGACCTCGGTGGCGATCAGATCGAGCGAGCACAGCAGCACCTCGTGCGGAGGGTCGACGGGGTGGGACTGGAACACGATGTCGCTCGCCGCCGTCAGGACGTGATCCTCCCCGAGCTGTGCGATGACCTGCTGCGGGGTTCCGACATGGATGTCGAACAGGGCGAGCAGCTCCTCCGTGGACGCCCCGGCCGGCACATCGATGCCGAGTGACCCCGCCGTGGGGAGCGAACGCTCGATCCCGCGTTGGGCGAGCCGTTCGGCGAGCTCTTCGTCCTCCACGACGACGAGATTCCGGGAGGCGAACACGCGCGGGCGGATGCCGGAGGGCAGCGCGGTCGCGTGGGCCTCCACGAGCCGCAGCTGCGTGTCCGCGAGCGCGCCGAATCCGTTCCCGTCGGTGTGGGGCTGGGTCTTCGACAGCATGAGGCCGGATCCGGCGGCGCCGATGCGCGCAGCGCCGGAGGCGGAGAACGTGGCCTGCCACAGGCTGTCGAGCAGTTCCGGCGCCGCGGGGTAGAGGCGTCCGCCGTCGCTCGTCAGCTCGGCGCCGCCCAAAGCTGCCACCAGTTGGTTGTAGTGACGGGCGTAGATCTCTGCGCGGTCGGCGGGATCGTGCCCGAACGGCGGGAACGAGCTGGGGGTGCCGCCGCTGCCGATCCCGAGCTCCAGGCGGCCGCCGCTGAGCAGTGACAGCACTGCTGCGTCCTCGGCGACCCGGAGGGGCGCCTCGAGCGGGAGGGTGACGATGCTCGTTCCGAGCAGGATGCGCGAGGTCTGCGCTGCGGCGTGCGAGAGCAGCACGAAGGGCGAGGGCAGGCCGCCTTCCTGCTCGTGGAAGTGATGCTGCGCAACCCAGGCGGAATCGAATCCCGCTGTTTCTGCGGCGCGGATTTGCTCCAGCGCCAACCGGTAGCGCTCTCCGGCCGTGCCGTCGTCCAGGACTCTGGTGAAGAATCCGAGCCGTTGTCTGTGCGTCGTCATGCGCCGCCCTTTCCGAGATAGGCCTCCTGGATCCGGGGGTCGGCGAGCAGCTGGCCGGCGGGTCCCTCCACAACGATCTCACCGGTGGCGAGCACGTAGCCGCGGCTGGCGATCGACAGCGCCAGCTCGGCCTGCTGCTCAACCAGCAGCACGGCGACGCCGAGCTCCCGGTTGAGGCGGGCGATCTCGTCGAGCACCTGGTCGACGAGCTTCGGCGAGAGTCCCATTGTCGGTTCGTCCATGCAGATCAGTCGCGGACGGCTCATCAGCGCGCGAGCGAAGGCGAGCATCTGCTGCTCGCCGCCGGAGAGGGTCCCCGCCTCCTGCTTACGACGTTCGGCGAGTCGGGGGAAGTACTCGCGCATCCGCTCCAGGTCCGCGGCGATCCCGGCACGGTCCTTGCGGGTGTAGGCACCCGCCAGCAGGTTCTCGTCTACGGTCATCTGCCCGAAGACGCGTCGCGCTTCCGGTACGCTGGCGATCCCGCCCCGGATGCGTCGAGTGGTCGAGTCGTGGGTGATGTCGCGTTCGGCGAACACGATGGATCCCGCGCGGGCCCGGTTCAGCCCGAGGATGGTCTTCATCGTCGTCGACTTGCCGGAGGCGTTTCCGCCGAGCAGCGAGACGATCTCTCCCTCGCCGACCTCGATCGTGACGCCGCGGAGCGCGTGGAAGGGCCCGTAGTGCACGTCGACCGCGTCGAGCCGGAGGAGCGGCGCGCTCATGCCTCCGCCTCCCCGTCCAGGCCCCGTCGCCGGCCGAGGTAGGCCTGGATGACGGCGGGGTCGCGCCGGACCGTCTGCGGGGCGCCCTCCGCGATGATGCGTCCGCCGTCCATGACGATGACGCGGTCGGAGACGGTCATCACCAGATCGAGCTTGTGCTCGACCAACAGGATCGTCTGGCCGCGCGCCTTCAGCTCGAGCAGCTGATCCAGCACCTCCGCCGTCTCGGACTGGTTCATGCCCGCCGTGGGCTCGTCGAGGACCAGGAGCTTCGGCGCCAGTGCGAGGGCGCGCGCGATCTCGGTGCGCCGGCGGTTGGCGTAGCTGAGGGAGTAGGCGGGGTCGTTGCGTCGCGGCCCCAGTCGCGCCTCGAACCGATCGATCTCGGTGCGGATGGTTGCGTCGATCCGCTGCCGCTCGCGGCGGGCGGCTGGGGTGCCGACGATCGCGACGAACAGTTCCGCCAGCAGGGGGATCCAGCGCAGCAGGAACACGTGGGAGAGCCGTCGGAACGGGCGGGTCGCCTGCAGAGTCGAGTGCAGACCGACCTCGACGTTGTCGGCGACGGAGAGGGTCGCGAACACGCGTCCGTTCTGGAAGGTGCGTGCGATGCCGTGCTCCGCCACTCTGACCGCGTCGGACCGGTCGATGCGCACGCCATCGAGTGTGATACTTCCCTCGTCGGGGGAGAGCGTGCCGGTGACGAGGTTCAGCGTCGTCGTCTTCCCCGAGCCGTTCGGTCCGATGATCGAGACGACCTCGTGCTCGGCGACGTGGAAGGAGACGCCGTCGACGGCTGTGACGCCGGAGAAGTGGCGCTGCAGACGATCGACGCTCAGGATCGGGCCGCTCATGAGTTCCTCACCAGGATTCCGCCGGGCCGGAACCTCACCGCGAGGATCAGCACCAGCCCGTAGACGATGATGCGCAGCTCCGGGGTGATCCGCAGCAGCTCCATGGCGCCGATCAGGATGATCGAGCCGACCACGGCCCCGTAGGGCAGGCCGACGCCGCCGAGGATGACGATCGTGACCACCAGCAGCGACATCAGCATCGTGAACATCGTCGGGTCGATGTAGGTGTACTGGTGGGCCAGCAGCGACCCGCCGACGCCGGCGAAGAACGCGGAGACGGCGAAGGAGAGTGCCTTGTAATCGCGCACGCGCACGCCGGAGGCGAGCGCCGCCACCTCGTCGGCGCCCACCGAGGCGATCACCTTGCCCAGGTGGGAGCGGCGGATCCGCCACATCACGAACAGCGTGATGAGCAGGACGGCGAAGTCGATCAGGTAGTACGCGACCGGCGTCGACAGCGTGATGTCGCCGATCTGCGGCACCGGGATGCCGTAGATACCCTGCGGATAGATCAGCTGGATGACCGCGACGATCGCGATGCCGAGGCCCAGGGTCGCGATCGAGATGTAGTGTCCGCGCACACCCCAGATGGGGGACGCGAGGATCGATGCGACCACGGCGGCGGCGAGACCGGCGAGGGGCAGCGCCACCCAGAAGGACAGATGCACATACAGCGTGAGGATCGCCGACGCGTAGGCGCCGATCGCGATCGGGCCCGCCTGCCCGAGCGCGAGCACGCCGGCTTGGCCCGCGGTGAGGGTGAAGCCCGCCGCGATGACAGCGTAGGCGAGCACCTGGGTGCCGGTGGTGAGGATGTAGCTCGAGCCGAACACCGGCACGACGACACCGATGACGAGGAACCCCGCGATCCACACCCACCGCGGGATGCGCAGCGGGCGCCCCCGCCCGAGGAACGTGCCGGTCAGCGGCTCGGCGGAGATGAGAGGAACTTTTCCCAGCAGGCCGCCGGGGCGGATCACCAGCACCAGGATCAGCACCACGAAGATGATGATCTGCCGCGCGGTGTCGCCGAACACGTAGATGCCGAAGGCCTCCAGGATGCCGAGCACGAACCCGCCGATCACGGCGCCGACCAGCGATCCCAGTCCGCCGACGGTCGCGGCGACGAACGCCGTCATCCCGATGTTCAGCCCGGAGGTGGGGTTCACGACCCCGACGTACAGCGAGAAGAACACGCCCGCGATGCCGCCGAGGGCGGAGGCGATCACGAACGACAGGTTCTGCACGCGACCGACCGGGATGCCCATCTGCAGGGCGGCCTCCTGGTCCTGTGCGGTGGCGCGGATGCCGCGACCGAGCTTTCCCCGCTTCAGGAAGAGCGTCAGGGCGACCATGGCGACCGCGGTGATCCCGAGCATCACCAGATCGGAGGTGCCGAAGTGCATGTCGCCGATCTGGAAGTTCGTGGTCGGCAGCACCTGCGGGAAGACCCGGAACTGCGCGCCGAAGGCGAGCTGCGACACGTTGTCGAGGATCTGCGACACGGCATACGTCGACAGCATCGCCGCCAGGGGCAGGAAGGCGGCGAGGGGCCGGACGACGGATACGTTGATGAGGAGTCCGAGAGCGGCGCAGATGACGACGACCAGCGGCAGCGCGATCCAGAAGGACACGCCCAGTTGCGCGACGAAGAACCACGCGAGCATCGCACCGAGCCCGAAGAACGAGAACTGGGCGAAGTTGACGACGTTCATTACGCCGAAGACGAGGGATATGCCGACCGCTCCGAGGGCGTATACGTTCGCTCGGAGCAGGCCGGCGATCAGAGTGTCGAGCACGATATGCGGTGGATTCTGCCAGCTCAGCCGGCGTACTCCACCCACTTCCCATCCTTGAGAACGGTTGCCGTCAGCTGGGGTGAGGCCACCCGACGGGTCGTGGTGTCGAAGGTGATCGTCCCGTAGACGACGCTCGGCACGTCCTGAATTTCCTGGAAGCCCTGGAGGATCCCGTCCCGGGTGATCCCGCCGGCCTCGGCCGCGGCGACCGCGACGTTCAGCGCGTCGTAGGCGCCTGCCTCGAACAGCGTGACGTCGGTCTGATCGGGGTACTTGGCCTGGAACGCCGACACGAATGCCTGCACGTTCGGGTCGTCGCTGGTCTCGAGGAACTCGCTCCCGATGATCGCGCCTTCGGCGTCAGGGGTGCCGTTGAAGGACTCCTCGTCCTGACCGCCGTAGAACTGTCCCTCGTATCCGATCGCCCGCAGCTGGGTGACGATCTTCGCGGCGTCGGGGCCGTAGCCGATCTCGACGAACGCTTCGGGGTCGTCCGCGACGGCCTTGGTGAGCGAGGGGCGATAGTCGTCGCTGGTCGCGTCGACGCCCTCCGCGTCGGTGATGGTGAGGCCGATCTTGTCCGCCTCGGCCTTGAACGCGTCATAGGCGGGGATTCCCCAGTCGGCAGAGTTGAGGTACGCGACGGCGACCGTGTCGATCCCCTGCGACTTGATGTAGTCGGCGGTCCAGGTGTAGGTCGCATCCGTCGTGATCGAGGTCGACCACTGGTACTCGCTGCCCTCGGTGGTGAAGTCAGGGTTGGAGTTGTTGAACCCGTACTGCACGAGGCCACCCGCGGTGTAGATCGGGGAGGCCGGTATGGAGGCGGCCGAGGAGTAGTCGCCGAAGGCGAGGATGACGTCGGAGTCGTCGACGAACTTCTGCGCGACGGTCACCGACTGCTTGGGGTCGGATTGCGAGTCCTCGTATTTAAGGGCGACGGGATGTCCATCGATGCCGCCGGCGGCGTTGACCTGCTCGACCGCGAGGTCGAAGGCCATACGGAACTGCTCGCCGTACTGTGCGTACTGGCCGGTCTCCGCGGCGGAGACGCCGAAGTAGACGGTGCTGCCATCGGTGGCTGCCGCATCGGATCCGCTGGAGGCGGCCAGGCTGCACCCGCTCAGGGAGAGCGCCGCTGCGGCGAGGGCGGCGCCGGCGAGCAGCGCGCGGGGGGTGGGTCTGGGCATGGCTGTAATTCTCCTTCTGGTCGCGATCGGCGCGACCGGATGCCGGGATGTCGGGGACGAGCCGACGCGACGTTCTTGGGTGCTCTTCGAAGGTAGGCGCTCCGCGACGGGTGTGGCTGCACATCGCATCGCAGATGACGATCTGTGACGTCATCCGCCAACGGCGGGCGGCGGTCGGCGAATCTGGTGGGTTGCTTGCCGACTGCGCTCCCGCTGATTAGGCTCCCCATAGTTACTCCCATCAACTTAGAGGCGGGCCCATGGCGCGGACGGGTGGCCGGCCCCGCCGGATCCAGGAGAGCGACATCGTCGGGATCGGTCGCGAGCTGGGTCTCCGCGCGCTCAGCATGAACGCCGTGGCAGACCGGCTGGACGTCTCGACGACGGCGCTGTATCGGCACGTCGACGGCCGTTGGGGCCTGGAACGGCTCGTCGGGGAGAGCCTGGTCGGTGATTTCCGGCTGACGGACGACTCCGCGCTCCCGGCCGCGCGGTATCTGATCTCGTTCGGGATGCAGCTGCGCGGCCAGGTCTTCGCCCGCCCCGGGCTGGGAGCCTACCTGCAGACGTTGTTCCCGCGCGGCGAGGCGGGGCGGGCGCTCCTGGCGGACGCGGCGGCCGCGCTGGAGCGGCGCGGTTACGCGCGTGACGCGGCGATCGTGTTGTGCAGCGCCGTCGCCTCGATCGCGATCGGATACGCCGCCGCGGAGGACCTGCAGCGGGAACGCGCCGACGGGCTCGATGAGGTCAGGCGTGAGGCGACCGATGAGATCCTCGCCGACGCGCGGATCGGGTCCGCGCATGCGCGCATCCCCGCCGTGGACTCGGAACAGTATCTGCGGATGCTGCTGGCGGCGGCGATCGGGGGCTTTATCTCCGCAGCCCCTCCGGGGAGGCCGACGGCTGAGGTACTGGCAGAGCTTGCCGCGAGGGGAGAGGGCATCTGATGGCCAAGCGGGGTTTCCAAGGAGCCGTGGTGCGCGGCTTCGGCGCACGCGATCACGATGCGACGGTGCTGAGCACCGAGATGCTTGCGCCGAACTTCCTGCGTGTGCGCCTGGCGTCATCGACGCTCTTCGAGGAGGTGGCCGCGTTGCCGACCGCATGGTTGCGGTTCTGGTTCCCCGATCCGGACGGGAAGGGCATCGAGCACCAGCGGGCTTACACCATCAGCGACGCGGACACGGGCGCCGGCACGTTCAGCGTCGACTTCGTGCTGCACGAGCCGGCCGGTCCCGCATCGGCATGGGCGCAGGCGGCGACGCCTGGACAGAAGGTGTCGGTGACGTCGCTGGGGTCGTCGAAGTTCGAACTTCCGGAGGAACTGCCCTCGGGGTATCTGCTGGTCGGCGACGCGGCCTCCGTCCCCGCGATCAGTGCGATCGTGCGCACCGTACCGGAGCACGTCCCGATCGAGCTCTACCTCGAGGATCACGATCCGGCCGATCGTGCGATCCCGCTGCCCACTCACCCGAGGCTCGTCGTCCACCGGGTGCCCAGGCGCGACGCCGCCTCGCTCGCGGCGGCAATCGAGGTGAGGGACTGGTCGAACTGGTATGGCTGGGTGGCACCAGAGTCGGGATCGTTGAAACACCTGCGCACGCTCCTCCGGGACGAGTTCGGATTCCCGAAGTCCGAGCTGTACCAGCAGGCCTACTGGTTCTTCGGGCGGGCGATGGGCACACTCCGCGCACAGTCGACAGCGGCGCCGGAGGAGGGAGAGAAACCGGAACCGCAGGTGACCCCGGCCCCCGTCCCTCGGGAGGCGGAGACGGTCACGGCTGCGGCGCCGGCGGCGAGCCGCCGCGGTACCTGGCGCGCGCAGGCCGCCGGGCGGCTGCTCGCACCGCTGCGTCCGATGCTCGTCGTCGCCGGTGTGGTGCAGGGCCTCGTCACCCTGATCCAGCTCGCGCCGTTCGTGCTCTTGGCGGAGCTCGCCCGTCTGATGCTCCTCGACGCCACCCCCGATCTGCTGTGGCCGGTGGGGATCGCGGCTGTGGTCGTGATGGCGGCCGGTGTCGTGCTGGCGCTCCTCCTGATGCTGTGGCTGCACGGGGTGGATGCGCGATTCGAACGAGACCTTCGACAGCGACTGCTGGCGAAGCTGGCGCGCGTGCCGCTGGGATGGTTCGACGCCCGCGGCTCCGGTCAGGTCAAGCAATTGGTTCAGGACGACACGCTTGCGCTGCACTACCTCGTGACCCACGCCGTTCCGGATGCCGTCGCCGCGGTCGTGGCGCCGGTCGCGGTGCTCGTCTACCTGTTCGTGGTCTACTGGCGTATCGCGCTGCTCCTGCTGCTGCCGGTGCTGGTCTACGCGATCACGATGGGGGTCATGGTGGTCCGTTCCGGTACGCGCGTCTCGCAGGCCGCACGCTGGGCGGAACGGATGGGCGAGGAGGCCTCCGGCTATCTCGACGGTCAGCCGGTGATCCGGGTGTTCGGCGGCGCCGCGGCGTCCACGTTCCACGCGCGCCTCGGCGAGTACATCCGGTTCCTCGACGACTGGCAGCGTCCGTTCACGAGGCAGAAGACCCTCATGGACCTCGCGACCAGGCCCTCAACCTCGCTGCTGCTGATCGTACTGCTGGGGACCGCGCTCGTGACGACGGGCGCTCTGGCGCCGGCGACGCTGCTGCCGTTCCTGCTGCTGGGGACCACCTTCGGCACACGGCTGCTCGGCGTCGGCTACGGCCTGTCGGGGCTGCGTGCGGGGATGCTCGCCGCGCGCAGGATCCAGGTCACGCTCGACGAGAGCGAGTTGGAGACGCAGCCCGGCGAGGGCACGCCACCGGCGCCGGAGAGCCTCGTCGAGTTCGACGACGTCGGATTCTCCTACCGGCCGGGCGCGCCGGTGCTGCAGCAGATCGGGCTCCGGCTCGAGCCGGGCACCGTGACCGCTCTCGTGGGACCCTCCGGTTCCGGCAAGTCAACCCTGGCGGCGCTGCTCGCCCGCTTCCACGACGCCGAGGCGGGCGCGATCCGGATCGGCGGGCGCGATATCCGCGAGCTCAGTGCTGACGAGCTCTACGCACGGGTCGGCTTCGTCTTCCAGAACGTGCAACTCGTGCACGGTACCGTCGCCGAGAACATCGCGCTCGCGCGTCCGGATGCCGGCCCCGAGCAGATCGAGGCGGCCGCTCGTGCCGCGCAGATCCACGAACGGATCCTGCGCCTGTCCGACGGCTACGGCACCCTCCTCGGACCCGAC
>JAATGR010000211.1 GCA_015654575.1 Actinomycetales bacterium
GGCGGGTATGGCAGCAACGCGGGGACGGTTCCCGCCACACCCGACCACCATTCGAGTCACCCCGCGGGCCAAGGATTCAAGCCACCCCTGCAGATCCGCCGCTCAAGCCGCCCCGCGATCGAGGATGCCCACCAGGCCCCGCGCTCCGCCCCGCAGCCGACCACCAGCCGGAGGAGCGATCACGAAGCCCCCGGATTACGCCCGTTGTCACACAGCGAACAGCGCACCTCCATCCCCCGTACGCTCGGAGCATGGCGTTTGAGATCGCTGACGGCCCGGCCGTCTACATCCTGCATGAGAACCCCGACTGGATCCCGCCGCTCGCCGCGGCGCTGGAGACCGCGGGGGTGCCCTACCGTGAATGGCTCGTCACGGGCGGCTCGATCGATCTGAACGCTGAGCCGCCGGAGGGCGTGTTCTGGTCACGGCTGAGTGCATCGGCACACACCCGGGGCAACGCCCACGCCAAGGAGTACGCCCGCGCGGTGCTGCGGTGGCTCGAGGCAGCTGGTCGCACGGTCGTGAACGGATCCGAGGTGCTGGAGCTCGAGGTCAGCAAGGTCGCCCAGTACACCGCACTGCGCCAGGCCGGTTTCGACGTGCCGCGCACGGTCGCGGTCTTCGGCGACGGGGATGCGGTCGCGCGCGCCCGCGAGCTCCCAGCGCCCTTCATCACCAAGCACAACCAGGGCGGCAAGGGACTCGGCGTCGCGCGCTTCGACAGCCACGAGGAGTTCGACCTGGCGCTGGCCGAAGGCCGCGTGGAGGAGCCCGCCGACGGTGTGCTGCTGCTGCAGGAGTACCTGTTCGCCGCGGCGCCCTTCATCACCAGGGCCGAGTTCGTCGGCGGCGACCTCGTCTACGCCGTGCGGGTCGACACCTCGGCAGGCAGCTTCGAGTTGTGCCCCGCCGAGGCGTGCGTTGTTCCCGCGGTGCAGGGCTTCGCGGCCGCCGCGTGCGAGGTGCCGGGCGCAGAAGCGGGTGCGGATGCAGGTGCACGTGCAGACGCAGACGCAGACGCACCCACCGCGCCGAGCCTGTTCACCCGGCGGAACGAGATCACCGCGGAGCATCCCCTCATCCAACTCCTGGCCACGTTCCTGCGTGCGCACGGCGTCGACGTCGCGGGGGTCGAGTTCATCGAGACGGTCGACGGCCGCCTCGTGCCCTACGACATCAACACGAACACGAACTACAACCCGGATGTCGAGCGCGACGGCGGGCCATCGGGCGCAGCCCGGATGGCGGAATTCCTCGCCGCCCGACTGGCGGATTCGTACGCGTTGACGGGAGCGCAGCGATGAGGTTCGGCTACTGGACGCCCATCTTCGGCGGCTGGCTGCGCAACGTCAGCGACGAGCAAACACCGGCGACCTTCGCGCATCTCGCCGAGATCGCGCGCGCCGCCGAGCGGGGCGGATTCGATCTCACGCTCGTGCCCGAGCTGAACCTCAACGACATCAAAGGCGCCGACGGTCCGGCGCTGGACGCGTGGACGGTGTCGGCCGCGCTGGCCGCCGTCACCGAGCGGATCGAGATCCTCGCGGCGGTGCGCCCGAGCTACCACCCGCCGGCCCTCGCCGCGAAGCAGGCCGCGACGATCCAGGAGATCGCGCAGGGCCGCTTCACGCTCAACGTCGTCTCGGCGTGGTGGGCGGAGGAGGCCCGGCAGTACGGCGTGTCCTTCGCCGACCACGACGACCGCTACGCCATCACGCGGGAGTACGTCGACGTGCTGCGCGGGCTCTGGAGCCAGACGCCGTTCAGCTTCGACGGCGACCACTACCGCTTCGAGGAGACCCACCTGGAGCCCAAGCCCTCGGTGCTGCCGCGCATCTACGCCGGCGGCGAGAGCGAGACGGGCCGGGCCGCGATCGCCGGCTTCGCCGACGCGTACCTCACCCACGGCGGCACGATCGACGAGCTCCGCGACAAGATCGCGGACATGCGCGAGCGCCGGGAGCGCGCCGGACTCGATCCGTTCGCGGCGTTCGGCATGGCCGCCTATCCGATCGTGCGCGACACCGAGGCCGAGGCCCAGGCGGAGTTGGAGCGCATCACCGATGTGCGTGCCGGAGGAGCCTACGACTCCTACCGGGACTTCGTCACCAAGTCGCAGTTGGACGTGGAGATCAGCCTGCGCGAGTACTCGGTGTCGAACCGGGGCCTGCGTCCGGAGCTCATCGGCACCCCCGAGCAGGTCGCCGAGCGCATCCTCGCCTTCCAGGATGCCGGCGTCGACACGCTGCTCCTCCAGTTCTCCCCCGCCCTGAGCGAGTTGGAGCGGTTCGCCGAGCAGGTCGTGCCGCTCGTGAACGGTGCGACCAGCGGGCGCGAATCCGAACGCATCGGCTCCCACGCATGAGCGAGAACGGCCTGACCGAGCCGGAGTACGACTGGTCCGACTACGGCTTCGACACCCGTCAGGTGCACGCCGGCGAGGCGGAGGACCGGGGCCACGGCGCACGGATCACGCCGATCTATCTCAGCAATGCCTTCCGGTTCGACTCCCTCGCGCACGCGCACGAACGCTTCAGCGGCACCGACGAGGGCATCGTCTACTCGCGCAGCGTCAACCCCACCAACGCCGTCGCCGAACGGCGGATCGCGGCGCTGGAGGGCGGCGCCGGATCGGTCGTCGTCGGATCCGGAGCGGCCGCGATCACCTCGACGCTGCAGACCGTGCTCGAAGCGGGCGACCACTTCGTCTCCACCGCGAGCATCTACAGCGGGACCCGCGTCCTGTTCGACGGGGTGCTGGGGCGCTCCGGCATCGGCGTCGACTACGTGTGGAACTGGCGCGATCCGCAGGAGTGGGCGCGCCTGATCCGCCCCGAGACGAAGGCCATCTTCACCGAGACGATCCCGAATCCGAAAAACGACGTCGTCGACATCGCGGTGATCGCTGAGATCGCGCGGGCAGCGGGCGTGCCGCTCATCGTCGACAACACCGTCGCCACGCCCTATGTCGCCCGCCCACTGGAGGACGGGGCGAACATCGTCGTGCATTCGGCGACGAAGTTCCTCGCCGGGCACGGAGCGGTGATCGCCGGCGCGATCGTCGACGGCGGTACGTTCGACTGGGCCGGATCGCCCCGCCGCTTCGGGCTCATCGAGAGCTCCGGCGGCGCCGACCTGCCGTCGTTCCTCGAGCGCTTCGGCATCCGCCACGCCTTCGAGCACGCCGCGCGCGAGGCGGTGGTCAACAACACCGGCCCAGCGCTGTCCCCGTTGAACGGCTTCCTGCTGCAGCAGGGCATCGAGACGCTCTCGCTGCGCATGGAGAAGCATCTCGAGAACAGCCGGCTGATCGCCGAATGGCTCGACCGCCAGCCGGAGGTCGAGTCGGTCGACTATGCGGGGCTGCCGCAGCATCCCGACTACGACGTCGCCCGCCGCCGCTACGGCGGCCGGCCCGGCGCGGTGTTCGCGTTCACCGTCGCCGGCGGGTTGGAGGGCGCGACGCTCTTCTACGACCGGTTGCGGGTGTTCTCACGGATGACGAACATCGGCGACCTCCGCTCGATGGTGCTGCACCCGGCGACGACGACGCACGTCTCGTTCACTCCGGAGCTGCGCGAGCGGCTCGGCATCACCCCGGGACTGATTCGCCTGTCGGTGGGTATCGAGACCGTCGACGACCTGATCGCCGACCTGCGGCAGGCGCTGGACGGTGTCTCCGGAGTCGCCGGGTGACGAATCCACCCGTTCTGGTGCGCGTCGACGCCGCTGCGGCACTCGACCCGACGCGTGCCCCGGTGGTGCAAGCACTGTGGGACACCGGCCGGGTCGACGCGCTGGTGCTCGGTCGCAGGGATGCCGCCGACACCGACCCCAGCACGGTCGCCGCCGACCTCGGCGCCCGTCATCCGCAGCTCGATCTCGTGATCGAGGCCGACCTCGCGCACGACTTCCCGTACAACCTCGCGCGCCGCGTCGCGTCGCTGCAGGCGCTGCACGGTCGTGCGCCCGGTGTGCTGCTGACCCGCGGCGACCGCGACGGCGTCGCGGCGCTGCACCGGCTGTGGCAGTCGTGGCCGCGCGCGAGCATCCTGGGCGACCGTGCGTCACGGACCTTCGTCGACATCGCGCAGCTGCGTCGCGTCGATCAGGGCGGACGCCACCCGGTCGCCGGTCCCCTGCAGACGCCGGTCGACCAGGGGGACCTGCCACTGGTCCTGCAGCCGTTCGATCCGGAACGGGCAGAGGAATCGGCATACGCCGACGTGCTCGTGGTCGGGCCGGGTACCCTCGGGATCGTCCCGGACGGGCGACCGGTGCTCCTGCAGACGGATGCGGCCGGGCTGCGCGCCGCCGCCTGCGGTCAGCTCGACGGTCACGTCGCCGGCATCCTGGCGGACGACGACCTCGACGCGCTTCTCGGCGCGCTGACCGAGCTCGCGCCCGCGGCGCATCGGTCCGCCGGGCCGCGCGGACTGCGCCGGCGCTTCGGAGGGGGTGCCCCGCGGGTACGCCTGCAGGGGACGCGTCCGTTCCAGCCCGCTGTGGGGAAGGCCTGATGCCCGCGGCGCGGCGCATGATCCTCGGGCTGAACGTGCTGGGGGTCGGCCAGCGGCCCGCGGCCTGGCAGTCCGAGACGCTGGAGCCGACCGCGTTCATCGACCGCGACCACTGGGTGCGGGTCGCGCGCGAGGCGGAACGGGGACTGCTCGACGCCCTCTTCCTAGCCGATCAGCCGTGGCTCGCCGATCCCTCCGGCCGTCCGGCGGGGGCGCTCGAGCCGACCGTGCTGCTCGCCGCCGTCGCCGCCCACACCGAGCAGCTGGGCCTGGTCGGCACGCTCTCCTCCACCTACAACGACCCGGTCGAGCTCGCCGCACGTGTGCTGACGCTCGACCACCTCAGCGGAGGGCGCGCCGGCTGGAACGTGGTGACCACGGCCTCGCCGCAGGTCGGCGCGAACTTCGGCATCACCGACGACCTCGACCGCGACGCGCGGTATCGACGGGCGCACGCGGTCACCGACACCGTGGAGCGGCTGTGGCTCGGCGCCGGCACGGGCGCGCCGGTGGTCGTGCCGGAGCTCGGGGTGGACGCTGCGCTGACGCTGCCCCGCTCACCGCAGGGTCGGCCGGCGATCGTGCGGGCCGGCGGCTCGGCCGAGGGCCGGCGACTGGCCGGCGAGCGGGCGGATGCCGTCTTCACCGCCGAGATGACCCTCGACGGCGCCCTCGAGCACTACCGCGTCGTCAAGGATCACGCCGCCGCGGTCGGGCGCGACCCGGATGCGGTGAAGGTGCTGCCCGGTTTCGCCCTGGTGATCGCTGCCACCGAACGGGAAGCGCTCGAACGCTACGACCACTGGGAGAGCCTCGCTCCCGCCGACTACACCAGGGACCGGCTGTCCGGCATTCTCGGCGTCGATGTCTCAGCGCTCGATCCCGACGCGCAGCTGCCGCCGGAGATCGGCGAGCTGCCGGATGATCCCTCAGCCTTCGAGTCGAGCCTGTCCTTCCGTTCCACCACGGTGCGGTTCGCCCGGACGCACCGCCTGACGGTGCGACAGCTCCTGCGCGCGTACGGCGGATACGGTCATCCGATCATCATCGGCACGCCCGAGCAGGTCGCCGACACCCTGTCGTCGTGGTTCCTCGCAGGCGCAGCAGACGGGTTCAACCTCATGCCGGATGTGCTGCCCGAGGGACTCACGACCCTGGTCGACGAGGTGCTGCCCCTGCTGCGGGCGCGCGGCCTCTTCCGCGACGCCTATGAGGCGCCGACCCTGCGCGGGCGGTGGGCGGCATGACGGGCACGCCGGGCGACGCCGGGTACGAGGCGCTCGCGACGCGGTTCCGGCCCCTGTTCGCCGTCATCGCCGAGGGTGAGGCCGAACGCGAACGGCTCGGAGAGGGTCCGCGCGAGCAGCTGCGGCTGCTGATCGATGCCGGTTTCGCGGGATTGCGCGTTCCTTCCGCGCACGGCGGTGGGGACGTCCCGCTGTCGCAGGTGATCCGGCTGCTGAGCGAGCTCGCCGAGGCGGATGTGAACCTCGCCCACATCTGGCGCAACCACGTCTCCTTCGTCGAGGACCGCCGCCACGATGCGGCCGACCCGCGCAGCGCCGAATGGCTGAGGCGACTGGCGGCGGGCGAGATCGTCGGCGGCGGCTGGAGCGAGCCGGCGCTGATGGGCGCCGCGCCCGTCACGACCACGATCGTCGAACGCGACGGACGGTGGCTGCTCAACGGCACGAAGTACTACGCCACCGGAAGCGTGTACGCGCGCTGGTCGACGGTGCTGGCGCTGTATCCGGCCGGTGAGAAGGTCGTGGCGCTCATCCCCACGGATGCTGAGGGGGTCCTCATCGGCGACGACTGGGACGGCTTCGGGCAGCGGCTGACCGGAAGCGGGTCGGTCACGTATCGGGACGTGGTGGTGGATCCCAACGATGTGTTCGCGTACGCGGAGCGCTATCCCTACCAGGAGCAGTACTACCAGTCGGCCCTCAACGCGCTGCTGGTCGGCATCGGTCGCGCGGTGCTGCGGGACGGCATTGCCGCGCTTCACGACCGCCGGCGCTCGCACGGGCGGGCGCTGGTCGCCGATCCGCGTGAGGATCCGGAACTGCAGGAGGTCATCGGGGCGGTGGCGGCCTCCGTGTTCGGTGCCGAGGCCGCGCTGCTGCGCTCCCTCGCCCTGATCGACACCGTCGCCGAGACGCCGGATCCTCGCCCCGAACACCTCACGGAGACGTGGGTGGCGACCTCCGCAACCCAGCTCGTCGCCGGCGATGCGGTGCTGAGCGCGGCGACGGCGGTGTTCGATGCGCTCGGCGCCTCCGGCACGAGCGCCGTGTACGCCCTCGACCGGCATTGGCGCAATGCGCGCACGCTGCTCTCGCACAACCCGCGCGTCTACAAGAAGCGGATGATCGGCGCCTGGCGGGTGACCGGCGCGGACCCCAGCGGGCTCTGATTCTGCTGCGGTGGGTCCGCGGCGCCCCACCGTGGAACCGGGAAGATCCTGCGCGGCGGATCCCCACAGCCCCCGCGCTCAGCCCCTCGTGGCGCCCGGCGCTCAGCCCCGCCCGGCGACCGCAGCGCCCATCGCTGCCAGTGCTTCGGCGAGCACCGGTCTCGGCGTCGCGAACACGATCCGCACGAACCGCTCGTAGCCGCTGCCGAGCAACGCCCCTTCCGTCAGGACGACGTCGGCGTGCTCACGGAAGAAGGCGGCGGGCGGCCCGGGGAGGTCGAGCGCCGTCGTGTCGATCCAGCCGATGTAGGTGGCGTCGGGCCGCCGGTAGACCGCGCCGGGCAGGTGCCGGTCGACGAGGTCGGAGAGATCGCGGCGCGCGGCGTCCAGGTAGGAGATCACCTCGTCGAGCCACGGCTTGCCGTCGCGATAGGCGGCGGTAGCCGCGACCACGCCGAGGGTCGCCGCGCCGTGCTGCACGGCGAAGCCGAACCGGCGGTAGATCTCCTGGTCGACGTCGTTCGAGGTGATCAGCTGCGCAGTCTTCAGCCCCGGGAGGTTCCACGCCTTCGAGGCGCTCGTGCCGGTGATCGTGTGGGCCGCCGTGGCCGCGCTCAGCGAGGCGTAGGGGATGTGGACGCGCCCGTCGAAACGGAGCGGGGCGTGGATCTCGTCGGCGAACACCCGCCCACCGTGTCGCGTGACGATCTCGGCGAGCGCTTCGAGCTCGTCGCGGGCGAGCACGGTTCCGGTCGGGTTGTGGGGGTTGCAGACGATGAGCGTGCGGGCGCCGGCGGCGAACGCGCGGTCGATCGCGTCGAGATCGTGGTGCCAGCGTCCGTCGATCTCCACGCCCGGAACCTCGATCACCGGGTGCCCGATGGTGGGCAGATAGGTGAGGAACGGCATGTAGGCCGGGGTCGGCACGATGACGGCGGATCCGGCCGGGGTGTACTCGGTCACGGCGACGCCGAGCGCCGCCATCACATCGGAGACCGGGTGCACCCGGTCGGGATCGATCCGCCAGCCGTACTCGCGTTCGGTCCACTCTGCGGTGGCCTCCCCCAATTGTGCGGCGAGCGGCGGCGAGAGGTATCCCAGCACTTCGTCGGTGACGGCGCGCTGGAGGGCCTCGGTCACCGCGGGCGCGGTGCCGAAATCCATCTCGGCGACCCACGCGCCGATCGCTCCCGGATGCAGGCTCCACTTGCGACTGGTCGGACGGTCGAGCTGCGCACGGGTGCGGAGGTCGAAGGGGTGAGGTTTCTCAGTCATCGGGGTTTCAGCCTAGGGGGCGGCGGGGGCGGGAGGCGATCGACGGTCATCGGGCGACACGCGGGTTCATGAGTCGAACATATCTTCGTATCTTGATTAAGACAAGAGTGTTTTCCTCGTTGAAATATGCTAGTCTTTGATCATCACCACCGCGTTCGTGCCCCCTGTTTGGATCGCGGAAAGCCAGCGGCGCCCACAGCGCCGAAAGGAGACGTTTCCATGGGGCACGAGAGCGAATGCGCCGTCGGCTGGGCGTGGCCGGCGCTGAACGGACTCGTCGACGAGGTGTTGGCGACCCGCCGCAGAGTTGCGGCGGCGCAGGCCGCCGAAGCGCGGCTGCTGTCGCGCGCCGTCGATATCGTGACCGAACGCATCGAAGAGCGCCGCGCACGACGCGATGTCGACGGCCCGCCGCTGCGCGACGGCGGTGCCGATCTGCCCCTACGGGAGGTCTCGCTGGAGCTCGGCATGGCCATCAGGGTCTCCGACCGCACACTGCAGGCCCGGATGGGTCAGGCGTGGACGCTGGTGCAGCGCTTCCCGGCAACGCTGGCCGAGTGGGAGTCAGGAGCCATCGATGCCGGGCACGCCTGGGCGATCGTCCAGAGCGGAACGGTCATCGATGACGACACCCGTCGAGCGCGGTACGAACGTCTCGCGCTGGATGCCGCGGCCACCGAATCACCCGCACGTTTCGCAGCGGCGGCGCGCGCGATCGCGGCCGCGGTCGACCCCGAATCGTGCGCGATGGACATCGCGGCGGCACGCGCAGAGCGTCGCGTGCGGCTGTATCCGCTGCAGGACGGGCTCGCACGGTTGATCGCCGACCTCCCCGCCCCGCTCGCGCATGCCATCTACGACAGGCTCACGCACATCGCGACCGCGCCGGAGCCGGGGGGAATGCCCGGCACTCCCCCGACGTCCGCCGCAGCCGGTGTCTCCGGTGTCCCCGACCCGTCCGGTCCCCTCCCCGACGACGCGACGAGCCCGGAACCGGCCGATCCGCGCACCGTCGACCAGCTGCGCGCCGACACGTTCTCCGAACTGCTCCTGACCGGCACCCCAAGCGCCCACGACGGTGGCCTGTCGTCGGTGGCCGGCCGCGTGCAGGTCACCATCCCCATCCTCACCCTCGCCGCCGGCGGCGAGGAGCCGGCGCTGCTGGCGGGGTACGGCCCGATCGATCCGGCGATCGCCCGTCGCCTGGCCGCACGGGCACCCGGCTGGGACCGGGTCTTCACCGACGCGTATACCGGGCTCCCGCTCGCAGTCGATAGATATCGACCGAATGCGCAGCTCATCCGTTATCTCGACGCCCGCGACGAGCGCTGCCGCACGCCCACGTGCACGGTGCCGGCACACCGGTGCGACAAAGACCACACCGTCGATGCGGCGAAGGGTGGGCCGACCGAGGCCGGCAATCTCGCGGGCTTCTGCCGCCGGCACCATGTCGACAAGCATCACACCGCGTGGCGGGTGACCCAGCTCGGCGGTGGCGTCCTGGAATGGACCAGTCCGACCGGCCGCACCTACCGCGACCGTCCCCCGGCGACGGTGCGCTTCGTCCCCTCGGTCGAAGAGCCTCTGCCCGTCGATCCCTTCGGCACCCATAGTCCCGACAGCGTCGGCAATGCAAGCAACGCAAGCACTGCCAACTCCCCTGGCCATGCTGACGTCGCTGCCCTCGCCGTCCCGCCGTTCTAGGCCGGGATTCCCCGATCCCGAGCGAGCTGGATCTCCCGCATGCCGTCGACCTCCCGCACGGTCCCATCGGGCACAAACCAGTGCTTGCGATAGAACGCCTGCGCCCTCGGGTTCGGATCGGCGACCCACAGCACCGCCGGCACACCGGACGGGAGTACCGAGTCAAGCAGAACAGCGCCGAGCCCGGTGCCGTGATGCGTGCGGAGCACGTAGAGCACGTTCAGCCGCGACGTCCCCGGCGTCTGGGCAGGGCCGGACATCGCGATGCCGACGATCGTCCCGTCGATCTCCGCCACCGCGGCACTGATCCCCGCATACCGCGGATCGGTCAGCGCTCCATGCCAGAACTTCTCTCGTACGTCCACGGCATTATCGGCATCCAGCAGAGCGGTCGGCAGCAGGCCGCGATACGTCTCCCGCCAGGACTCGACGTGCACCCGTGCCATCCCGGCAGCGTCTTCGGGTCGTGCCGCTCGAACCACACCCGCCCGCCACGCGCCGCCCACCCGCCGCGGGCCGCCCACCGCACGCGGGACGCTCAGAACCCGCTCCCCGGATTGAGGATGCCCTGCGGATCGAACAGCGCCTTCACCTTCTCGTGGAGGCGCACCGCATCCGCGCCCAGCTCACGCCTGGCCCAGTCGCGCTTGAGCCGCCCCACCCCGTGCTCGGCCGTCACCGTACCGCCCAGTTCCAGCGCGAGCGCGAAGATGTCGTCGGCGGCCCGGTGCGCCACCTCGGGGATCGCGCCGTCCGTATCGGGCTCGGCGACGATGATCGGATGCAGATTGCCGTCGCCCGCGTGCCCGAACACGAAGATCGGCACCTCCCTCGCGGCGGCGACCTGGCGGATGCGACCGATCGCCTCCGCCAGTCGGCTGCGCGGCACCGCAATGTCCTCGATGAGCGGGCGCCCGATGCGCTCGATGGCTGGCAGCGCCTCACGACGCGCGGTCAGCAGCCGGTGCGCCTCTGCCGGATCCGTCGTCCACTCGACCCCGGTCGCCCCCTCCGCCAGTGCCGCAGCGACCACCGCGATCTCCTGTTCCGCGCCGAAGCCGTCGGTCTGGGCGATCAGCAGCGCATCGCCGTGCTCCCGCAGCGCGCTGCCCGTGGCCGCATCGATCGCGGCCAGCGTCGCGCCGTCGAGGATCTCCAGCACGGCGGGCCGCGCGCCGCTGACCGCGACCGCGGCGACGGCTGCAGCCGCATCCTCCAGGGTGGCGAACGATGCGGACGCGGTCGCCACCTGCGGCGGCTTCGGCAGCAGGCGCACGGTCGCGCCGACGACGATGCCCAGCGTCCCCTCGGATCCGACGATCAGCCCCGCCAGGTCGTACCCGGTCACGCCCTTGATCGTGGGCCGCCCGAGGTGCACGAGCGACCCGTCGGCGAGCACGACCTCGACCGACAGCACCGCGTCACGCGTCACCCCGTACTTCGCGCCGCGCAGGCCGCCGGCGTTCGTCGCGATGTTGCCCCCGACCGTGGAGATGCCCACGCTGCCCGGGTCGGGTGCGTAGAAGAGGCCGTGCTCGCCGGCGGAGCGGTCCAGTTCGGCGGTGATGACGCCCGGCTCGACGCGCGCCGTGCCGTCCACCGGGTCGATCGAGAGGATGCGGTTCAGCCCGGACAGATCGAGCACGATCGCCCCCGCCACGGCGACGGCGCCGCCCGCCAGCCCGGATCCGGCCCCGCGGGTGATCACCGACGTGCCTGCGCGGGCCGCGCGGCGCACCGTCTCCTGCACGTCTGCGACGGTGCGGGCGATGACGACCTCGCTCGGCGGCCCGTCGGGACGCAGCCCGGACCGGTCGGTCGTGCGGTCCGGGGCGGGGACGGTCATAGCTGTTCCTCTTCTCGAGCGTGTTCTTGGACACGCGGATCCGGCGACCGCGACGGTTCGCCGACCTTCCACTGTGCGCGCCAATCGGCTGCGGAGTCCAACGATGTCCGGCGATCGGTTCCCATCGCCCCCGACGATCGGTCACGCGGATGCGGATCATGCAGCCGCGCGTAGGCGCCGTCCGCCGCGATCAGCTCGGCGTGCGTCCCCTGCTCGATAAGGCGCCCGGCGCGAAAGACCAGGATGCGGTCGGCCTGCCGGGCCGTCGCCATCCGGTGCGCGATCGTCACGGTCGTGCGCCCCCGGGCGAGCCGGCGCAGCGCATGCTGCACGCGCACGTCGGTGTCGGGGTCGATGCCGCTCGTGGCCTCGTCCAGCACGAGCAGATCGGGGGCGAGGTAGGCGGCCCGGGCGAGCGCGACGAGCTGCCGCCCGCCGGCCGACAGCGCGTGGCCGCGCTGCCCGACCCGCGTGTTCTGTCCGTCCGGGAGCGCCCGCACCCATTCCGAGAGGCCCAGGTCGGCGAGCACGGCCGCCACGCGCACCAGGTCGGGAGTGTCCTCACCGGCCGCGATGTTCTCCGCCACGGTGCGGTCGAACAGGAACGCGTCCTGTGGTACCACCGCGACGCGGCGGCTGAACGCGTCGTCGGCGATGTCACCGATCGGCACGCCGTTGACCAGGATGCCGCCGGCATCCGCGCGCAGCTGGCGGGTCAGCAGCTTCGCGAACGTGCTCTTCCCCGATCCTGTCTCCCCCACGATCACCACGTGCGATCCGGCATCGATCCGCGCGTCGACCCCGAGAAGCGCCGGCCGGAGGTCGTACGAGAATCCGAGGCCGGTCACCTCGATCCGGATTGGGCCCGCCGGGATAACGGCATCGCCGTCGGGGAGGGATTCGGCCTCCGCCAGCACCTCGAGCACCCGCCGCCAGCCGGCCACCGCGTTCTGCGCCTCGCCGAGCTGCCCGACGAGATACTGCAACGGTCGGACGAAGAACGTCACCAGGAACAGGAAGGCGATGAGCTCGCCCGCGGCCGGCACCGGCAGCCAGCCCGGCAGCAGGCCGACGCCGAGGACGGCGCCCGCCACCACCACGGTCGCCGTGACGATGCCGTTGATCAGCTCGCCCATCCCGGTGTTCACGCCGATGGGCAGCACCGTGCGCAGCTGGGCCTGCTCGACCTCGCCGATGAGCGCATCGGTGCGGATCTGCACCCGGTCCGCAGCCCCGAAACCACGGATGACCTCGACGCCTTCGATCGCCTCGCCGACGCCGCCGTAGAGGCGACCGACCGCGACCCGCACCCGGTGGTACCGCTCCGCGATCACGCGGTGAAGGAGCTGCATCGCAATCAACGCCGGCACGGACAGCACGAGCACCGCGAGGGCCAGCGCCCAGGAATAGCAGAACATGACGACGACCGCGATGAGGGCCTGAACGGCGTTGGTGACCAGCGACACCCCGCCGGACTGGGTGAACTGGCTGATCGCGTCGACGTCGCTCGTGACGCGCGACACGAGCGAGGTACGGGACGCTCCACCCTCGGACGGCAGGCGCAGCACACGGGCGAACGCCTGCCGTCGCAGCGAGGCGAGCGCGTCCTCGCTCGTGCGCACCAGCCGCCGGTTCATCCACATCGAGGACAGCCCGGCGACGACGACCGCGAGCGCGCAGGAGAGGACGACGGGCAGGCTTGCGGCGGCCGCGGTGCCGGGGACGAGCGCACCATCGACGACCAGCTGCACGCCGACGGCCACCACGACCCGGCCGGAGCCGGCCACCAGCGCCAGCGCCAGGGTCCCCCCGATGCCGCGACGGATCTCGGGGGTGACCGCCAGCCCGTCCCGGATCGTGCGCCAGGGAGCGGCTGCCGTGGTCACGAGACCGGCTCCGCGGGAGCGGCCCGTTCGTAGGCGCCCACGAGGGCACGGAACAGCGGATCGTCCGCGAGCTCATCAGCGGTGCCGACCGCGTGCACCGCCCCGTCGTGCAGGAGCACGAGCCGATCGGCGAGCGCGAGGGCGGGCGCACGGTTGGCCGCCAGCAGCACGGTGAGTGCGTCGCCGCGCTCCCTGCGTTCGCGCAGGTGCGCCGCCAGCCGGGCGAGCAGGTCGTGCTCCACCTGCGGATCGAGCGCCGCCGTGGCGTCGTCGAGCACCAGCAGCGACGGCTCTCCCAGCAGCGCGCGGGCGATCGCGAGACGCTGCCGCTGCCCGCCCGACAGCGTCGCACCGCGGCTGCCGAGCACCGTGTCGAGGCCCTCCGGCAGCGCCTCGACGACCTCGCGGGCGACCGCGATCTCGAGCGCCGCCCAGATCTCCGCGTCCGTCACCGGGGCGCCGGCGTCCCGCCGCCGGCCCAGCACCAGGTTCTCGCGCACGCTCTCGTGCAGCAGGAACGACGTCTGCGGCACGACGGCGACCGAGCGGCGCAGCGCGGCCTCGGCCGCATCCGCAGGATCGACGCCGCCGAGGCGCAGTTCGCCGTCAGCCGCCGCGCGAAGCCCGGCGATCGAGCCCAGCAGGGTGCTCTTGCCCGCCCCGGTCGCACCCAGCACGGCGACGATCTCGCCCGGATCCACACTCAGATGCACGTCGGCCAGCACACGGCGCCGACCGCGGTGCACGACGAGGCCGCGCGCCTCGACGCTCAGAGGCCCGGCCGGGAGAGGCACAACGCCGCCGGAGTCCGCCGCGGCGGCCAGGATCCTCCGCACCCGTTCCTCGCCGACCACACCCAGGGGAAGGAGCGCGAGGAAGCCGCCGACCACGCTCAACGGGATCGCCATCGTGAGCAGCAGGTAGGCGACCTGCACGAGCGCGCCGATCGTGAGCAGTCCGGCATCCGCCCGCACGGCGCTGACCGCGAGCACCGCGACCACGGCCAGCGATGGCGCGAGTTCGATGATCGGCGTGAACACCGCGGACACGGCGCCGGCTCGGACGTTCGCGTCGCGCAGACGAGCAGTCGCCTCCTCGAAGCGCCGCTGTTCACGACCCGCCAAGCCGAAGGTGCGGATGACCTCGTCGCCCTCGATGTCCTCGGTCGCGAGGGCGCTGACGGCGGCCCGCTCGTGCTGCGATGCGCGCACCCGCGGCACCATCGCCGCCTCGTACCAGAGGTTGGCGCCCAGCAGCACCGGGACGAGCGCGCCCGCGATGACCGCGAGCCAAGGGTCGGCGATGGCGATGCTCACCAGCCCGTAGCCGAGCATCACGACCATGCCCGTCGCGAACGGGAACAGGTTCATCGGCTGCCATGTGGCCTCGACGTCGGACACCGTATGGGAGAGCAGCCGGCCCGACGCGTGCTCCTCGTGCCACCCCGATCCGAGCACGTGGTAGTGCCGGGTGAGGCGGCGGCGGTCAGCGGCGATGCCGGAGAATTGGATCCGGCCGGTGCCGACCGCCCGGAGGATGATCGTCCCCACCCGCACCGCGCAGACCGACAGGATCGCGGCCGCCGCTGCCACCGCGGCAGCCGGCACAACCCGGCCGGCAGCGAAGGAGGGGACGATGAACTGCTCCGTCACCTCACCGAGCACCCAGGCGCCGATCACCATGCTCGCGCCGTTGACGACGCCCGCGACCATCGCGAGTGCCGTGGCCCACGGATGCCGCCGGCACCCCACCAGCATGAGCGCGACGCCCGCACGGAGCGCACCGCTGTGCACGCGTCGGGTGCGCGTGCGCGGGCTCTGCATCCGGGCGGCCCCGCCCGCGCTCACACCGGCCTCCCCCACGGATGTGCCACTTCGGGACGCTTCATGTCCCACTTCGGCGCTGAAGACGGGCACCATCGCGCACCGAAGGAGAACATGGGTGCCGGATGCCACACGCTGCGGGATGCCCGGCACCGACAATCAGATATCCGTCAGTCATCGTTCCTCCTACTCGGAGCCGTCGAGTGCGCTCAGCGCGCCGCGGCCCGCACGGCGCAGCGCCGCGACGTCGTGGTATCCGGCCAGGCGGAGACTGCGGATGAACCCGTCGCGCACCCCGACGAGCAGCTCGGCCACCGCCTCCTCGCCGCCGTCCCACAGCGCACGCACGACCGGACGACCGATGAGTGCGGCGTCCGCGCCGAGCGCGACGGCGCGGAACACGTCGTCGCCATCGTCGACGCCGGAATCGGCGAGGACCGGGACGTCGCCGGCAACGGCGGCCGCGACCGCAGGCAGGGCGCGGGCGCTCGTGATCGACCCGCCGATCTGGCGGCCGCCGTGGTTGGAGACCACGATCCCGGCGGCGCCGGCTGCCACCGCGACACGGGCGTCATCGGGGTGCAGGACGCCCTTGACCAGCACGGGTAGGCCGGTGACGCGGATCAGCCACGCGATGTCGTCCGGGGTGACGGCCGCCGCGGGCGCTGCGCCGAACGGCAGGGGCGGACGGCGGGGCACGGCAAGCGGCACGGCACCGGCAGCGGCGAGGCGGAACGCGTGCGCATGAGGGGAGGCCGGCTGGTCGACCGTCAGCACGAGAGCGACGGCGCCGGCATCCACGACTCTCGCCAGGAACGGCTCGATCGCGGGCCGATGCTCGGGGAGGTAGATCTGCTGCAGGTAGACGCCGGCCTCTTCGGCAACGTCTTCGACGTCTCGGGACGCCGCTTGGCTGAGCACGAGCGGCAACCCCGCGGCACGAGCCGCACGGGCCACCGCGACCTCGGCGTCGGGATGCCCCAACCCCTGTGCCGCCACGGGCGCCACCCACAGCGGCGCGGCGGCAGGGATACCGAGCACCTCCGTCCTCCCGTCGGATGCGCCGCCCGGTCTCAGCACCCGCGGCATGATCGACCAGCGGTCCCAGTCTTCGCGGTTGCGCGCCGCGATCGATCCGTCGCCGGCGACCCCCTCCAGGTAGAGGCGCGCGGCCTCGCTCATGCCCCCGCGGCGACGGACTCGTCGGCCACCCGGAACGTCAGCTCCGGGTCGATCCCGCGCCGCGCCACCTCCTCGCGCACGAGCGGGATGATGTCACGGCCGACCTCGATCGCGTCGCCGAGGTCACCGAGGGTCGGCAGCGAGATAACGTCGGCGCCGAGCTCGACGTAGCGCACCAGCGCGGCCGCGATCGTCTCCGGCGAGCCGACCAGCAGCGACGACGCCCCACCGGATCCGGCGATGCCCCGCGGCGTCCACAGCACCCCGCCGTCGGGCTCCTCCGCCTGTTCCGAGATCTCCCGGAGGCGCACCGTGCCGACGTTGGTCGCGGAGATCCGCGACACCTGGTCATAGAAGGGGCGCGTCCGTTCGACGAGCGCGTGCGCCTTCGCCCGGGCGAGCTCGTCGGTCGCGGCGACGACGGGCCGGAACGTGACCCAGAACCGGATGCGGCCGGTGCGACCGGCAGCGCGGGCGTGCGCGTACACCCGCTCGATCTGCTCCGCGGTCTCCGCCAGCGGCTCGCCCCAGAGCGCGAAGATGTCGGCCGTCGCGCCCGCGGCATACGCGTACTCGCTGGACCCGCCGAGCGAGACGGCCAGCGGGCCGCCCGAGAAAGTGGCGTAGCCCGGACCGAAGTCGTCGAAGCGGTAGAACTCACCGTCGTGGGAGAAGGGATCCTTCTTCGTCCACACCTCGCGCAGCACCTCGACGAACTCCGCCGAACGGCGGTAGCGCGCCGGCTTGTCGAGGTAGTCGCCCTGGCGCTGCTGCTCCTCGTCGCTGCCGCCGGAGATGATGTGCACGATCGCGCGACCGCCGGAGATCTGATCGAGCGTGGCCAGGGCCTGCGCCGCCACGGTCGGGAACGCGGTGTTGGGGCGCACCGCGACCACGGTCTTCAACCGCTCCGTGGCCGCCAGCACGGTCGCCGCCACGACGTACTGGTCGAAGCTCGCCGAGCCGTACGGGACGAGCGTGTAATCGAAGCCGAACTCGTCGATCGTGCGCGCGTAGCGACGCAGCCAGACCGGATCGATGGGGCCGATGAAGCCGGCGGCGGGGGCGCCGGGCGGGCGCAGGCCGATGGCGTTGACGAACTCGACGGGCATGAGGGGAACCTTTCGATGGATGCGGCGGCGTGCGTCAGGCGCGCACGCCCTCGGCGAACTCGGGCTGCGCGACGATCTGTCCGCGCTGCCCGGTGGCTTCGCGGTGGGCGAGTTCCTGGCGGACAAGCGGCAGCACGTACCGGCCGTAGTCGATCGCGTCGTTCAGGTTGTCGTAGCCGCGGATCGAGACCAGCGACGCACCCAGGTCGACGTAGTCGAGGATCGCCGCGGCCACCGTCTCGTAGCTGCCGACCAGGGCCGTCGAGGCACCGGAGGCCTGCGTGACCGCGGCCGGCCGCGTCCACAGCGCACGGTCGTGCACCTCGCCGCGGGCGGCGGCGTCCAGCAGCCGCTGCGATCCGACGTTCTGCGGGGCACCGCCCTTGTTGTAGTGCTTGTGGTACGCACCGTTGGCGTACGTCTCGGCGATGGTGCCGATGATGCGGTGCGCCTTCTCCCAGGCCAGCTCGTCGGTCTCGGCCACGATCGGGCGGAAGGTCACCCAGATGCGGGGCGTGTCGTCGCGACCCGCGAGCCGGGCCTGCTCGGCGACGCGGGCGATCTGGTCGCGGGTGTCGGCCAGCGGCTCGCCCCACAGCCCGAAGATGTCGCCGAGCGCGCCGCCGACGCGGTAGGCCGCATCCGACGATCCCCCCACCGACACCGGGATCGGGGCACCGCTGAACGTCGGAAGCGCCGGCCCGAAGTCGTCGAAGCGGTAGTGGTGGCCCTCGTGCGAGAACGGCGCCTGCTCGGTCCAGGCACGCTGCACGATGCGGATCCACTCCTCGGACCGGTCGTACCGCTCGTCCTTGGTGAGGTAGTCGCCCTGACGCGCCTGCTCGGCGTCGCTGCCGCCGGAGATGATGTGCACCACGGCGCGGCCCTCGGAGAACTGGTCGAGCGTGGAGAGCTGCTGGGCCGCGACCAGGGGGAACACCGTGTTGGGGCGCACCGCGACGATCGGCTTGATGCGCTCGGTCGCGGCGGCCACGGCGGTCGCGATGACGAACGAGTCGGCGCCCTGGCTGCCGTAGGGGACGAGCGTGTAGTCGAAGCCCGCATCCTCCAATGACCGGGCGTAGCGGCGCAGGTAGGCGGGGTCGACGATCCGCCCGCCCGGACGCGGATGCAGCTCGTCGGCGTGACGCGTGTTGATGGCACTGATGAATTCGACGCTCATGATGAGGTCCCTCCCCCGCCGTCTGGGTGTTGCGGCGCGATTGAAGTCTGTGCAGTCGACCGGCACAGCGTCCAACGACGGGGGACGATCGGTTTACATCGGGGCACGTGATGGGTCAGGATGCCGCGAAAACCGCGTGATTCCGGGGGATTTTCCGGCATTTGACCCGTGGGGGGGTGCGGTGTGGCCCCCGATCGGATGACGAACTGTGTCGCGGCCGGGCGGGAGCGCGCCGCCAGGAATCTCAGGGCACGAGCAGCGTCGGCCCGCCCCGGACGACCTCGCCGCGCACGCCGGAGTCGGGACGGGCATCACCGCGTGTTACGCCGCGCGAACCCGTGTTACGCCGACTTCTTCCCTACCCATGCGCCGTCACGATGAGCGGCTTGCCCTTGTGCCCACTGGCCCGACTGACCGAGCCCAGCGGCGGCGCGAGGTCTTCCGGAACGCGCAGTACGTCTACCAGACCCCCTACGCGTCGCTCGATCCGCGTTTCATCGTGGCGGAGCCGCAAGACGATCGGCTCGCGGGGCCGTCATACCGCCCCGTCCGTGATCATGCGGATCAGGAGGGCGATCATGAGGTCCTTCTCCGTCGGGTCGCTCATCGCGACCATGAGCGTGATCGCGGCGAGGGCGTTGTTCATGATGCGCGGCGTATGGTCGACGCCCGTCAACAATCCGTTTCGAGCGAGGAAGGTGACGAACAGAGCGGCGGCGCTGCGCTTGTTGCCGTCGGAGAGCGGGTGGTCCTTGACGACGAGATAGAGCAGGTTCGCGGCCTTCGTCTCGACAGTCGGATAAAGTTCCTGTCCGCGGAAACCTTGGTAGATCGCGCCGATCACACCGTCGAGCGCGTCTGCGCGCTCCCTGCCGAACAGAACGTCGTCGGGGAACTCCGTCGCGACGTGCGCGATGACCGAGCGCGCCTCTTCGGAGGTGAGCACCCAGCCGGGGACAACGCCGGGAGCGGTGTCGATCCGTCCCTGGTCGTAATCGCGCAGCAGAACGAGGCCGGGCAGGTACTCGGCCAGCACGTCTGCCACGCCGGCGACCAGTTCCTCGTTGGATCGCGCGAGGATCCGCACGAGGGAGCCGAGCTGCTCCAGCCGCTGCTCGTTGATCGCGTACCCCTGCACGAGATACTCGCGCAGGCGCTCGGTGGCCCAGATACGGAACTGGGTGGCGATCCGGCTCCTGACCCGGTAGCCGACGGAGATGATGACGTCGAGGCTGTAATGCGTCACCCTGCGACGGACGGCGCGGGAACCTTCCTGACGAACCTGTAAGAAATCCTTACTGGTTGCGGCACGGTCGAGTTCGCCCTCTTCAAAGACGTGGCGCAGGTGCATCGTGATGTTCTCACGGGTGGTCTGGAACAGCTCCGCGATCTGCTGCTGACTCAGCCACACGGTCTCCGCCTCGAGGCGGACGTCCAGCGCGGGCATGCCGTCGTCGCGCTGATAGAGGATCACCTCTCCGGAAGGCTCATCCGACATGCGCGACTTCCTCCAGGTCTGCGACGACCGGATCGACCGGCCCGGTCTCACGGTACCGGGGGACCGGGCGAAGGCGCGCGCTCAGGGCACGAGCAAAGACGGACCGCCCGGGGCGACATCGCCGCGCACCCGCGGGTCGGGGATCGCCTCGACGAGCGAGCGCGTGTAGGCATGCTGCGGGTCGCTCAGCACCTGGGTGGCGGTGCCCTGCTCGACGACCCGGCCGCGCTGCAGCACGGTCACGGTGTCGGCGACC
>JAATGR010000190.1 GCA_015654575.1 Actinomycetales bacterium
GCGTCGTCTGCGCGTCAGACCCGCTCTGGTAACGACTCCAGAACTGCCACGAACCGTATGCCGGTCGCGGGACGGCGTTCAAATCTGTGTCCGCCTCCGCGCGGGACAGCGCCGCGAGGTATCGCTCGTCCGCCTCGTCTCGACGAAGGGGACGGTTTGGCGTGTGACCTCGTTCCCGGTGTCGTCCTCGACCACTGGTCCTCGCTTCGCGGCATGCCGAGAGGCTCCTACGTCCGGCATCACGATAGGGACCTGCTGCGATCCGGCTCGCCGATTGCGGCATGCGCCTGTATCCAGGCCACCAGGTCGCCCGAAATTCCTGCCAGTGTCCGAAGCGCGGCGCCGGCTTCCGCCTCGGTCATCGTCTCGATCGCTTCCAGCAAGCGTTCCTTGTCGGTCATGCCCCGACGGTACGAGGCCCGGCGCCCGATGTCAGCCCCTTATACGTTGTCGTCGTCCTCACCCCGGATCTCCACGCGGTGCCGCACGCTGGTTCGAGTCCGGCTGCGCCCGCGTCGCCGGCCGCGCCCGCGCCGCCGAGTGCGGCGGCTGCGCCGGGTGCGGTCAGGGTGACCGTCCGGCCGCTGGCGTTGAACAGGACGCGTCGGGTCCGGATCGTGTTCGACTCGGCCACGCGGCGGCGCGGGCTTTCAGTGTCGCCTCGACCGCGGCCCCGTGGGCTGCCTGTCGGTCGCCGCACGTGCGGGTGGGGTTGCACTCCGGCGACCATCGGGTCTCGATCCGCAGCGTCGATGCCGACGGTGTGTCCGGCACCGTGGTCAGCACCTCTCGCTTTCAGGTCAACGTCCATCGCCCGGGATCGCGGTTCGCAATCCCACGATCATCCCTGTCAGCACAGCTGGCAGAGTCCGCCTGCGGGTCCTTTGCTCCCGCCACGTGGGCGTCGGCCGGGGCGCCTGCGCCGGGACGGTTGCGCTCCTTCCCACGTCCGGCGGCGCGACGCGACGAGGACAATCGCTCGCCCACGGCAGGCTGGCGTGCGCATGCCGGCACGGTCGCGACCGTCACGCTCATCCTCACCGGCGCCGCGCGACGTCTGCTCGCCGCGACAGCGGATCTCCGGCTTGGGATCGCGGCGCAGATCAACGCGCGCGACTTCGCTGGCAACCACGATGCTCTCACCGTCGACCGCACGCTCCGCTGAGGACGCGACGCATGGCCGGTGTTGCCTGGCGAACGGTTCGGGCGCGTCCGCGGTCGGCTGACCGGCGGGCACGCAGGGCTCAAGTGTGAGCGTCGTCGCACCGATAGTCGCGTGAGTGATCGAGTCGAGGATGGGGGCGATGGGCGTGACGGGGTTCGGTGGTAGGGCGTGCATGTGGCGCGGCGGCGGTGGGGCGGCTCGTGGTCGCCGGTGCGTGGTCGGCCTGGTGGCGGTCGCGGCGGCGGTGATGGCCGTGCCCGGCGGGGTCGCGATGGCGACGCCCGCGGGGGTGGTGACGGAGTTCGCGACCCCCACTCCGAGCGCTGATCCGGTCGGGATCACGGCGGGTCCGGATGGGAGCCTCTGGTTCACCGAGGCCGGCGCGGACCGGATCGGCCGGATCACCACGTCGGGCGTGGTGACGGAGTTCGCCGCCGCCCTCTCGGCGAACAGCTTTCCCCGGAGCATCACGGTGGGGCCCGATGGCGATCTTTGGTTCGTCGAGAACGTCGGAGACCGGATTGGCCGGATCACGCCCTCGGGCGTGGTCACCGAGTTCTCGACCCCCGGCACCCCGGCGCAGGGACTGGCTGAGATCGCGGCAGGGCCCGACGGGAACCTCTGGTTCACCGATGGGGCGTCGAACATCGTCGGTCAGATCACGCCCTCGGGGACGGTGACGGAGTTCCCGACGAGCGCTCCGACCGAGGGGATCACGACGGGACCGGATGGCAACCTCTGGTTCGCCGAGCCGACGGGGGACCGGATCGCTCGCATCACGCCGGCGGGCAGCTTGACCGAGTTCACGAGAGGCATCACCGCGGGCGCCCGTCCGTACGGGATCACGGCCGGTCCGGATGGAAACCTCTGGTTCACGGAGCTCGACGGGAATCGGGTCGGTCGGATCACGCCCGCCGGCGCGGCGACGGAGTTCGCGAGCGGGATCTCGGCGAACAGCGATCCGTCCGCGATCACCGCGGGCCCGGATGGGAACCTCTGGTTCACGGAGGCGACCGACGATCGGGTGGGGCAGATCACGACGGCGGGCGTGGTGAGCGAGTTCGCGCTCAGCGCGGGCGCCGGGCCATTGGGGATCACGGCCGGTCCGGATGGGACCCTGTGGTTCACCGAGGGGTCCTTGAGCCAGATCGGCCGGATCACGACCGACACGTCGCCGCTCGTGCAGGTGGCGCCGTCATCAGCGGCGTTCGGGTCCGAGACGGTCGGTCAGAGATCGGCGACGCGGACGGTCGTGGTCAGCAACAGCGGGCAGGGCGTCCTGAACCTCTCGGGTGTCGCGATCACGGGTGCGGACGCGGGGGAGTTCGCGTTGGCTGCTGGCACGACCTGCACGGCTGGGTCGGTCGTCGCGGTGGGCGGGTCGTGCGACCTGGTGCTGCGGTTCGCGCCTGGCAGCACGGGTGCGAAGAGCGCGGCGGTCGAGCTCGTTGACGACGCGGTCGATTCGCCTCAGCAGATCCCGTTGAGCGGGACGGGGACGGCGTCCGCGCCGTCGGTCGCGACCGGTTCGGCGACGGCGCCGGGAGCGGCGCCGGATGGGACGGCGATGACGCTCGCGGGCCTGGTGGATCCGAACGGGGCCGTGACGAGCTACTACTTCGACTACGGCACGACCGGTGCGTATGGGTTGAGCAGTGCGCCGCAGGACGCGGGGTCGGGCACGAGCGGCGTCGCGGTCACCGCCGACCTGGCCGGCCTCACGGCCGCGACGACCTATCACTACCGGCTTGTGGCGACCAACGCGATGGGGACCAGCGACGGCACGGATGAGTTGTTCACGACCCCCGCGTCTCCTCCGTCCCCGCCCCCGACGAGAACGACGACGCCGACGACTCCGACGACGCCGACGACGCCGACGACGCCGGATCCTGCGCCTCCGACGGATCCGGTGACCGCGCCGGCGGCGCCGATCGGGTCCTCAGTGCCGCCTGTCGTGTCGATCGCGGCACCCGGTGCGCTGTGGGTGACGGTTCAGCCGGTTGCCCTGAACGCGACCCGCAGCGTGCGGATCGCGTTCGCGGCCGGGAGCGCGAGCACGGCTGTGAGCTTCCAGTGCCGTCTGGACGGCGGCCCCTGGGTGGGATGCAGATCGCCCTACACGCTCGTGGGCGTGCACTCCGGCGATCATCGCGTCTCGATCCGCGGCGTCAACGCCGCCGGGGTCGTCGGCACGGCGATCAGGACGACGCGCTTTCAGGTCAACGTCTATCCCCCCGGGCTGGCCGTGCGCAACCCCGCTCGCATCCCCGTCGGCGCCGACGGCAGCGTCCGTGTGCGCATCCTCTGCTCACCGCGTGAGGGCGCGGGTCGGGGTGCGTGTGCTGGCAGCGTGACGCTGCGACCCGCTCGTGGGAGTGGGCGGACGCGGAGCCTCGTCCTCGCGCGCGGCGCCTTCCACGCCCGAGCAGGCAAGATCGCCGACGTGCGCCTGAAGCTCACCGCGGACGCGCGCCGGCTGCTCAGGATCAAGCCCGGCCGGCCGCTGCGAATCGCGGTCCAGCTCAGCGCAAAGGACGAGGCAGGCAACCACGACACGCTGATCGCAGACCGCACGCTCTGGTGAGGGCGCTCGCAGCCAGCCGCCACTCGACTGGCCCGAGCGACGACGGAGGCGGGGCGGCCGAGCAAGCATTGGTCTCTCCACGCCGAACAGTGCGGAGCTGTCGGCCAGGACTCCGGCGAGCACCGTGTCAGATCCGCACCGCCTCGGTTCAGCGCGGAGAGCTCGGACAGCAGC
>JAATGR010000038.1 GCA_015654575.1 Actinomycetales bacterium
GCGCAGCGTGTGACGCGGCTGGCCGAGCACTGCCGTCGTTACGATGTGCCCCTCCCCGCTGCGGCGATGCAGTTCCCCCTGCGTCACCCGCAGATCTCGACGATCGTGTTCGGTACCGGCCGCGCAACCGCAGTTCAGAAGAACATCGCCTACGCCGGATGGGACATCCCCGACGAACTATGGCAGGACCTCGCCTCGGACGGCATGATCGCGTGAGCACCCGCGCCCGGTACGCGCACGACCGCACTCACTCCCCGATCCGGTAGACGGCGCGGGCCGTCTCCGACGCGACGGCATCCCACTGCGATACGGGCACGGCGCCACGCACGATCTCGAGCCACTCCCCGGTCGGAACACCACCCGGGGCGCGGACGCTGACGGGCCAGTCACTGGCGAACATGCATCGGTTCGAACCAAAGCTCGCGACCGCGTGAGCGAGCAGTTCCGGGGCAAACTCGCGTAGTTGCTCGCGTGAAGCCGCCTCCGCAGGAAGGCCTGACAATTTAACTGACAGGTTTGGAAGCTGCGCAAGCCGCGTAATACTCTTCTGCCATGCTCGTGTAGCGGCTTGATCACTGCCCACGGGCGGCTTGCCCAAGTGGTCGAGCACAAACCGGCCTCGTCCCATCCCTTCGAGCAACTCAGCCACTGCGTCGAGCTGCCGCCATCGCACGCACACATCGAAGACCAGCCCGCGCGCCGCGACATGACCAAGTCCGCGTCGGAACGCTGCCGAGTCGAGCCGGTCGTCGGGTACATCCTGCAGAAGATAACGAACGCCGACGAGTCTCCCCTCCGCTGCATCCGAAAGCACATCCACTCGCGTCGGTAGCTCAGGATCGAACACATCGACGGCCGCGACGACAGCGAAGGAGTCAGGCCAGGTTCCACCAAACGAACGTGCTGCCCAGCGCACCTCATCAACCTCCGCGCCTGCGTCTACGGCAGCCTCCACGAAGATGCATCCGGTGACCTCAGGAGCATCGGCCGCGTATGCACCTGGTAGCGCCGTGACGGCCATCTCGCTTTCGCCGTCGAGCCAGCCGTAGGCGAAGCGGCTGCGATCCCAGGCGTGCACGTGCACATCGACCAACCCGGACACCTCAGCGGCCCCGGTTCTGCGTTGCGAGCGACCACACCGCATCAAGCGGTACATAGCCTTCGCTCCCGTCGGTCGCTCTGAACACCTCCACGAATCGCCCAATGTCGCGCTGCCACGCCGCATTCGCCGGGTCGCGGTCCAGCTCGGCGTTCGCTGCACTCCAGTCGTCGCAGTCAACGAGGTGGAAAAGTCGCCGCCCCGAACGCCAGATAGTCCAGTCGTGGATGCCGATGCGCGCGAAGGTCTCGACGAGGCCATCGGGCACTCGAGCGTGCCGCAGGGCATAGCTCGCCACACGTCCCTCGACGATCTCGGAGTGCAGCGCGACCCTCATCGCGCGTCCCTCAGCCAGCGCTCGACCCCGGAGACGTGCACGGTCATAAGTGCGTCGGCCAACACCGCATCCCCCGCACGTATCGCATCAAGGAGAGCCCTGTGCTCATCGATGGTGCGCTCTACGGAGCCGTTCTGGGTAACCCCCCTCCAGACCCGAGCGCGGACGGTCGGGCCGGAGAGCGCATCGATCAGGCTGGCAAGGTATCCGTTGCGCGTCGCGGCGGCAATGCGGTGGTGAAACTGAAGATCGTGTTCGACGAGTCCTTCCACGTCCGTCGACTCCGCGACAACGTCGAGCATCTGTTGCAGTTCGTCGATATCTGTGGACTCCGCATTCGTCGCGGCCAGGGCTGCGGCACGCGGTTCCAGAATCCGGCGGACAGCAAGCACCTCGAGCACACTGTCGTCGCGATGCAGATCCACAACGAAGTTCATCGCCTCTAGCAGCAACCGAGGCTCAAGGCTTGTGACGTATGTCCCGTCACCCCTCCGCACATCAAGGACACGTATGACCTCTAGGGCCTTAACGGCCTCTCGGAGTGAACTGCGGGAGAGCCCAAGGGTATCACTGAGCTCCTTCTCTGGAGGAAGCCTATCGCCAGGTTTCAGCTGACCACGGACGATCATGTCCTTGATGCGGAGAATAGCCTCGTCTGTGACTGCCATGCGAACGATGGTAGTCGAGTCATCCGACCTCTTTCGGATCCATCACAAAGCTCACAACGCGTGGCCCCACAATCTATGCATCACGAAGCGAATTCGCCCTCGCTTGAGGCCCGCGCCACAGTGGCACCTACACAAAAAAGTCTCAGCGGCGCCGGCGCCTCGCGAACGCGACCCGGAGGCTGCGCAGCACCAGGAGCAGACCGCCGAGTCCGACGACCGCGCCGAGGAACGGGAACATCGGGACCTCGGGCGTGAGTTGCGGGCCGCCGCCGGAGATGCTGAGGATGACGGCGACCACCACGAGCGCGATGCCCACGAGGGTCGTGGTCAGCCGGCCGACGAGCGCCTCCACCCAGGAGCGTTCATCGCCGTCGTCGAAGGCCCGCAGATTCACGCGGAACGTGCCGTCCTCCAGCTGCTGCGCCAACGACCCGAGCCGCCTGGGCAGCAGCCTCAACTGTTCGGAGATCAGCGCCGCCTGGGTCTGCGCCGTCATCGCCAGCGACCGGGGCGAACCGATCTCCCGCGCGAAGCGGGGAGCACGGCGGAGCGCCTGCGACACCATGTCGTAGTCCGGCACGAGACGGCGCAGCGATCCCTCCAGCGAAGCGAGCGTGCGGAACACGAGCAGCAGCGACGGCGGCAGCGCGAGCCGGTGGCGGCGCAGGACGTCCACCAGGGCGCGGAACACGTTCTCGTCCACCCGGGTGTTGTGCACGCGAGTGAGGATCACCCCGATGTCGTGCTGCAGTGCGGCCTGGTCGACCACCCCGGTCTCGGGCGGAGCGACGAGCATCAGCACGACATCGGTCGCCGCCATGTCGTCCTCGTTGGCCATGGCGACCAGCAGCGGGAGCAGCATCCGACGCAGGCTCTTCTCCAGCACACCCACGGAGCCGAAGTCGATGAGGGTGACGCCGCCGTCGGCATCCAGCACGAGGTTGCCCGGATGCAGATCGGCATGGAAGACGCCGCGCACCGCGATCTGATGGAACACCTCTTCGACGACCTGGTCGGCGACCTCCCGTGCCCGGTGCTGCTCCAGCGACGAGGCGTCCACGCGGCTGAACGGCACGCCCTCCGCGCGTTCCTGCACCAGCATCTGCGCCGTCGTGAAGCGCTCGTGCACCCGCGGCACCCGCAGACCGCCGCCGTCCGCCGACCCGCGGAGCATCTCCGTGTTGGCCGCCTCGACGCGATAGTCGAGCTCTTCGCGCAGCGCGCGGGCGAACTCCCCCGCCAACGCCACCACGCCATAGTCGCGTCCCCACTGGGTGTGCCGTTCCGCGTCAGCGGCGAGGCGCTCGACGATGTCGAGGTCGGTCGCGACCTGCGCACGGGCGCGGGGCCGCTGGATCTTCACGACAACCCGCTCGCCGCCGTGCAGTGTGGCGGCATGCACCTGCGCCACGGATGCCGCCGCCAGCGGACGCTCCTCGACCTCGGCGAACGCCTCGGCCAGCGGCGTCCCGAGCTGGGCCTCGATCGCGGCCTTCGCCTCACCCCACGGGATCGGCGTGGACTCCATCTGCAGCGTGGACAGCACGGCGGTCAGCTCCGGCGGCAGCACATCGTCGCGCGCCGAGAGGATCTGCCCGATCTTGATGAAGGTGACACCGGCCTCGTTCATCGCTCCGACGAGCGCGGTCGGGAAGTCCTCCCGGCGCCCGCGACGGCCGCGACGGTAGAGACCGAGTCCGTGGCGAGAGGCGATCGCGATGATCTGGGCGTAGCGCTTCGCGCGGTCGCGGCGGCGGAACGTGTCGCGCACGAGCGTGATCGGGTTGACCAGCGGTCGGGTGGGCCACAGGAACTCCAGCGTGACGAGCACGATCACCACGACCGCGAACATCCAGCCCAGCGTCAGCGCGAGGAAGACGACCGCGAGGGGGCCCTCCACCACCAGGTGCGCCCCTTCGATCACGCCCGACTCGCCCAGCGCCCAGGAGGCGACGGGGCTGAGGAGCAGGAACACGATCCCCGCCACGACGACCGAGCGGATCCATCCCACCTGCGTCTCCAGCAGCCGCCTGCTGGTCCACCCCGCCACGAGCGAGAAGACCGCGATGACGATCGCCGCCCAGATCCACAGCCAGATGTCCATCGCCCCGTGCCTCCCGGCACTCAGGGTATCCGGCCGGCCCCGGCGACGGCGCGCTGACTGCGGGCGGACACCTCCGCGGCGCACTCGACGAGCTCCTGCACCGCCGCAGCCGCATTGCCTCGCCGCCAGGCGATCCAGTGCGGGACCGGCGGCACCCCGCGCAGTCGCACGAAGGCAACGCCGGACCAGTGGTAGAGCAGCGCCGTCTGCCGGGAGACGATCGAGATCCCCCTCCCCATGGCCACCGCCTCCAGATGCATCTCGACGGTCCGGAGCCGCCCGGCGACGTCAGGAGCCCGACCATCGCGATAGGCGAGGGCCAGCCAATACTCCTGCCAGGCCTGCCCGTCGCCGTCGTCGCCGAGGATCGGCAGCCCGATGATGTCCTCCACGTCGACCACGGCACGTCGCGCGAGCACGTTGTCGTTCGGGATCGCGACCAGCGTCGTGTCCTGGAAGAGCACCCGGAAATCCACCGCCTCATCCTCGATCGGACCGAAACCGAACGCGACATCCACGTCGCCCGAGGAGAGTCCCGCGAGGTGGTTGTCGAGGCTCGCCTGAGACCGCTCGATCCGTAGGTCCGGTCGGCGCTCGGTGAAGCGACGCAGGATGGGCGTCATGATCAGTCCCGCGCCATAGGCGAGGCACCCGACCCTCATGACGCCGGCGTCCTCGCGACGGAAGCCCTCGACGACCGCGTCGAACTCGGCGCGGGAGTCGAGCAGGCGACGGGCGTGCCCCGCGATGCGTCGTCCCCGCAGGGTCAGCGCGAGCTGCCGCCCGGAACGCTCGACCAGTTCGACATCGAGCTGATGCTGCGTGCGCTGCAGCTGCATCGAGGCCGCGGGCTGGGTCAGCCCGAGCGAAGCCGCGGCCCGGCTGAGGGATCCGTGATCGTCGATGGCGACGATCAGTGCCAACTGACGAAAAGTGAGATCCACCGGGCACACCTCTGCAGTCGGGACGCTCTCATCCTGGCCTGTTCCGCGTTTCCGGTCGGTAAAACGGCAGTAACGATCGCATGTCCCTCGCACCGATGTGCCCGGAATCGACGCGACGAGACATCACGCCGGGGTGATGTGCCCGCCCACCGCGTTATTCATACCCGCCCGTTACGGCCTCCTACGCTCACGTCAACCGTGCACGATGCGGCCACGTACCGAGACGAGACACCCCATGACCACCTCATTCACCACAGACTCCGACGCGCCGGTCATCCCCCTGCCCGAGCATCTGTCGAACGCGACACCCGCTTCGGTAATCGCGGCGGCCGAGGCGTTGCGTCCCGTGCTGCTCGAGCGCCAAGCGGAGACCGAGGAGCTCACGTACTTCCCCGATACGACCCACCAGGACTTCCTCGACGCCGGCTTCTACCGGCTCCTACAACCGCGGCGATTCGGCGGCCTCGAGTTCACGGTGCCCACGTTCTACAAGGTCATCATGGAGGTTTCGCGCGGCTGCCCGTCCACCGGGTGGCGCCTGTCGCTGGCGTCCGCGCACAGTCTGCAGATGGCGGCGCTGTTCCCCGAGGAGACGCAGCTCGCGGCGTTCGGACCGGACGGCGACTTCCGCATGGCGGGACGGGACACCCCGATGGGCACGGCGACGCCGGTCGAGGGCGGATACCTCATCGACGGCTTTTGGAACTACTGCTCGGGCAGCCCCCGCTCCACCTGGATCTTCCTCGGCGCCCGGCTCGTGCAGCCCGGCGCATCCGGCGACGGCACCTACTCGCTGCGCTCCGGGCAGCAGATCCTCACGACCCTCCCGAAGGAGCAGTGGGAGAACGTCTTCGACTGGACGGGCGGTCTCGGACTGCGCGGCAGCGGCTCGCACAGCGTGAAGGTGGAACAGCAGTTCGTGCCGGACAGCCGGGTCGTCGACGTCAACATGCTCGACCTCGAGTACCCGAGGGACATGGCCGGCGCCGCCATCCACGCGAACCCGATGTACTCCGGACGTCAGACCGGCTTCTTCGGCGGCGAGCTCGCCGCGATCGCCGTCGGTGCGGCGAAGGCCGCCCTGGACGAGTACGAGCGACTGCTGCGAGTGAAGAAGACGTCCTTCGCCCCGCACGTCCTCCGCGCCGAGCACTCCGACTTCCAGCGCACCCTCGGGCAGGCGATGGGCATGATCGCCGCCGCCGAGGGCATCGTCCTGCAGGTGGGCGCCCAGTACACCGAGCTCTGCCGGCGACAGGTCGAGGACGGCGTCCCGTTCACGCTCGAGGACGACATCCTGCTAGACGCGATGGCGATGCAGGCGGGACGTCTCGCCTGGAGCGCCGTCGAGGATCTCCTCGTCCGCACTGCCGGATCCGCCCCGCTCGGCGACGGGCAACGGATGCAGCGATACTTCCGCGACCTGGCGACCTATCGCGGTCATCAGGGTTCATCCGCCTACGAGACGATGGCGCGCTACCTCGCCTGCCTGCACCTCGACGAGGACTTCGAACGCGCCTGAGCACCCGCACCTCCCCTTTCCCGGCATCCACCCGACCCAGAACGAGGCACACGATGACCAGCACCAAGGATCCTGCCACCACCACGCAGAACCCGCCGTCCGGGCAGCTTCGACGAAACGTGCTCGGGGCGCCCAGCATGGCGTTCCTCGTCATCGCGATGGCCGCGCCACTCTCGGCATCCGCCACCGGCGTGGCCCTCACGGTCGGACTGGGTAACGGCATCGGCGCGCCCGGCGCGTTCGTCCTGATCGTCGCCCTGCTGCTGATCTTCTCGGTCGGCTTCGCCGCCATGGCCGGGCGGATCGTCAACGCCGGCGCGTTCTACGCCTACGTCGGCGCGGCGTTCGGGTTCCGGATGGGAGCGGCGAGCGGATTCATCGCCACAATGGCCTACAACCTTCTGTCAGCCTTCGTGTTCGGCATCTCCGGCTTCTACGGCGCGCAGGCGCTGAACGGCGTGCTCGGCACAGACATCCCGTGGTGGGCGGTCGCGATGGTCTTCCTCGTCGCCGCGTTCGCCATGAGCTACTTCGGCACCGAGCTGGGCGCCCGGATCACCGGAACCCTGCTCGTGCTCGAATGCCTCTTCCTGGTCGTGATCGACGTGTCGGTGCTGATCAACAAGGGCGCGTCCGCGTTCTCCTGGGAGGTGTTCGCCCCGTCGAACGTGTTCTCCGGCAACATCGGGATGGCGCTGGCGATGGTCTTCCTCTGCTTCATCGGGTTCGAAGCCACCGCGATCTTCTCGGAGGAGGCGAAGGATCCCCGCCGCACGGTGGGGCGGGCGACCCGGATCGCGATCATCGTGACCGGGGCGCTCTACGTGTTCACCGCCTGGGCTGTCATCGCCAACTTCGGCACGACGGAATCCGTGGATGTCGCGCAGGGCGAGAACGCCGGCACGATGATCCTCGACACGATCACCGGGAACCTCGGCGCGTTCGGCGGCGGGGCCTTCACCATCCTGATCATCACCAGCTCGCTCGCGGTGGCCGCGGCCATCCACGGCGCGGCATCCCGCTACATCTTCGTCATGTCCCGCTCCCGGCTGCTGCCGGGCGGCCTGTCGAAGGTGCACTCGCGCTTCCAGTCACCGGTGCGGGCTCAGCTCGTGCAGGGCGCGTTCGTCCTCGTACTTCTGGTCGTGTGGGCGATCATCGGGCTCGATCCGTTCGTCGACATGGGCGTCCTCGGCACTCTCGGATCCATCGCGATCATGGTGCTGCAGACGCTCGTGTCCTTCGCGGTGTTCGCGTTCTTCCGCCGTCTGAAGGACGCCCGCGTCTGGACCACGATCGTCGCCCCGCTCGTCGCCGGCGCGGCCATGCTCGTCGTCCTGGCCGTCGCGGTCGCCGCCTGGCCCGTGCTGATCGGATCGGATGCCGTCCTGCTCCAGCTGGTGCCCATCGCAATCCCGCTCGCCGGCGTGATCGGCTGGTTCGTCGCGCACCGCCGCGGCGCGATCCCGGACGAGCTCGAGACCCGCAAGGAGTTCGTCTGACGCCGTGTCCCGGACGCCGCTCGGCGGCCGGGACACTCAACGGCACTGATCCTTCGCCGGTCGGCGGCTTTCCCCGCCGACCGGCGAATCGCCGTCGCTCAGACCGCGGTGTACCCGCCGTCGATCGTCACCTGCGAGCCGTTCATGAACGATGCCTTCTCGCTCAGCAGGAAGAGGACGAGGTTCGCGACCTCCTCGGCGGTGCCCAGGCGTCCGATCGGGTGCTTGCTCACCAGCGCGTCGAACGCCGCCTTCGGCAGCGCGGACAGCAGCGGCGTGTCGATGTAGCCCGGGTGCACCGAGTTGATGCGCACACCCTGCGACGCGTAGGCGGCGCCGGCGGCCTTGGTCATGCCCGCGACGCCGTGCTTGGCCGTCGTATAGGGCACGGCGGTGGGCTCTCCGACCAATCCCAGGATCGACGAGGTGTTGACGATGGCGCCGCCGCCCGCGGCGATGATCGCCGGGATCTCGTAGCGCATGCCGTAGTAGACCGAATGCAGGTTGACGCCCATCAGCGCCTGATAGGCCGCGAAGTCGTCGCTGTCGTCGTAGTCGGCGAGCAGACCCTGCGGACCTCCGATGCCGGCGTTGTTGAGCGCGAGGTGCAGACCACCGTAACTACCGACGACCGCCGCGACCGCCGCCTTGACCTCTGCCGCCTTCGATACGTCGGCCGCCAGCGCCAGCGCGGTACCACCGGCGGCCTCGATCTCGTCGACGACGCGCTGCGCGGCATCCTGTCGTAGGTCGACGACGGCGACGTTCGCGCCCTCCGCGGCGAGCCCGACGGCCACCGCCTTCCCGATGCCGGATGCTCCGCCCGTAACGAGCGCCGTCTTGCCGGTGAACTGATCAGTCATGCGAATCTCTCCTTCTTCGGCGCCCGCATGTTCCGCGGACGAGCCGCCTCCCGCTGCAACCGATCTATGCGCAGGAGTGTTCCCCGTCCGGGCCTCAGGATGCGGAAACCGCCTCGGCGGCCTCGGCATCCGCCTCGGTCGCGACGAGCTGGCCGCAGGCGCCGTCGATCTCCTTGCCGCGGGTGTCACGCAGCGTGGTGGGGATACCGGCGTCGTTGAGGCGGCGGACGAACTCGTCCTGCACGGGCTTCTCTGAGGAGGTCCAGACCGAGCCCGGCGTCGGGTTCAGCGGGATCGGGTTCACGTGCACCCAGCCGCGCCCGCGGGCGTTCAGCTTCTCGGCCAGCAGATCGGCGCGCCACGCGTGGTCGTTCATGTCCTTGATCAGGGCGTACTCGATCGAGACGCGACGGCCGGTCTTATCGAAGTAGGCGCGGGCCGCATCCAGCGCCTCGTCGACCTTCCAGCGGGAGTTGATCGGGATCATCTCGTCGCGCAGACCGTCGTCCGGCGCGTGCAGCGACAGCGCGAAGGTGACCGGGATGCCCTCGTCGGCGAGCTTGCGGATCGCGGGGACCAGGCCCACGGTCGAGACCGTGATGCCCCGCGCGCTCATGCCCATGCCGTGCTTCTTATCAGTCATCACCCGCACCGCCTGCAGCACCCGGGCGTAGTTCGCCAGCGGCTCCCCCATGCCCATGAAGACGATGTTGGTGACCCGCTCGTCGTCATGTCCGACCCCTCGCGGGTCGCCGAGCCCGCCGTCGCGGATGAGCCGGTTGGCGCGCACGACCTGCGCGACGATCTCCGCCGCCGACATGTTGCGGGTCAGTCCCGCCTGGCCGGTGGCGCAGAACGGGCAGTTCATGCCGCACCCGGCCTGACTCGATACGCACAGCGTGATCCGCCCGGGATATCGCATGAGAACCGACTCGACCAGCGCACCGTCGTGCAGCTTCCACAGGAACTTGACCGTGTCGCCGCGGTCGGTCTGCAGCCGGCGCACCTCGGTCAGCAACGGCGGCAACAGGCCCGCGACGAGCTCTTCGCGACCGGATGCCGGCAGGTCGGTCATCTGCGCCGGATCGGAGGTGTAGTGCGTGAAGTAGTGCTTCTCCACCTGCGCGGCCCGGAACCCGGGCAGGCCGAGCTGCGCCACCTTCGCGACCCGCTGCTCCGGGGTGAGGTCGGCCAGGTGAGCGGGCGGCTTGCCCCGCTTGGGGCTGCCGAACTGCAGCAGCGGGCGCCCTTCGGCATCCTTCTGCTGCGTCCAGCCCTCCGCCCGTGGCCGCACCTGTGGCGCGCGCGTCGAGAGGACGTGCGGGCGGGCGGGCTCATCGGTCACGGTTCCAGGGTACGGGAGGGCCGCACCTCGACGGCGGTCTCTCGCGTCTGCCGGCGACCACAGCGCCTACTCGTCCTCCGGAATCAGGCCGGCGACGGTCTCGTACGGGAGTTCACGACGCTTGAGCACGGTAGCGCTCAGTACTACGACTATGTGACCGGCGTGACGGAATAACGGGAGCTTGTGACGGTATGTCGGGGCGTTCTCGTCTCCACAACAGATTCCCATGCCGAGGTCGTGTTGGCCGAAAGCACGGACGATCTTCTCGTCATTCGCTTGAGGGGTTGTCCCCGGCAGTTCACGACCGGGAACCACCACGTCATTGCGAGCAGTTCCGTCTCCCGGCCAGATTATGTCATCCGCGACGCCCATTCGACCGAGTTGACCGCAAGAGAAGTCCACGATCTCCGTTCATCACTTCCGGGAACCGTTGACGTCGTCATCCCATCCCCGGGTGCCCTCAATGTGAACGAAGTCCTCACACTGAGTGCGGAATCGGAGCCCATAGAAATCACGTTCTTCCTGCATCCGTTCTCACGGGCGTGATCGACGGGAGACTCTCAAGGACGCATCAATGCACGCGACGGAGGTCAGGCGGAGCCCTGTGCGGTGACGATGTCGGCCCGCTCCTTCCACGTGCGGGCTGTCACGCGGTCGAGCGAGACCTGACGACGCATGGCGTCCGCCTTCTCGTACAGCGACGGGTCGCCCCAGCTGGTGAGCACCTTCACCAGCACCGGCAGCAGCTCGATCATGAAGAACAGCGCCGCGATCAGCCAGTGCGCCCAGGCGAGGGTCGGCTCCTCCTGCGAGAGCCGTTCCAGGGCGCTGATCTGACTCAGCAGACCCACCGCTGCCGCGTTGCCGTCGGCGACCTCGGCCGCTCGCGCGTTGTAGGCGGCCAGCGCGGCGTCGTACGTGGCCTGCGCGGCCGGCAGCTGATCCTCGGCAGTCTGCTTGTTCTGCTCGGCGGACGTGGCCGCCGCATCCGTGCTCGCGTTGTTCGCCTCGGTGAGCGCGGTCTGCGCGGTCTGCAATTGAGCGGCCAGCGAGTCATAGGCGGACTGCGCCGACGCGAGCTGCGCCTCGGCGGCCTCAGCGCTCGCGCCGTCACCGGAGACACCGGTGCAGCCGGACACCGTGCCCGCCCCCTCCCCGGTCAACTCGCACTGATACAGCGCCCGGGCCTCGTCGATGACGGTCTGCTGGTCGGCGAGCTGCTGGGTCAGCTGGTCGACGGTGGCCTGCGCGGCGACCGACTCGGCCGAGGTCGAGTCGGTGCCTGCGACGATGCCGGTGGCGGCCTGGTTCTGCAGCGCGGCGAGCGCCGCGCTGGCCTCGTCCAGCGCCTCCTTCTCCGGCCCGTTCGTGACGGACTCCTGATCCGTCTGCGCCTGCGTGAGATTGGTCGTCGTGACCTCGCGCGCGATGTCGTTCTGGAACACCTGCAGCACCAGTGGCTCCGCGACCACGATGCCGATGAGCGCAGCCATGATCACACGGGGGAAGGCGAGCCCGAGCAGCCGCCAGACGTTGCGCGTGGCGCGCATGGTCGACGTGAGGAAGCGGTCGAGGTTGAAGATGATGAGCGCCCAGACGATCGCCAACGGCACCGCGAGCCACACCGAGATGCGCACCCCGGTGATCAGTGCGAACGTCATCGACAGCGCGGAGACCAGAGCGGTTCCGGCGAGCACGAAGAACATCTGCACGAAACGGGGCGTCTCGCTCGGCACATCGTCGAGCACCTCGCTCTCCGCGCCGCCCAGCACGGCCAGCCGACGGAGGAGGGGGATGCGGCGACGCGGACGCACGGCGCGACGGCTGCCGGCATCCGCTTCGGGTTCGTCCTCCACAACCGCTTCGGGCGCGAGCGCGGCGTATACCGGCTCCGACTCCGCCCTGAACACGGGCTCCGTGTCCAGCTCGGGCGCCGTGTCCAGCTCGGGAGCCCGTTCCGTCTCAGGCGCCGACACTAGCCCCTGGACGTCACCGACCGGGGCAGGAATGGCCACGGTGGGAGCGTCCTGGGCGGGGACAGCGGGCTCGTCGGCGCGTCCGGCGGCGTCCTGCGCGGCGCGCACATCGCTCAGGTACATCGGTTCCGACTCGGCGGCCGCCGAGAACTCGATACGGCCGTCGGAGCCGAAACGACCTGGTCGGTGGGCGGAAAAAGACATCCACCCAGGCTACGAGAGATCGCCTGTGCGCCAGGTGGGCACAACACCAGAACCTGCCCTGACCCGAGATCCGGCCGAGAGCGGACGACCCGTGACGTGCCCACCGCCGACAGCGCGGTAGTGTAGAGCCACAACTCAGGCCATTGGGGTTGTTACTCCTCGCGAGGCAAGACTCAGGGCCCGACGTCTCCCATCACCGAGACGTCCGGGCTTTCCGCTTCACGAGAGAGCGCCGGGCGTCGCTTCCCTTCAGGAGGACGACGTGGTCCAGAAAACCGACTACGACCATTTCGCGCAAGAGATCACTGCCGCCGTCGGCGGCCCCGGCAATATCACCCAGGTGACGCACTGCACGACACGACTGCGATTCCAGCTGAAGGACGTCGCGAAGGTCGACAAGGAGCGCATAGCCACGCAGCCCGAGTCGTTGGGCCTGGTCGAGGCGAGCGGCGGCGTCCACGTGATCGTCGGCATGACCGTTCCGGCGGCGCATGCGGCGCTCGCGAAGATACCCGGCGTGAACACCGGCGGCGACACCGTCCCCGCGGACGCAGTCGCCGACCGCGCCACCGCAGCGGGTGCCAAGCCCGAGCAGCCGGCCAAGAAGCCCCGGGTCATCGACCGCGTCCTGGGGACGCTGTCGGCGATCTTCACCCCCTACATCCCGCTGCTCGCCTCGGCCGGCATCATCCAGGGCGTGCTGGCCCTGGTCGTGCAGTTCAACTGGCTCAGCACGGACTCCAGCACCTACACCGTGCTGGCCGCCGCCGGCACCTCGGTGATCTACTTCTTCCCGGTGCTGCTGGCCTTCACCGCAGCCAAGCAGTTCGACGCCAACCCGTACATCGGCGCCACGATCGGTGCGACGCTGCTATACCCGGACCTTGCGACGCTGACCACCAGCGGCTCCCAGATCGAGGTATTCGGCATCCCGTTCACGGCACAGTCGTTCGGGAGCACGGTGATCCCGATCCTGCTGGGGATGTGGGCGTACTCCTACCTGGAGAAGGGGCTCAAGCGCGTTCTGCCCCAGATCACCCACCTGCTGCTGGTGCCCACCATCGGCCTGGTCGTCATGGTCCCGGCGATGCTCGTCGTGTTCGGGCCGGTCGGCTTCGGTATCGCCAACGGGGTGTCGGTCGCCTACACCTGGCTGCTGCAGTATCCGCTGATCCTCAGCCTGGTCTTCGGCGGCTTCTTCGTCTTCGTCATCGCGATCGGCGCGCACTGGGTGATCACGCCGCTCCTGCTGCAGATCCTCGCGACCAACGGAAAGGAGTACGCGCTCGCCGCCGGGGGAATGGGAAACTACGCCATGCTCGGCGTGCTGCTCGCGGTGCTGCTGATGGTCCGCAACACCGAGAGCCGCCAAGTGGCCGGCTCGGCCGCGTTCGTCAACGCGGTGGCCGGCGTCACCGAGCCAGGCCTGTATGGCGTGATCATCAAGAACAAGCGGTACCTCGGCGCCGTGGTGGTCGGAGGCCTGGTGGGCGGTCTGATCTGCGGCCTGTTCGACGTCTACGTGACGGCGTTCGCGTTCAGCGGCATCCTCGGGTCGCCCGCGTTCCTGGCCTCTCCCCGGGCCGTGCCCTACTTCATCGCCGTGTTCGCGACCATCATTGTGAGCTTCGCCCTGACCGTCGTGCTCGAGCGGCTCGCCCAGCGTCGACGCGGTGCACGTCAGACGGAGGAGGCCGTCCCCGAGCCCGTCCTCTCCGTCTGACGCCACCCCTTGAGATCTGATGCCGCCCCTCGAAAGGAGAGTCATGGACTTCCCCCGGCTGTTCAGCCCGTTGCGCATCAACGGCGTGATGACGAAGAACCGGATCGTGGCGACGCCGACCGGCGAGGTGTTCGAGGAGAAGGCGTTGGGCGGGGCGGGGATCGTCGTCGCCGGGCACGCGATCGTCGAGCCCGGGCGTTCCAGCTACTCCAGCGCGGAGGAGCCGGATGCGTTCTCCAAGTACGAACGTGAGGACACCCGCCGGCGGATCCTGCAGGTCCGCCAGGCGGGCGCCCTCGCCTCCATCGAGATCTTCCACGGCGGCGAGTTCGCGCGCGTCCGGGACTTCGCACGCGGGCCGGTGTCCCATATGCGTGCCGACGGCACCGAAGTGCGCGGCATGACCGAGCAGGACATGGACGAGGTGGCCGCGCTCTACGCCAAGACGGTCGTCGAGGCCAGGGATCTGGGCTTCGACATGGTGCTGCTGCACTTCGGGCACGGCTGGCTGCCGGCGCAGTTCCTCTCCCCCCGCAACAACCACCGCACCGACGAGTTCGGCGGCTCCCTCGAGAACCGCGAGCGCTTCCCCCTCCACATCCTGCGAACGGTGCGCGAGGCGGTCGGCCCGTCGTTCCCGTTGGACATGCGCATCAGCGCGATCGAGTGGGTGCCGGACTCGGTCGAGTTCGACGACGTGCTGACCTTCATCACCCACGCCGAGCAGTACCTGGACACCGTGCACATCTCCGCAGGCCTGGACATCGGCATCGAGGGGAACGTGCACGCCGCGACGACCAACTTCGAGGAGCACACCCCCAACGCCGTGTGGGCCGCGCGCGTGAAGCAGGCCGTGCGCATCCCCGTCAGCGTCGTGGGCGCGGTCATGACGCCCCAGGAGGGGGAGGATCTGATCGCCAGCGGCATGGCGGACATGGTGGCGCTCGGGCGCCCGCTGATCGCCGATCCGGACTGGCCCCGGAAGGCCCAGGAGGGCCGGGCGGACGAGATCGTGCCCTGCGTGCGCTGCCTGCAGTGCTACCACATCGCCACCGACCGGCGGAACGTGGGATGCAGCGTGAACCCGCGCTACAGCAACGAGTCGTTCGTCCCCAAGACGCTGACGATCACCCGCCGCCCGCGACACATGGTGGTCGTCGGCGGCGGCCCCGGCGGGATGACCGCGGCGCTCGCGGCTTCGGCCCGGGGACACCGGGTGACCCTGTTCGAGAAGGCGCGCGAACTGGGCGGCCTCATGCGGTACATCTCCCGGGAGCACTACAAGCAGGACATCAAGAGCTATCACGAATACCTCGGCCGGCGGATGGCCGCCTCGAACGTCGAGGTGAACCTGGGAGTGGAAGCCTCCCCCGCGTCGGTGGCCGAGTGGGAGCCGGACATCCTCGTGCTCGCGCTGGGCGCCCGACCGGTGATCCCGCGCATCCCCGGCACCGATCTGCCGCACGTGCTGACGGGTGTGGACGCGATCGAGCGCGAGGACGAGATCGGGCAGCACGTGGTGGTCCTGGGCTCCGGGTCGGTCGGCGCGGAGATCGGCCTCGAGCTGGCGACGCTGCACGGCAAGGACGTCACGATCGTCGACCGGGGCACGACCTTCGCCCGACGCAACAACTCCCTCTACCGCGAGGGACTGCGCCAGAAGATCGCCGCCGCACGCACGCTGTCGTTCCGATGGCAGTCACGCTGCGAGCGGATCGCTCCGGACCACGTCGTCATCCGTGGTGAGGACGGGACGGCCGAGGAACTGCCCGCCGACCACGTCATCCTGTCGGCGGGGATGCGCCCTCTCTCCGAGCAGGCACACTCCTACTACGGCATCACCCCCGAGACCGCGATGGTCGGCGACTGCGTGCGTCCGCGCATCATCATGGATGCCGTGTTCGAGGGCCACACCTTCGCGATGAACGTCTGACGACCCCATCCCCATCCCCATCCCCATCCCCATCCCCATCCCCGAGACAGGAGATCACATGACCATCGAGAACCCCGATCATCTCGTCGCCCCCGCCTCCGCGCAGATCGTGGTCGCGCCCGCCACCGGCCGCGTCGTCCCGCTCGGCGACATCCCCGACCCGGCCTTCTCCGCCGGCGCCCTCGGCCGCGGAGCCGGTATCGAGCCTTCTGACGGCGAGATCGTCGCGCCCATCGACGGGGAGGTCGTCGCCGTCATGCCCCACGCCTACGGCATCCGCGGCGGCGGGCTCGAGGTGCTCGTGCACATCGGAATCGACACGGTAGAGCTGAACGGCCGTCACTTCTCCTCGCACGTCGCGATGGGCGATCTCGTCCAGGCCGGAGCACGCCTCGCGACCGCGGACGTCCCCGCGATCGCCGCCGCCGGGTACGCCACGGTGGTCGTGGTCGTCCTCACCAACAGCGAGGAGCTCGGCGACGTGGCGCCCCTCCCCCCGGCCGAGGTCTCGGCAGGCGCTCCGTTCCTGTCCGTGACGGTCTGAGGAGGCGGCATGCAGTACGACCAGCTCCTGCCGTTCCCGGCGGGCTTCCTCTGGGGCGCCTCGACGAGCGCCTACCAGACCGAGGGCGCGTGGGATGCCGACGGCAAAGGCCCGTCCGTGATCGACGCGCGCACCCAGTTCCCCGAGGGCACCGCCGGATTCAAGGACGGAGTGGACCACTACCGGCGTTTCCGGGAGGACGTCGCGCTGTTCGCGGAACTCGGCCTCAAGGCCTACCGCTTCTCGATCTCGTGGAGCCGGGTGATCCCCGACGGCGACGGCGAGGTGAACCCCGCCGGTCTCCGCTTCTACCGGGAGCTGGCCACGGAGCTGCGTGCGCACGGGATCACCCCGATCGCGACGCTCATGCACTTCGATCTGCCACAGGCGCTGCAGGAGCGCGGCGGCTGGGCCTCGCGGTCCACGGTGGACGCGTTCGTGCGATACGCCGGCGTCGTGTTCGACGCGCTCGGCGACCTGATCCCGTACTGGCTGACCATCAACGAGCAGAACATGATGATCATGCTCGGCGAGATGCTCGGGACCGGGACGACCGGGGGCCGCCGCGCGGTGTGGCAGCAGAACCACCACATGCTCGTCGCGCAGGCACGGGTCATGGCACTGGCGCACCGGTCGCTGCCGGCCGCCAAGATCGGCCCCGCCCCGAACGTCGCCTGCGTCTACCCTGCGACGCCCGACCCGCTCGACGTCATCGCCGCAGCCGATTTCAGCGCCATCCGCAACTGGCTCTACCTGGATGTGGCGGTGCGCGGCACCTACAACCCCACGGCATGGGCGTTCCTGCGCGCGCGGGGGTGGGAGCCCGAGTTCGCGCCGGGCGACGCAGAGGCCCTGGCGACCGGAGCGCCCGACTTCATCGCGTTCAACTACTACACCTCGCACACGGCGGCGGCCCCCAAAGGCGACGACACCGACATCCGGGCCAACGGCGACCAGCACATCGTGCTGGGCGAGGAGGGCGTCTACCGGGGAGCGGACAACCCCTTCCTGGAACGCAACGAGTTCAACTGGGAGATCGACCCGATCGGCTTCCGCACCACCTTCCGCGAGCTGTACGACCGGTACCGGCTGCCACTGTTGGTGACCGAGAACGGACTGGGCGCCTACGACGAGCTGACCGAGGACGGGCGGGTGCACGACCACTACCGCATCGACTACCTCGCGCAGCACATCCGCCAGATCCAATACGCCATCACGGACGGGGTCGACGTGCTCGGCTACTGTCCGTGGTCCGCCATCGATCTCGTCTCGACGCACCAGGGCATCCGCAAGCGATACGGCTTCATCTACGTCGACCGGGACGAGTTCGACGTGAAGGACTTCGCACGCCACCGCAAGGACAGCTTCTTCTGGTACCAGCGGCTGATCGCCGCGAACGCATTGCCGGAATGACCAGGCGATGAGAGGGAGAACGGGGGGAGATCGATGAGGATCTCGAAGGTGTTCAACAACTCGGTGGTGCTCGGGGTGGACGGGAACGGCGGGGAGGTCGTGCTGTTCGGCCGCGGCCTCGGGTTTCAGAAGCGGCCGGGATCGGAGGTGGACGAGACCCTCGTCGAGAAGCGGTTCTTCCCCGGCGGCGTGGCATCCGCCGATCGGGTCGCCTCCTACCTGCAGGACGTCCCCATGGACGACATCGAGCTCGCCGAGGACATCGTGGCCCTCGCTCGCACGGAGTTCGGGCACGCGATCACGGATGCGGCGGTGCTGCCGCTGGCGGATCACCTCGCCTTCGCGTTCCACCGGCTGCGCGAGGGGATCGAGATCGACTACCCGCTGCAGTGGGAGGTGGCGAGCCTCTACCCGCGGGAGCTCGCCTTCGCCGGCAGGGTGGTGGCGCTCATCGCCGAGCGGCGCGCCATCGCGCTGCCGGCACTGGAAGCGGTCCCCCTGGCCCTGCACTTCGTCAACGCGCAGTTCGGCTCGGGCGAGATGAGCGAGACGATGGAGGTGACCGAGGCGCTCACCGCGATCCTTCACACCGCATCCGAGGAGCTCGGTGTCGCCATCGAGCCGGACTCCGTGGACCTCGCACGATTCCTGACGCACGTGCGCTACCTGATCCTTCGGCGGATGCGGGGGCAGTCGGCTGCGAAGGTGGATCCGGCCGTCGGCGACGCGGTCAGGACCGCCAGCCCTGTCGCCTACGACGTGGCCGAACGCATGGCAGACGAGCTGAACGGCAGATTCGGCTGGGAGGTCGGCGACGACGAACGGTTCTATCTGGCGTTGCACACCTTCCGGCTCGTCTCGCAGCGGTCCTGAGCGCGGGCGGGCGTCCGGCTGGGCGCCCGCGCTCAGGACCCGTCGTGTTGCAGGATGGAATCGTGACCCCCTCCCGTATCGCCTTCCTCGACGTCGACGGCACCATCCTCGACCATGGCAAGACCGTGGCCCTGTCGACGATCGACGCCATCCGCGCCGCCCGCGCGAACGGACACCTGGTGTTCCTCTCGACGGGGCGGGCGGCCTCCGACATCCACCCCGCCGTGCGTGAGATCGGCTTCGACGGGGTGATCTCCAACGGCGGCGCGTACGCCGTGGTCGGGGACGAGACCGTGCTCGCGCGGACCATGCCGATCGACGCCACGAACCGGCTCACCGCGTACTTCGAGGAGCACAGCATCCTGCACTTCCTCCAGACCGACCACGGCGTCTACGCGAGCCAGCGGGTGCATGCCGTCGTGGATGAGATGCGGCGGCGCTGGGGCATCGAGAACGACCCCGGGGCGGCGCCGCGCTTCCGCGACCTCGCCGATCTCGACCTGGGCGACGTGGCCAAGGCCGTGTTCGTGAGCGAGGATGTCGGCACGGTCGCGCGTGCGCAGGGCGATCTGGGCGACGTGTTCCACGTGGTGCCGGGCAGCATGCCGCTGCCCGGGGGCTCGAACGGCGAGGTGGGGATGCGGGGGGTCACGAAGGGCTCGGCCATCCTGTCGGTGCTCGATCGGCTGGGCCGCTCTGCCGACGACGCGATCGGCATCGGCGACAGCTGGAACGACATCGAGATGTTCGAGGTCTGCGGCGTCGGCATCGCGATGGGCAACGCCGAACCCGCGCTCAAGGAGATCGCCGACGAGGTCACGACCGCGGTGTCGGCCGACGGAGTGGCGCGCGCGTTCGAGCGGCACGGCCTCATCCCTGTGCCCTGACCGCGCCGTCGACCGGTACGCCCCGGCCCCGCAGCGGCGGCGCGGGGCGCGGGCGCGTCAGTCGAGGAAGATGTCGGGGAACAGCGCCTCGTCGGGGGTTCCGGGTACGGCGGCGTAGCCCGAGAAGTCGGTGACACCAGCGTCCTCGAGCACGTCCTCGACGATGAGCGACTGACCGGTGTACAGCCGCGCCGGCCGGGTGATGACCTCGTAAGCCGCGTCGGCGTAGATCTCCGGTGTCCGACTGACCCGCGTCATCCGGTCGCCGCCGAGCGCGAACTGCACGGCAGCCGTCGCGATCGTCGTGCGCGGCCACAGCGTGTTGGCGGCGATCCCGTCGGGGGCGAACTCGGCGGCGATGCCGAGGGTCGCCATCGTCATGCCGTACTTCGCGAGCGTGTACCCGGTGTGGGCGCCGAGCCAGCGCGACGAGAGGTTCAGCGGCGGCGACAGCGAGAGGATGTGCGGGTTCTCGGCATCCTTCAGCGTGGGCAGCGCCGCCCGCGACATCAGGAACGTGCCGCGCACGTTGACGTCCTGCATGAGGTCGTACTTCTTCGCGGACAGCTCGAGCGTGCCCGACAGGTCGATCACGCTCGCGTTGTTGACGACCACGTCGATGCCGCCGAACTCGCCGATCGCGGTCAGCACTGCCTCGGTGATCGCATCATCGTCGCGCACATCGCCCACGATCGGGAGCGCCTGGCCTCCGGCGTCCCGGATCTGCCGCGCCGCGGTGTGCACCGTGCCCTCGAGCTTGGGATGCGGGGTGTCGGTCTTCGCGATGAGCGCGATGTTCGCGCCGTCCGCCGCCGCGCGCAGCGCGATGGCCAGGCCGATGCCGCGGCTGCCGCCGGACATCAGGATCGTCTTTCCCGCCAGGGGGCGCAGGTCATTCATGGCTGCTCCTTCGTCATCCGTCATCCGTCATGCGTCATGTGTCATGCGTTGCGCGTTGCGCGTTGCGCGTTGCGCGTTGCGCGTTGCGCCCACCGTATGTCCCAGTTCGGACCGCTTGAGTGCTGTTCAAACGGTCCGAACTGGGACATGCACCGGCCCGAAGTGGGACATGCTGCCCGGGGAGTCGAGATGCTGCAGCAGATCGAGATGCTGCAGCGTACGGGCGGGGGCGGACCGTCCAGCAGGGGCTGGGGGACACCGGAGGCGTCACCGGGCGGCCCGACGACGAGATACGGCGGCGAACGCGGCGATCCGGGCACGAGCATCCGCGGTGTCGAATGCCGCTCCGATCGTCGCCGCCTCGTCGTCGAGATTCTCGGTGAACGAGCGACCGGCTCCGGTGCGCACCAGGCGCTTGGCCTGTCCAAAGGCCGCAGTCGCGCCGTCCCGCCAGAACCGGGCGATCTCGGCGGCCCTGTCGGCGACCGCATCCGCGGGCACGACCTCGGTGACCAGGCCCCAGTGCTCGGCCGTCTCGGCGTCGATCGTCTCGTCCTGCAGGAGCAGACGCAACGCCCGGCGCGGTCCGATGGCGGCGGGCAGCAAAGTCGAGACGCCGAGGTCGGGCGTCAGCCCGATGTTCGCGTAGCGGGAGACAAACCTGGCGTCCTCAGCGGCGACGATGTAATCGGCAGTGAGCATGAGGCCGAGCCCTCCGCCGGCGACCGCTCCTTGAACCGCCGCGACGATGGGCTTCGCCGACTCCACGAATGCGCGGATGCCCTCGTTGATGATGCCGGCCATGCGGGTGATCTCGGCACCGCCCGGCCCCTCTCCGGACGATGCCGATGCGCTGTCTCCCACAGACCCGCCCGCGGCGCTCATCGCGATGACGTCGCCGCCGGCGCAGAACACGGGCCCGGCGGCGTCCAGGATGACCGCCCTGACGGCGGGATCGCCCGTCACCGCCCGGGCGAGATCGCGCCAACGCTCGCCCATCTCGAAGTCCATCGCGTTCAGCGACGCCGGACGGTTGAAGGTCAGCCGCGCGACCCCCTCACTCGCCTCGAGCAGGATGCTGTCGCTCATCGCCACGTCCCTTCCGCCCCACACTCATCCGCCCCTGCGAACGTCGCAGGATCCGACCGATGGCGCAGGATCTGGCCCGACTCCTGCGATATTCGCGCAATTCTGTGCCCGCCGGGGAAACACGGGCGCGCGACTGTCACTCATCGTGGTGCCATCCGGATAGTACCGTCGAGACGAATCGTCTCGCCGTTGAGGTAGCCGTTGCGCACGATCTCGAGCACGAGCGAGGCGTACTCGTCGGGCCGCCCGAGGCGCGGCGGATGCGGCACCTGCTGGCCGAGCGAGTCCTGCGCGGTCTGCGGCAGGCCCTTGAGCATCGGAGTCTCCATGATGCCCGGCGCGATCGTGCACACACGGATGCCGTACCGGGCCAGCTCCCGCGCGATCGGCAACGTCATCGCGTGCACGCCGCCCTTCGATGCCGAGTACGCGGGTTGACCGATCTGCCCGTCGAAGGCGGCGACGGAGGCAGTGTTCACGATGACGCCACGGTCGCCGCCGCTGGTCGGAGCGGTACGGGCGATCGCCGCGGAGGCCTGCGCGATCACGTTATAGGTGCCGATCAGATTCACGCGCACGACGCGTTCGAAGTCGGCAAGCGGCGAGGGCACGCATTCGCGGTCGAGCACCTTCGCGGGCGGGGCGACGCCCGCGCAGTTGACGACCACTCGCAGCGGCGCGAGGTTCCCGGCGACCGTGACTGCGGCAGCGACCTGACCCGCGTCGGTCACGTCTGCCGGAGCAAAGACGCCGCCAAGCTTCGCCGCCGCGGCGGCGCCGACAGAAGACGGCAAGTCGACGATCGTGACCGCCGCGCCGGCCTCGACCAGCGCCGCAGCGGTGGCGAATCCGAGCCCGCTCGCACCGCCCGTGACGAGAGCGGAAGATCCGCTGATGTCCATGCGTTCTCCTTCGAATCCGGCATCCGGTGTCAGCATATGCGGCACCGCGTCCCGTTACGCAGGAAAAGTCACGTCTCCGTCCGGCATCGCGGTGATGTCTTCGAGAGCGCGTGACGTGACGGCTTCGAGATGGTCGGACATGGCTCGCGCGGCGGCTTCGGGGTCGCCTGCGGCAACCGCCTCGAGAATGATGCCGTGCTCGTGGCGGGCCTCCATGACGTCCTGCCGTCCATTGGAAGCCATCTGTCGGAGACGGTGCATGTGCGGAGTCAATGACATCGCAAAGTTGCTTAGATACCGATTCCCGGAATGACGCAGCAGCACCAGATGGAACTGCCAGTCGATGTCGGTATAAGCACGGACGGCGGCAAGCTGGGCGGGCGCATCGGACCGGTCCGTGGACAAGAGCCGATCCGCAGCGGCCGCATGCTGCTCGTGCACATCTGTGAGTTCCGCGAGACCGGACGCCGGCAGTGGGACCGCCGAGCGCACGGAGGCAACCTCTATCACCCGGCGCGCAGCCAGGAGCTCCGACATCTGCTGCGCGTCGAGCTGCTCGGCGACGCGATAGCCACGCAACGCGGAACGCGTGACCAGGCCGGTGTGCTCGAGCTCCGCGAGAGCCTCACGCACTGGCGTCGGGGAGACGCCGAGTCCCCGGGCGAGCCCTTCGATAGACAGCGGCCGCCCGGCAGGCGCCCGCCCGTCGAGGAGCATGTCGAGAAGCGCGTCGTAGACGCTGTCCCGAAGGACGCGGCGAGAGACATTGACTTCTAAGCCAGCGAAGGGCTCCATCGCAGATCGCTCCCTTCTACGTCCGTTTCGCGTAGGTAAACGATAAGGCATCGGGGTGGACCCATGTGGAATCTATCCTATAGGATCTTGGCCATGCCTCCTTCCGAGTCCTGGCCAATCGGCGCGGCGCTCCTGCAATTCCGCCCGTTCCTACCCAATGGCACACCCACGCAAGATGCGAATGGGGAACAGTGGGCCTTTGCCCTCGCCGAACTGGCCGGCGCAGGTTTCGACCATGTAGACCTCACGGACACCTGGGTCCGCCCCGGTGACCTCACCGGATCACGGCTCGACGAGCTCTCCTCCGCCGTCCGTCAAGCGGGACTCGGGATCACGGCCATCTCCACCGCCAGACGCAGCATCATCGATCCTGACCCCCGGGCCGCCCTCGACAACCTGCACTATCTGCACCGCACGATCGACGCCGCCGCGTCGATCGGAGCCCCCGTCGTCTGCGCCGGCTTCCTCCGCGCACTCACACCGGCGCAACTCGACGCCGAATGGTTCTGGCTGGAGCAGGGCGCGTCCGACCCGGCGGGAGACGAAGACACATGGGCGCTCGCGGTCACCCGTATCCGCGAACTCGGTCATCACGCCGAGTCCTTGGGTGTGCGGCTCTCACTCGAGATGTACGAGGACACCTATCTCGGCACGGCCGCCAGTGCCGTGCGACTGGTCGAGGAGGTGGGCGTCGATGCGGTCGGACTGAACCCCGATGTCGGGAACCTGGTACGACAGCACCGCCCTATCGAACAGTGGGAGGACGTCCTCCGGCAGACGTTGCCGCACACGAACTACTGGCACATCAAGAACTACTACCGCGATCATGACCCGCGCACGGGCGCCTATTTCACGGTCCCCGCGCCGGCGCAGTCCGGGCTCATCAACTATCGCCTCGCGCTCGGCATGGCATTGGACGTCGGGTTCGACGGCCCGATCTGCGTCGAGCACTACGGCGGTGACGGCATCTCCGTGAGCGCCACCAACCGGGACTACCTCCGAACGATCCTCGCCGAGAAACTCGCCGAACGACAAGACGGCGCCCTGACCGCAGCACCCGTCGAGCCCTGATCGACCCCTTCATACCGCACGAACAGAACAGGAACGAACAACGCCATGTCCGATCTCATCCTCAAAGGCATCCTCCCCGCTCTCGTGACGCCCTTCACCGCCGACGCCGAAAGCGTCGACGAGACCGCGCTGCGGGCGGTGGTCGCGCACGTCATAGACGCCGGCGTGGGCGGTGTCATCCCCTGCGGCAGCACAGGCCAGTACGGCGCTCTGTCGGCCGACGAGCGACGGCAAGTCGTCGAGATCGTGGTCGATGCCGCCGACGGAGCTGTGCCCGTCGTCCCGCACACCGGTGCGACCACGACGAAGGCCGCCGTCGCACTCACCGAGCAGGCGCAGCGGGCCGGCGCGTCCGCGGTCATGGTTACGCCGCCCGCACACGTGAGCTGGGATTCGGTCGTCGCGCACTTCACAGCGGTCGCCGGCTCGACCGATCTGCCCGTGATGCTTTATCACATCCCCGAGACCACCGGCGTGACCTTCGACGAGGACAACGTCGCCGAGCTGGCCGAGATCCCGAACGTTCGTTACATGAAGGATTCGAGCGGCGACATCACCTTCGTCACCGAGCTCATCGAGCGGGCGCCGGAAGGCTTCCAGGTGTTCAACGGCGCCGACAGCCTCACCTTCGCCGGCCTCGCCGCAGGGGCACAGGCGAGCGTCTGGGGCATGGCCAACTTCATTCCACATCAGGCGGTCGCCCTCTATGACGCGATCACCGCCACGGACCTGGTGAAAGCACGCGAGATCTGGTCGAAGATCTGGCCCGTCACCCGTCTCGTGGACACCTCTGATGACTATGTGGCCGCGGTGCGCGCCGCGACCGAGATCGTCGGTCTGCAGGTCGGCCCTGCCCGCCTGCCGGTCCGTCCGCCGAGTGCGGAGTTCCTCGTCGAGCTCACGTCTGCGCTGGCCATCGCGCGTTCCTGACCCCGCCTCGATTCGACCACCTCCGAGATCCAGAAAGCAGAGACCCATGAGCGTCACCGTCGCCTCCGAGCTGGAGACCTACCTGGCGAGTTCGCCGAAGTCCGCCGAGTTGAGCGCCCGCGCAAGGGAGATCATCCCCGGCGGCACCACGCGCACCAGCACGTACCTGCAGCCGTATCCGCTCTACCAGGTGTCCGGGGCCGGATGCCGAGTGGTCGACCTCGACGGGCGCGAGCGGATCGATCTGCTGGGGAACTACTCCGCGCTCATCCTGGGGCATGCTCATCCCTCGGTCACCGCGGCGGTGCAGGCGCAAGCCGCGGCGGGGGCGTCTTTCGCCGCCCCGACGCCGCCGGAGGTGGCTCTGGCCGCCGAGCTCGTGAACCGCATCGACTCGATTGAGCAGGTGCGGTTTGCGAGCTCTGGCACCGAGGCGACGATGTTCGCAATGCGCCTCGCTCGCGCTTTCACAGGGCGCACGGTCATCGCAAGATTCGAGGGCGGCTATCACGGCAGTCACGACTACGCCTCGATCAGCGGAAGCGTCACGGACCCTGCACTGTGGGGCGCACGCGAGCGACCGAACCCGGTTCCCGACACCGCGGGCCTCGACCCGGCCGTGCTCGACACCACGGTCGTCCTGCCGTTCAACGACCTCGAGGCATGCAGTCGGATCCTGACCGAGCACGCCGACGACCTCGCCGCGATCATCGTCGAGCCCATGCTCGGCAAGAGCGGCATGATCCCCGCGCAGGACGGGTTCCTGGCCGGCTTGCGGGAAATCGCCGACGAGACCGGCGCAGTACTGATCTTCGACGAGATCATGACCCTGAGGCTCGCACCCGGCGGCCTCCAGTCGGTCGTAGGCGTGCGCCCCGACCTCACCACCTCGGGCAAGATCATCGGCGGCGGGCTGCCCGTCGCTGCTTTCGGTGGCCGAGCGGACATCATGCAGCTGATGAACCCGACGACCCCCGGGTTCCTCCCCCAGGGAGGAACGTTCAACGGCGCCATCATCGGCATGGTGGCGGGCCTCGCGCAGATGCAAGAACTGACCACCGGCACGTATGCATCTCTCAACGCGAACGGCGAACGGTTACGACGAGGATTCGTCGACGTGCTGCGGTCCCACGACATCCCGGCCTTCGCGACCGGCATCGGATCGCTGTTCAACGTCCACTTCTCCACGCAGGCTCCGCACGACTACCGGGACGCGATCCTAGGCGAGAGCACCGTCCTCGCAGAGTTCGTGATGGGGCTCATCAACGAGGGCGTGCTGCTCGCGCCGAGGGGCATGGTAGCGCTGAGCACGCCCATCGGCGAGGACGAGATCGCCGAAGTGCTCGACGCGGTCGAGCGGGTGGCCGCCCGCAACGCGGCGCGCTGGGTCGGGCGCCTCTCGTGAGCACCACCTCCGAAAGACGCGGTGCCGATAACCGTGTACGGGATGTCATCATTGTCGGCGGCGGCATCGCCGGGCTGACCGCCGCATGGCAGTTGCGCGACCTCGATATCGAGCTGTTCGAAGCAGATGAGCGTCTCGGTGGTCGCGTGAAATCTGTCCGCTCCGGCGACTACTGGGTCAACGTCGGCGCTCAGATGTTCCCGGGTGATGAGACTCGCATCGGCCAGATCGCGCTGGACCTCGGGATCACAGCCATCCCGATCGGCGGAGTGACCCACGGTGCTGCGCTCCGCGGCCGGGTGGCCGCACCAAGGCAGATGGAAATGCTCGCGCTGGTCCTACCTCTCACATTGCGCGAACGAATCGCTTTCGCCACCAGCGGGCTCAAACTGCTGCGCGGCGTCAAGAGATACCAACATGTCGCGACACGCCGATCCGGTGAATCCGACGAAGCCCAGCGGGCGCGGATCCTGCAGTTCGAGGACGACCGTTCCTTCGCCGACTATCTCGGCCCCTTGCCAGGCGCCGTTGACGGCATCTTCCGCAACATCGCACGCCGGGCCGTCGCTGAGACCGAAGAGTTGACGGCCGGTGCGGGTCTTGCACTGTTCAGTGACGTGCTGGGAAAGAAGAACTCTGCACACACCTTCCTTCGTGCTGTGCGCGGTGGCACGGCACGAATCCCCGAGGCGATCGCCGAGCAACTCGGCGACCGGCTCGTCGTGAACGCGCCGGTGCGCAGCGTCGAGACACGAGGCGACATCGTCAATGTGATCGTCGAACGGGACGGTATAGCTCAGGAAGTGCGGGCCAGGCAGGTGCTCGTCGCGACGCAGGCACCCATCGCAAACAACATCCTGAGGCACGACGATGCCGAGTTGAAGCGGGCGCTGGAGCGGATCCACTATGGGGGCTTCCTGTCGATGGCCATCTTCACGAACGAGACCGGGCCACAGCCCTGGGACGGTCTCTACGGTGCCGTTACTCCCGGTCTGTCGTTCGACTTCCTGTTCAACCACGCCAACCCGCTTCGCGTGAGCGAACGCCGGCCAGGCGGCGCCCTCATGGTCTTCGCCGGTGGTCCGAGATCGAACCAGATGATGGACGAATACGACGATGCGGAAATCGCCCGGCGCTATCTGGCCGACCTCTACAACGTGTTCCCGCAGATCCGCGGTCACGTCACCGAAACGCACGTCCAACGCTGGCCACTGGGAAACATCGTCGCAACCCCCGGACGTGCCTCCGTGCAGGCGGCCTTGGAACGCGGTGTCCCGGGGGGCCGGATCCAGCTCGCCGGCGACTACTTTGCTCATCTCGGGGGCATGGAGCCCGCCGTCAGAACCGCAGATGCTGCGGCGAAGCGTATCCGCATGGCTCTCAGCCACGCCTAGACCCGTCCCTCCGCAAGATCCGAAAAGGCACCGCCCGCACCACAGCACCACCCGCAACACCCGAACACCCAGAAAGTCGATGAAGACGGCCCGAGGCCAAAAGCACGGGTCCTAGAGAAGGAGTACGAGATGTTTCGCAGAAAGCTGACCGGATCGATCGCCGTCATCACGGCGATCCTCGCCCTGGCAGCGTGCTCGCCGAGCGGTACCACCTCGGACAACAGCACCGCTCTGACGGAGACCGACCTCACCGCGGAGGTGCCCGCGGAGTATCGCGATGGCATCACGGCCGCGGTTCTCAGCGCGCAGCCCCCTCTGTCCTGGGTGGATGACTCCGGGCAGATCCAGGGCATGTTCCAGGCGATGCTGAAGGCGCTCGAAGTCAAGCTCGGCGTACCGATCGAGTTGGAGTCCAACAGCTTCACCAACGCGCTCGCCGGGGTCACCGCCGCCAGATACGACATGCTGCCGGGCACCACTGTGCGTGCTGAGCGACTCGAGGTGCTCGACTTCGTCTCGATGTATCGCGATGGATACACCTTCGCCACCCCAGAGGGCGGACCGGAGGTCGGAGACGACCCCATGTCACTGTGCGGAATGACCGTCGCCGGCCAGACTAGCGACGGCTCGATCTCCGTGCTGGAGGGCTGGAGCGACGAATGTGTCGCCGCGGGTCAGGCCGCGATCTCTGTGGTGACATACCCGTCGTACGCCGATGCCCAGGTCACCGTCGCCAGCGGACGCAACAGCCTGCTCGCCTTGCCGATCAGCAGCTTCCAATCGATCGCGTCGGAGAGCGACAGCGAGTGGGTTCAGACCGGATTCACGTTTTCCTCGACGATCGACGCGATCTCGTTCCCGAAGGGAAGCGAACTCACCACCGTCATCGCGAAGGCGATGAACGAGCTGATCGCCGATGGCACCTACAACGACATCATCCTCGAGTACATGACGGAGGACAACCTGATCACGGAGTCCGTGATCAACCCAGAACCCGCCACGAGCGAGTTCTGAGCGGCACGCAGCAGGAAGAGGACGAGAGGTGACAACCATGGCCGACACGGTCAATATCGACACGAACGAGGATCGTCAGAGGCTCGCCGCGCTGCCAACGCGTCCACGACGGGGACGCGTCCTGGCCACGGTGTCTGTCCTCTTCCTGCTGCTCCTGGTGTTCTTCCTCCAGGACTTCCTTCGAAATCCGGCGATCCAGTGGAGCGTCGTCATGCAGTACCTGTTCAGCAGGGAGATCCTCAACGGCGTCGCCGTGACGCTCGTACTGACCGGGGCCGGCATGGCGCTAGGCATCGTGATTGGGGTCGTCGTGGCACTCATGCGACTCTCGCGCAATCGGATCTTCCAGGTGGTCGCCACCGCATATGTGTGGTTCTTCCGGGGGATCCCGCAGCTCGTGCTGCTATTGATCGCCTACAACTTCGCGTTGTTCTACAAGAACATCGTGATCGGGGTGCCCTTCGGCCCCGAGCTGTTCACCATCGACACGTCAGAGCTACTCGCCCCGATGACAGCTGCGATCTTGGCATTCGCACTGAACGAATCGGCGTTCAGCTCAGAGATCATCCGAGCCGCAATCCTCGCCGTGCCGCCCGGCCAGCGTGCCGCCGCCACCGCCATGGGGATGACGCCCACGGCCACCTACCGGCGAGTCGTACTGCCGCAGGCATTGCGGATGTCGGTTCCTCCGCTGTCGAACGACGTCATCACCACTCTGAAGACCACGTCGCTCGTGGCCTTCATCGGTGTCTTCGACATCATGTACACCGCACAGTCCATCTATCAGTCGACGTTCCGAGTCGTGCCGCTGCTGATCGTCGCCGGCCTGTGGTACCTCTTCCTGGTCAGCGTGCTCACCGTCCTGCAGTCCCTGCTCGAGCAGTATCTCAGCCGCACCGGCATCTGGAAGCGGTCTACCAAGGCGGCGGGACGATGAGCGTCGCCGCCAGCGCCATCCGTGCACGCTACGAACAGGAGACGATCGTGTCAGCCCCCTTCTCCACATCCTCCGCGAACAAACCCACACCAAAACCCATCGTGGAACTTCTCGGACTGACCAAGCGATACAACGGCGAGACCGTACTCGAAAACGCATCCCTCGACGTGCACCCCGGGGAGACCGTCAGCATCCTCGGCCCCTCAGGAGCCGGGAAGAGCACGCTCCTGCGCTGCATTAATCACCTCGAGAAACCCGACTCGGGCGTCGTCCGCATCGACGGCGAGTTATTGGGCTACGAAGCCCACGGAGACCATCTCGCCGAGCTGTCTGCCAGAGCGATTGCACGCCAACGACGGCACATCGGCATGGTCTTCCAAGACTTCAACCTGTTCCCCCACATGTCCGTGCTCGACAATGTCGTCGAGGGCCCGATGCGTGTGCTCGGGGTGCCGAGAGCCGAGGCGGTGCAACGCGCTAAGGAACAGCTCATCGCCGTCGGTCTGGAGTCGAAGATCGGCGCCCGCGTACCTGGGCTGTCCGGGGGGCAACAGCAGCGGGTCGCGATCGCGCGCGCGCTCGTCATGCGTCCGCGTGTGATGCTGCTTGATGAGCCGACATCGGCACTGGACCCGGAGATGGTCGACGAGGTTCTGGAAGTGATCCGTTCCCTCGCGAAGGCCGGGATGACGATGCTGATCGTTACCCACGAGATGCGCTTCGCGCGCGAGGTGTCGGACCGGATCGTGTTCATGGAGCGTGGCCGAATCATCGAGGACGGCACGACGGCCACCATCTTCACGGCGCCGGCGAACGAGAGGACCCGCGCGTTCTTCTCGCGGGTCAAGTGAGAACGGAGACACGATGAGCATGACAATGACAGGACGCGTCGCGGTGGTGACCGGAGTCGCGAGCGGGATCGGTGCGGCGATCGCCGCCGCCCTCCGCGGACGCGGGATCACGGTGGTCGGCGTCGATCTGACTCCTGGGGCGGAGGAGCGGGTGGACAGGCTGATCGTCGGCGACATCGCCGACGGGGCCACCTGGGAGGCGGTGCAGGCCGCGACCGACGAGCTGGGCTCCTGGGACGTGCTCGTGAACAACGCCGCCATGCAGATCGAGGAGAACCTGCTCGACACGACGCCCGAGACCTTCGAGAAGGTGCTCTCGGTCAACGTCGTCGGCGCGTTCCGCGGGCTCCGCGCCGCTAAAGGACGGATGGGCCGGGGCGGCTCGATCGTCAACATCGGCAGCATCGTCGGATTCACCGCCGATCCGCTGCTGGGCGCCTACCCCACCAGCAAGGGCGCGGTCATCAACCTCACCCGCACCGCTGCGCTCGCCTTCGGCCCCTTCGGCATCCGCGTCAACGTCGTCTGCCCCGGCTCCGTCTACACCCCGCTCACCACCCGGATCCTCGACCTCGCCGACGACCCGGCCCATGCGCGGGCACGCCTGGAGGCGCTCCACCCACTCGGGGAGGTCACCACCGCCGAGGAAGTCGCCGCGACGGTGGCCTTCCTCGCCAGCCCCGAGAGCAGCGGGATGAGCGGGAGCGTCGTGGTCGTGGACAAGGGCATCACCGCGGCGAACCCAGAATGGAGTCTCAGCGCGGACATCATCCGCGAACTCGCCGCCGAGGGAGAGCGGCCGTGAGGGTCCTCGTCGTCGGCGGGACCGGCTTGATCGGCGGTGCCGTCACGGCTGCGCTGCGCGATCGGCACGAGATCGTCGTGGCATCGCGGAACGCACCGCAGTACGTCGACCTGGACGACAGCGCGTCGATCGCCGCACTGTTCGAACGGGTCGGCGTCGTCGACGCGATCGTCAGCGCCAGCGGGCACGCACCCTGGGGCGCGCCACAGGCACTGAGCGTCGTCGACTACGCCGAAGGCCTGCGCTCCAAGGCGCTCGGCCAGATCGACCTCGTGCTGCAGGGCAGCCGACACCTGAGCGACGGCGGCTCGTTCACCCTGACCAGCGGCATCCTCGCGGTCGAACCGCTCTCCGAATCCTCGCCGTCCGCCGTCGCAGGGGCCGCAGTCGAGGCGTTCGTGCGCGCCGCCGCGACCGAGCTCCCCCGCGGACAGCGACTCAACGCCGTCCGCCCGACGATCGTCGCCGGCTCCCCCGCCGGACCGCTCGAGCGCTTCCGCGGATACCACCCGGTCGACCCCGCCGACCTGGTCCTGCGCTACATCCGCTCGATCGAAGGCGTCCAGTCCGGCCAGGTGTACGAGGCGTACGGCGCATGAGCGGCTTCCTGGTGGCGGATGCGATCGAGGTGCACGACGAGCGGTTCCTCGACTGCGTGGATGCCGACGCGCTGCTGGTCACGGTCTTCACCGGCTGCCGCTTCGCGGAAGGACCCGTGCACCTGCCCGCGGAGCGTGCGCTGCTGTGGAGCGACGTCCCGGGCAACCGGGTACTCCGCCTCGACGAAGAAACCTCACAGGTCACCGTCGCAGAGCACCCGGCGGACTTCCCCAACGGCCAGACGCGCGACGCCGCGGGTCGGATCGTGCGGTGCGAGCACGGCACCCGCCGCGTCGTGCGGATCGAGCGAGACGGCAGCAGGACCGTGCTCGCGGACCGCGTCGACGGAAAGCGTCTGAACAGCCCCAACGACGTCGTGGTCGCCAAGGACGGCGGCGTCTGGTTCACCGACCCCACCTATGGCATCGACGGGCACGAAGAGGGGTATCCGGCCATCAGCGAGATCGGTGAGAACCGTCTCTACCGCATCGATCCCGCGACCCTCGCCTGCGAGGTGCGCGCCGATGGCTTCCGCCAGCCGAACGGCCTCGCCTTCTCGCCCGACGGCGGCATCCTCTACGTCGTGGACAGCGGCTACACCCATGACCAGGCCTCTCCCCGTCATGTACGGCGCTTCACGGTCGAGGGCACTCGTCTGCACGGCGGAGAGGTGCTCGCCGAATGCGACTCCGGTGTATTCGACGGCGTACGAGTCGACGATGATGGACGGCTCTGGCTCGCGGCGGGTGACGGGGTGCGTTGTCATCTTCCCGACGGCACACATCTGGGCACCATCGTCGTTCCGGAGGAAGTCGGCAACCTCGAATTCGGCGGCCCCACGGGCAGCACCCTCTACATCTGCGCCACGACGACGCTGCGACGCATGCCGCTGCGCGTCCGCGGGGCCGTCTCATCCGAGTGGACGGCCGCATGAGCCTCGCGACCTCTCCGGTGCCCGTCGCGGGTGCCGCCGAGACACCGCTCCACGTCGCGCACCGACAGCTGGCGACCGCCGCCGAGCGGATCGGTCTGGATGCAGGCACGCACCGGATGCTCGCGACACCGCGGCGTGAGATGACGGTGAGCATTCCGTTGCGCCACGACGACGGCCATCTCTCGGTGCTCACCGGGCACCGCGTGCAGCACAATCTCTCTCGCGGGCCTGCCAAAGGCGGCGTGCGCTTCAGCCCGCACGTCGACCTCGACGAGGTACGAGCGCTGGCCATGTGGATGACGTGGAAGTGTGCCCTGCTCGACCTCCCCTACGGCGGCGCGAAAGGTGGCGTCACCGTCATTCCGGAAGCGCACAGCGTCGGCGAGTTGGAACGGATCACCCGCCGCTACACCAGCGAGCTCGCCGACTTCATCGGGCCCGAGCGCGATATCCCTGCCCCTGACATCGGCACGGACGAGCGCACGATGGCCTGGATGATGGACACCATGTCCGTCGCACGCGGCATGGCCGTACCAGGCGCGGTCACCGGAAAGCCGATCTCGCTCGGCGGCTCGCACGGACGAGCGGACGCGACCTCCCTCGGTGTCGCACGCATCGCGGTAGCGGCCCTGGCAGAGGCGCGCGGCTCCGCTTCGGGCGCCACCGCAGCCGTGCAGGGGTTCGGAAAGGTCGGACGAGGCGCCGCGCGCTTCCTCGCCGAGGCGGGCGTGCGCGTCGAGGCGGTCTCCGACCAGTATGGCGCGGTGCGGCGCGACAGCGGGATCGACATCCCCGCCCTCGAAAAACATGTGAGCGTCACCGGGTCCGTCGTCGGCTTCGCCGGCGCAGATCCGTTCGACGGAGAGGAACTGCTCCGACTTGACGTCGACCTTCTCACCCCCTGCGCGGTGGAAGGGGTGCTGCATGCAGGAAACGCCCACGGAGTACGCGCCCGTGTCGTGGTCGAAGGCGCCAACGGCCCCACGACGACAGCCGCCGACCGCATCCTGCACGACCACGGCGTCGTCGTCGTCCCCGACATCCTCGCGAACGCCGGCGGCGTGGTGGTGAGCTACTTCGAGTGGGTGCAGGCGAACCAGGCCTACTGGTGGAGCCGGGAGACAGTCGAGTCGCGTCTACTCTCACGGATGCTCGACGCCTGGCATGCCGTATCCAGTGCTGCGAGGACAGCCGACCACACCTTACGTGACGCCGCCACCGTTCTGGCCGTCGAACGCGTCGTCGAAGCGCATCGCGTCAGAGGACTCTATCCATGATCCCGCACCAGGAGGTCCGCGATGACGCGGCTGTTCAATGACCCCACTTCGTTCGCCACAGAGGCGCGCGAAGGATTCGCCGCCGCCAACGGCGCTTATGTGTGCGCCGCCCAGGGAGGCGTGATCTCACGCACGCCCGCCGCGGCAGGGACGGTCGCCGTCGTCATCGGCGGCGGCTCGGGCCACTATCCTGCCTTCGCGGGCTTCGTCGGGCCGGGACTGGCCCACGGTGCCGCGATGGGAGACCTTTTCGCGTCGCCCTCCGCGCAACAGATCTTGGCGATCGCGAAGGCGGCGGAGAACGGTGGCGGTGTGCTGCTGGGATACGGCAACTACGCCGGCGACGTGCTGAATTTCACGACGGCGCAGGAGTGGATGCGCGGGGAGGGCATCGCCTGCGAATCGATCGCCGTGACCGACGACATCGCGAGCGCCCCGCCGGATCACGAAGCAGAACGGCGCGGAATAGCGGGAGATCTCGCCGTCTTCAAGATCGCGGGAGCGGCCGCGGCCGCGGGTATCCCCCTTGATGAGGTCGCCCGCATCGCGCGTCATGCGAACGCGCGTGTCCGCAGCTTCGGCGTCGCGTTCGGCGGATGCACGCTGCCGGGGGCGACCGAGCCGCTTTTCTCTGTGCCACCTGGACGCATGGCGCTGGGACTCGGCATCCATGGCGAGCCCGGCATCGAGGAATCCGACGTTCCGTCCGCCGATGCCCTCGCCGGACGGCTGGTCGAGGTGCTCCTCGGTGAGCTCCCCACCGGGATCGACCGGGCGGCAGGGAAACGGGCGGTCCCGATCCTGAACGGACTCGGCTCGGTGAAGCACGAAGAGCTGTTCGTCGTCTTCCGCCGGATCGCGGAGCTCCTGGAGCGCGCCGGTGTCCAACTGGTCACCCCGCAGGTCGGAGAGTTCTGCACTAGCTTTGAGATGCCGGGCGCATCGCTCACGCTCGTCTGGCTGGATCCGGAACTCGAACGGCTCTGGCTTGCGCCCGCGGAGAGCGCGGCATTCCGCATCGGCGCGACGCAGGCCGAATATGCAACAGCGAGGCAGACAGACCCCGTAGGTCCCGAACCGTCAACGCATCCAACCGACGCTCCGACGGTCGCATCTGCGGCGTCTCGTGGTGCAGCACCCTCGGTACTGGCCTCGCTGGAAGCGGTGCACGACAGGATTATCGATGCGGCCGAGGAACTCGGCCGCATCGATGCCGTCGCCGGCGACGGCGACCACGGAATCGGAATGGTGCGCGGCTCACGCGCGGCACGAGATGCCGCGGCGCATGCCGTCGCCGCCGGGAACGGTGCCGGCACCGTGCTGCGGTGCGCCGCGAACGCCTGGTCAGATCGCGCAGGCGGAACGTCCGGCGCGCTGTGGGGACTGATGTTGCGTGCACTCGGCGATGCACTCGGCGACCGAGAAGCTCCGGATGCCGCAGCCGTCGCTTCCGGAGTCGCCGACGCGGTCGCCGCCGTGCGGCAACGGGGCGGAGCCGAGCCCGGAGACAAAACGATGGTGGACGCACTCGTCCCGTTCTCCCGGACGCTCTCCTGGGAGGTGACCGCGGGTGCTCCTCTCGCCCACGCCTGGTGCGACGCGGCGGCAGCCGCTGAAACCGCTGCCGCTGCCACCGCGACGCTGACGCCCCGCAAGGGCCGAGCGCGAACTCACGGAGCGCGATCACTCGGCACTCCGGATGCCGGCGCCCACTCGTTCGCGCTGATAGCAATCGCGATCGGAAAGACGCTACGGAAGGACAACAGATGACCGAAATCTCGCCACTCCGTGTCATCGTCGGATGCGATGACGCCGGTTACGACTACAAAGAGATCATCAAACGGGACCTGAGCGAGCATCCACTGGTGTCCGAGGTACTCGACGTCGGCGTGGAGGCCGACGGACACGCGCCGTATCCGCGGGTGGCGATCACCGCCGCGGAGCTGGTGGCAGCTGGAGAGGCAGACAGAGCCGTGCTGATCTGCGGTACCGGCCTGGGCGTCGCCATTGCGGCGAACAAGGTGGCCGGTGTACGAGCCGTCACCGCGCACGAGTCGTTCTCGGTCGAACGCAGTGTGCTCAGCAACGATGCGCAGATCCTCTGCATGGGCCAGCGCGTGATCGGCATCGAGCAGGCACGGCGGAACGTCCGGGAATGGCTCGGCTACCGATTCCGCCCCGACAGCCCCTCCGCGCAGAAGGTCGCCGCGATCGACGGATACGAGACCACCGGCCGATGCTGAGCGCGCTCGTGTCCCGGCCGGTCGTCATCGGGGTAAGCCTGAAGATGTACTTCGGCCACGCGCAGGGCCGGCAGTGGCTCGCTCGAGTCGCCGACATCGCGCGCGGACGCTCCGAGATTCTCAACGGCACCGTTGAGCTGTTCGTCATCCCCGGCTATCTGCAGATCCCCGCCGCTCTGGACGCTTTCGCCGGGACACCTGTGCGCGTGGGGGCACAGGACGTCGCCGTGGAGGATCGCGGCCCGTACACCGGCGAGGTCAGCGCCGCCGAGCTCGCCGAGATCGGTGCGACCGTCGTCGAAGTGGGCCACGCGGAACGACGCAGGCTGTTCGGCGACACAGATCTGATCGTCGCGGCAAAACTCGCAGCGGCCATCCGAGACGGTTTGACGCCGGTGTTGTGCGTCGGCGAAACGACACGAGTCTCCACCGCTGTAGCCGTTGCAATCGTCGAGCGTCAGCTGCGATCGGCGTTGGCGACAGCAGCGGCGGGAGCAGTCATCGTCGCCTACGAGCCCGCGACCGCGATCGGAGCCACGATGCCCGCAGATACCTCCCACATCGCCGTCGTCGTCGATGCGCTGCGTGCCCGGCTCTCCGAATTTCCCGGGCGCGGCGGCAGCACGGTCGTCTACGGCGGATCTGCTGGGCCCGGCCTGATGACGGAGCTGGGCAACCGCGTGGATGGCCTGTTCCTCGGCCGGCTCGCCCACGATCCGGCCGCCCTCGAGCAGGTGCTCGACGAGGCCGCTCTCCGCCCCCGGAGCTGAACGCCGCCGAGGCGCGCCCTCAGCGTGGCGCGTGCACGATGAGCCACTGCGCGACAGCGTCCACGTCACCGGCATTGTGCAGCCGATGCGGTCTGGAGCAGGGATAGCTGATCGCGTCCCCGGCACGCAGCACCACCCGCTCCGACTCGAAGTCGACGGTGATCTCGCCGGAGATCATCGTGCCGACCTCGTAGCCGTCGTGGCGGAACAGCTCCACCTCGCTGTGCGCGGTGGAGCCGGGCGGGTAGGTCGACTCGAAGTAGTCCACGCCGGGCGTCTGCCCCGGGGAAAGCCGCCGGAAGGTCACCCCGCTCTCCAGCACGACCACGGATGCCTGCTCGGCGCGCTGCATCGCGAAGCCGCCCGCCGTCGCGCTCAACTCCTGCGCCGCGTCGGGCTGCTCATCGAAGACGGACGCCAGGGGCACCGCGAGCGCGTCGGTGATGGCGATCAGCCGCGAGACGCTGGGCTGCAGCACGCCGCGTTCGATCTGCGAGATGGCGCTGGCCGAGATACCAAGAGCTTCCGCGAGAGCCCGCGCCGACATCCCCTGACTCTTGCGCAACGCTCTGAGCCTGCCCCCCACTTCCGGCGTCGCGCCGATCGACGCGGACGTCGAGTCGGGCGCGGGCATGTCGAAATCCTAACCGCCGCCGCCGCGCGCATCTCGCGCACACGACAACGTAAAGCGATCACTTCAGCAGAGATGTCACAGGCCCGTTACACCCCGGAAACCCGGCGCCATGCGTGAAGCAATAGCTTCACACCTACGAACCATCCTGCCGCGGACTCCACGTCGTGGTCCATCCCGATCCGTGTCCCCCGGGCGCGAGCGCCCCTTCTGGAAGGTATCCGCATGCACGCATCCCCCGATTTCAGGAGGCTTCAGGAGCCCGCCCCCGCAACCAAACCGCATGACATCGTCGAAGCGGCCGGACAACCCGTCGGCGCCGGCAACATGAAGCCCGAGTACGACCCACGACTGGCCAACGAGGACCTCGCGCCGCTGAAGAAGCAGTCCTGGTCCTCGTACAACGTCTTCGCCTTCTGGATGTCGGACGTGCACTCGGTCGGCGGCTACGTCACCGCCGGTTCACTGTTCGCGCTCGGGCTGCAGAGCTGGCAGGTGCTCATCGCGCTGCTGGTCGGCATCCTGATCGTGCAGTACTTCGCGAACCTCGTCGCCAAACCCAGCCAGAAGACCGGCGTGCCCTACCCAGTGGTGAACCGCGCAATCTTCGGCATCAAGGGCGCCAACATCCCCGCGATCATCCGCGGCATCATCGCGATCGCCTGGTACGGCGTACAGACCTTCCTCGCCGCCGAGTCGCTGAACATCGTGTTCCTCAAGTTCATTCCGGACTCCGCAGCGCTGCTCGATGTGAGCTTCCTGGGGCTGTCGGCCCTCGGCTGGATCTCCTACGGCATCCTGTGGGTCGCGCAGTTCCTGCTGTTCTGGAACGGGATGGAGGTCATCCGCCGCTTCATCGACTGGGCCGGCCCCGCCGTCTACGTGGTGATGATCGCGCTCGCGATCTACCTGGTCACGCAGGCCGGATGGGGCAACATCTCGTTCAACCTGTCGACCAAGCAGCTCGACTTCTGGTCGTCGGTCCCGGTCTTCTTCACCGCGGTTGCCCTGGTGGTCTCCTACTTCTCCGGCCCGATGCTGAATTTCGGAGACTTCGCCCGATACGGCAAGTCGTTCAAGGCGGTGAAGACCGGCAACCTGTGGGGACTGCCCGTCAACTTCCTGTTCTTCTCCGTGCTGACCGTCATCACGGCGTCGGCGACGGTGCCCGTGTTCGGGAAGCTGCTCACCGACCCGATCGAGACCGTCGAGGCGATCGGCGCGCCGTTCGCGATCCTGCTCGGCGGCCTGACCTTCGTCACCGCGACGGTCGGCATCAACATCGTGGCGAACTTCATCTCCCCCGCGTTCGATTTCTCGAACGTCGCGCCGCGCAAGATCTCCTGGCGCGCCGGCGGCATGATCGCGGCGGTCGGATCGGTGTTCCTCACGCCGTGGAACTGGTACGGAAACGACGACGCGATCCACTACACGCTGAGCCTGCTCGGCGCGCTCATCGGTCCGCTGTTCGGCCTGCTGATCGCGGGGTACTACGTCGCGGCCAGGCAGCGGATCAAGACCGACGCGATGTTCACCATGGATGCGAAGGGGCCGTATTGGTACCGGAACGGCTTCAACCCGAACGCCGTCGCCACGGTGTTCGCCGCGGGTATCCCGACCATCATCATCGCGATCCTGCCGAAGCTGTTCGCCGACCTGGGCCTGTTCGACGTGACCTACATCAGCGACTTCAGCTGGTTCATCGGATGCGGACTGGGCTATGTGCTGTTCGTCTTCTTCGAGAAGCGCAACCCACAGGTCCCGTCCTTCGACGGTGAGAACGAGGGCATCTCCGACGGGACCGTGGACGGCGCCGCCGCCACCGTGGCATCCGAGCCGCCCACGATCTCGGCGGAGATCCCGGTGACCGCCGTCGAGTCGAATCCGTGAGGATCACGCTCCTGAACCCCAACACCTCCCGGGCGATGACCGCGAAGATCGCGACCGCCGCCCGGGAGGCCGCGGGGCCGGACGTCGACATCGCCGCCGTGTGCCCGGACATCGGCCCCGCGGCGATCGAATCGCACCTCGACGAGGTATACGCGGCGGCGGCCGTGGTCGAGCTGATCGAACGCGACCTGGCCGCGGGCGGCAGCGACGGCTACGTGGTCGCCTGCTTCGGCGACCCGGGGCTGGACGCGGCCCGGGAACTGGTGGACGTACCGGTGGTCGGAATCGCCGAAGCCGCCATGCACGTCGCATCCCTCACCGGCCGCTCATTCGCGGTCGTCACCACCCTCACGCGCACGCTGGGCCGCGCGCACGACCTGGTGGCGCGGTACGGGATGTCCGGCGCCTGCGTGTCGATGACCGGCACCGGCGTGGCCGTGCTCGACCTCGAGGACACGGAGCCTGCGGCCGTCGCGACCATCGGCGAGGCGTGCGAGCGGGCCGTGGAACACGACCGGGCGCACGCGATCGTGCTCGGCTGCGCGGGCATGGCCGACCTCTGCGCACAGCTCACCCTGCGCACCGGCGTCCCCGTGGTCGACGGCGTCGCCGCGGCCGTCGGCCTGGTGACGGCCATGTCGCGGATGGGCATCGGCACAAGCAAACTCGACGAATACGCAACGCCGCCGCGGCGACTCGTCGCGGGGTGAACGGGCAGGGCAGGTGCCGCCGCGGCGCGCCCACCCGCCGTCCATAACGAGACGGCGCCCCTTGCCATGGCAGGGGGCGCCGTCGTTCGCATCGCAGATCAATCCTTGCTGATGCCCTCCGGATAGAAGATGTTCGAATATCCGGTCGGGTTGAATCCGCTCACCGACGTCGATACCGCGAAAGCATTGTCGAGTTCCACGAGTCCGATCACGATGTTCTGCGACACACCGTCGTCCTGGATCTCCTGCACCGCAGCCTGGGCCTCCTCGTCGGTCATCGCGGCCATGCCTGCGATCAGCGCAGCCTCCGAGACGGTCGTGTCTCCGCCGGCGGCGGGATAGCGCGAATAGGGGAGGAGAGCCGCGGGGTCGAACGGCGACGGCGAGATCGCCGACAGCACCTGGTAGGACAGCTGGAAGTCACCGCTGGAGATGTTGGCTGTCACCGTCGCCTCATCGGCCGGCTGCAGGACGACCGTGATGCCGACATCGGCGAGCTGAGAGGCGATGACCTGCGAGATCGTGGCCGCAGACTCGCTGGCCGAGGGGTAGGCCAGATCCAGGGTGAGAGTTTTCCCATCCAGGAGTTCCTTCGCCTGCTCCGGGTCGTACTCGTAGGGGTCCGCAGGCTCGACGACGTTCGGCAGCGTCGAGGGGAGCACGCCGGTCGCGGCTGTCGCCTTGCCATCGACCGCGGCGACCAGATCATCACGGTTGATCGCGAGGGAGATCGCCTGCCGCACCGACGAGTCCGCCAACGATGAGTCGTTCGCGTTGACGACCAGCTGCTGTTGACCGGCAGAGGGCACGTACAGCAACTGGTCCTCGGACAGCTCCGCCTGCGCAGACGGATCGACGGACTGGATGATGTCGACCTCACCCGACTCGAACTGCAGCGTTCGCTGGTTCACGTCGGAGATGAGCTCGAAGTCGATGCCGTCGAGCAAGAGATCGTCGGCATCCCACGCGTACTGGTTCTTCACGAGGTGGACGACCTCACTGGGACCGCCGAAGTCGCTCGTGGAGTCGACCGCATAGCCGCCGGCGGAGATCGGCTTGGCGAAGTAGTCGTCCTCGGTCATTCCCGCGTAGTTGTTCGGGTACACGGTGGAGGAGCACCACGTGAGAACCATGGGAAGGAACGAGTCCGGTCCGGTCATCTGCACCGAGACCGTGTGCTCATCGGTCGCGGTGACTGACGCGATGTTCGAGTAGAACGAGCCGCTGTACTCCCCCGCTTCCCATACCCCGAACGAGAAGACCACATCATCGGCGGTCAGGAGCTGACCGTTGGAGAAGCCGGCGTCCTCGCGCAGGTGGAAAGTGTACGTGTCGGTGGCGTCATCGTATTCATATGCTGACGCCAGCCCCGGCTCGACGCTGGATCCGTCGTCCGAGATGCGGAGCAGGCCGTCGTATATCACCGTCATGGCCGAAGCGTTGAAGCAACTGTCGCCCTCGAATGTCGTGATACCGCGGCCGTTTGCGATGGTCAGGATGCTGTCGTCGCCCGCGGAGGACGAGTCGCCGGATGTCGATCCGCCCGCACACGCGGACAACGCGATGGCGGCGAGGACGAGGCCCGCCACGGCGAGCAATGGCTTTCTCATAGAAGTCCCTTCTGGCCCCGTTCCGGAGCCACGGAAAGCAAAGTGGGATTGCGAAGCGAGTTCGGATGCTTCATCGGTGTGCTGGGTGAGAGTCATTAGATGGGTGGCCCATTACAGGCGGGTTTCGCGACGATGCCGCATGCATGTCCGGACGCGAATAGTGACAGGACCCTGACATTATTCGTCCCGACGAGGATGCGACGATGGACGAGTGACCCCGATTTCACGCCTGCAGACGGTCCTCCGCCTGCAGACCATGTCGGGCGCTGACATGTCAGCGGGAGGACCCTTCGCTCGCTTCCGCGCTCTTCTGCCCCAGATGTATCCGGCGATCTGGCGGGACGGAGAGGTCGTGACCAACGGCCACAGCGTTCTCGTCCGCGTCCCCGGTACCGGCGCCGATGCGCCCGTAGGCTTCGTCGGCCACTACGACGTCGTCCCTCCCGGAGCGCAGCGGTGGACACACGGGCCGTTCGACGGCGACATCGCGGACGGCGAGATCTGGGGGCGCGGTGCGATGGACGACAAGGGCCGGCTTCTCGCCGTGCTCGAGGCAGTCGAGTGGATGCTCGACAAGGGAGATCGACCTCGACGCGACCTCTATCTGCTCATCGACCACGACGAGGAGTCGGCCGGAACCGGTGCCAGGGATCTGGGCGCACAACTGAGCGCCCGATCGGTGCGTCTCGCCGCCCTGTTCGACGAGGGCGAAGGCATCATCGAGGACGCGATACCCGGCGTCGTCGCGCCGATAGCCATGATCGGAATCGCCGAAAAGGGATATGTCGACGTCTTGCTGAGCGTCCACGAGACCGCCGGGCACTCCTCCACCCCGCCACGCTCGCCCGCCACCGTGCGCCTTGCTCGGGCGGTGACACGGGTCCATCGGGCCCGCCGACCCCCGCGGCTCACCGCCGCGGTCAGAGGGCTGCTGGTCGCCGTCGAGGCCCATTCCTCTCCTCGTCAGCGACTCTTCTATCGGTTGGCGCGACTGATGCCCGCCGTGGGGGCGCGCATTCTGCATACTCATGTGCCCGAGCTCGCGCCCGCATTGGAGACGACCTTCGCCGTCACCCAGCTCACCGGGAGCGAGGCGCGCAACACCCTGGCCTCCGTCGCGCGCGCCACGGTGAACGTTCGTCCGCTCCCGGGTGACGACATCGCCGCCGTCCGTCGGCGCGTCGTCGCCGCGATCGGCGATCCTGAGGTGATCGTTGAGCTGGACCATGCGTGCGAGGCATCCGAGGTCTCGCCGGCGGCGGGAGCGGTGTGGGAGGCGATGACCACGGCGCTCGCAGCCAGCCATCCGGACGCTCTGCCGGTGCCATTCGTCCTTCCTGGGGCAACCGATTCACGACACCTGGCAGACCGGGCGGACGTGATCTACCGGTTCATGCCGCTGCGCGTGCGCCCAGACCAGCGGGGCGGTCTGCACGGTCCGAACGAACGGATCACCATCGTCGAGTGGGAACGAACGATCGCGTTCTACCGCGGTCTGATCGCACGACTATGACGCGCTGAACACCTCGCGCACCGCAGCGAAAGCGTCTTCGAGACGCTCAGTCGGTGCGGTGAGGGCCAGGCGGACAGCGTGCGATTCCCTCACACTGTAGGCATTGCCCGACGAGACACGGAATCCCCGACGTTCGATCTCATCGGCGAGCGACGCCGCCGACCTCGCGCGGTCGCCGTCGACGAGCCACACGTAGAACCCTCCACTCGATCGGCTGTCAGCCTGCGGCATCCACTCACCGACATGCTGCAGCGCGAGCTCGAACCGTTCACGGTAGACCCCGGACAGCCATCGCCCGCGATCGGCGAGCGTATGAAGCGCGTGTTCGGCTACCTCCTGGGCGACACGGGGCGCGCATCCCACTGTCGTGCCGTGGAGTGCCGCGACACGCAGACGGAACGCGGCCGGCGAGATCAGCGCGCCGACACGCAGCCCGGTCATGGAGTACGTCTTCGAAAACGTCCGTGCGGCGAAGACCCGCTCCGCTCCACCCGTCGCCGCACGGGGTGAGGGCGCAGACGCGCCCGAGAACACGATGCCTTCGTATGCTTCGTCCGAGAGCACGTACGCGCCATATGCCGCAGCGCGGTCGACGAGTTGCTGCAGCTCCGCCGCCGACGCGACCGAGGCCATCGGGTTCGACGGAGAGTTGACCACGATCAGGGACGCACCGGCGGCTAAGCCCCGGTCGATTCCCTCCCAATCGAAGAATCCGCCCTCGACCGTGCCCTGGAGATAGGTGTGGACGGGGATTCCCAGGTGCTCGGCGAGCACGCGATAGTTAGGCCACGCAGGATCCGGCACGACGATGCCACGCCCCGGGCCGCACACGGTCTCGATCGCGACGGCGACGGCCTCCGTGCCCCCCACTGTGATCACGACATCGTCACCGACAGCATGAGTCTCGGTGGCGATCGCTTCCCGCAGCGACAGGAGACCGAGCTTCGGCGTGTACCCCACGCCGCGTGTAAGCGAGTCGACGGCGCACGTGCGCAGCTGCTCCGGCAGCAGTTGGTCGGGTTCGCCGATACCCAGGTCCAGCACTCCCGCCTCGGCATCGTCGTTGAGCAGACGAGTCACTGCGGCATCCTCGGACGTGTCGGTCATAAGCGGCTCCTGTTCGGATCATGTCAGGCGTGTCGCCTCTCCCCCAGGCTACGGACGCGGATTCGCTGAGTTCAGCCGGATACGTGTCGCGATCATGTCAATAACCGCGCAACGAAATGTCATCGAAATGCTCGGGCAATCACGTCGTAATTGCGGCCGCCTCTAATGACAGCGTCCCGACCAGTGCGAATCGAGAGGAGGCGACGATGAAGCGAGCGACGCAGTCTCACATCGGCCGCATCACCGAGCTTTCGCGCACGATCGCACTGACCGAGGCTGGAACGTTCCCCCACGGCATCCTGTCGACGCTGGGCGGCGGCCGATGGCCTGAGGCCCGGTCGTCATCGCTCGACGAGACCTCCCGGCACCTTGCGGCGAAGGGCGCCAGCCTGGTTGTCATCGCCGGCGAGACCGAGGCCTGGCTGATGCGGGCGATCTCGATCTGCCGCGCCGCCGGGCGGTTCCCGATCGCCGCACTGTTCGCTCCCGACGAAGGACTCGCTGTCGATATGCTCCGCGCGGGGGCGACGGTCACCGTGGACGCCACCCAATCGCTCGAAGACATCGCGACCCAGCTCATCGCGGTATTCGAGAGTTCCACGCCCACCCACTCCGGGCTGGACGTGCGCTTGCTGGAGGCGGAGGGGCTTCGCCTGGATATCGGCGCACGCCGGTGCGAGCTGGCGGGCGAACGCATCTCTCTCAGCGTCAACGAGTTCGACCTGTTGCACTATTTGATGACGCACGCGCAGGACGTCGTCCCCTCCGCCCGGATCACCGCCGACCTCTGGAACATCCCAACGGACGCCGGGCTCAACATGCTTCGGCTGAACATCACGCGCCTGCGCAAGAAACTGGGTGACGCACCTCGCGCGGTGACCTACATCGAATCCGTGCGCGGAATCGGCTATCAGTTCCGGTTACCCGTCGCAGAGGTCGGGCAGGAGCGTTCAGACGTGCGCCTGCGGCACACCGTCGCGACCCTCAACGCTCAGCACGACGGTCTCTACGATCTCCTCGAAAGTCTCCGCGCGGCGGCAACGATCCCCGAGCTGGCCACGAGCGTCGTCGAATGGGCAACCGGGCGAGGCTTCGCCGACGCGGCGACCGTGTTCAGGTTCGAGCAGCGCAACGGCCGGGAGCACAGCCAGCTCCTGGCCTCGTCAGGCATGTCCACACGATGGCGGCAGAGCATCGCCCTCGGCCATCCGGTTGATGAGAGCTTCATCGCTTCAGCGGCCTATCTGCGCGGATCGGTCATACAGCTCTCCGATATGAGTCGACCCGGGAGCCGATTCCCCACCACTGTCTCCATGTCCTCCGCGGAGAACCTCCACGCATGCCTGATCTTCCCCCTCACCCGTGACGCCGTCATTTGGGGCGACGTCGGGTTCCTCTCCCGCGAACGGCGCGCGTTCCCGCCCTCGAGGGTGCGGTTCCTGCGCGCCGTCGCAGACATGATGTCGATCGCATTGAGTAACCCACCCCGACAAGAAGAGGCGTGGGATGCAGATATTTGACGACCAGGACGTGCTCGCTCTGATCTCCGCCGAAAACGCCGTGCCGCTGATCACCCGCGCATACGCGGCGCTGGGCACCGGTAGCGCCTATCAGAGTGTCAAGCAGACGCTTCCCGCTGGCGACAGCGGATTCTTCCTCTCGCTCGCCGCGACCGTGCCGGACTTCGGCTACGCGATCACGAAATGGGGCTCCTACATTCCCGGTGACCACGCGCGACCGGGAGTCTCGTCCTCGACGATCCTGGTGTCCGCCTCTGACGGAGGAGAACCCGTCGCGCTGGTGCAGGGCATGGCGGTGACGATCGCACGAACCGCTGCGGCCACCGCCGCCATCGTGCGCAGGTTCGCGCCGGACGCCTCCCGTGTCGTGCTGATCGGGTACGGTCCGATCAACCGCGCGGTCGAGGCGGCACTGGCTGCAACGTGCTCGTTCACCTCCGGGACGATACTGACCCGGTCCGGCAAGTCACACAGTCCTCGGTTGGAGGCGATGGCCCTCCCCGGCGCCCGAGATGCCGTCGGCAGCGCCGACATCGTCATCTCCGCGACGGGCGCCCATTCCCCGGTAGCCGACCTGAGGTGGCTGGCCCCGGGAGCGCTGGCGATCTCGCTCGACGGTGCCGCAACCTGGGCGGGACACGACGACGCGCACGCGCTGAGCGATCACGACGACGCTCGGCTTCCTTCGCTCGCACGCGCCTTCGCGCAACCCCCGACGTATCGCCCCCGCTTCATCGACTCGGCCGGTTCGGGCGTCGCTGACGTCGCGGTGTGCCGACTACTCATGGAATCCACGCCATGAGCGGCCTCCTCTCCCCCGAAGGCGCGCTTCTCCTGCTCGTGTCCGCGTTCTCCGCGTTCCCAAGTCCCTTCTACGGCTCGTTGCTCGCCGTGAGCTCGTGGGGAATCTGGGCGCCGGCCGTGCTGTTCTCCGTCCACGGCGCGGCGGTGATCGTCGCTATGTCGCTCCTGCACCGCATGAGGTCCCTCTCCGTGCACCCGCGCGTCCTGGTCGCGGCCGCTCTGATCATCGACGCGGCCGGCGGCATCGTTCTCGCCATCGGCTTCCAGACCGGAAACATTGTGCTGCTGTTGGCCGCACGCGCGGTGACCGGCATTGCCCTGGGACTGTCTACGCCGCTGCTCTCGGAACGACTCACCCGCGGCACGCGCGGCACCGCAGCGGCAACGGCCGGAACCCTTGGTGGAGTCGGCGTCGGCGCCCTGTGCGCGGCCGCGCTGAGCACACTCGGCATCCCGACATCGCTCGTGTTCCTCTCCGGCACGGCAGGGCTGCTGCTCGGGGTCGCCGTCGCGCTACGTCTGCCGGGACGCGGCCCCGGAGTGGCGACGGCACCCGGGGCGACGGGATGGACACGTTCGGATGGGACGGCCGCAGCCCTGGTCTTCATCTCCAACGGGGTGCTGGGTTTGTTCACGTCCCTCATCCCGTTAAGCATCATCGCTCGCATCGGCGGTGGTTCACTGATGGCGGGCGCCGTGGTAGCCACCGCCATGCTGGGAGCAGGAGGGGCACGACTGGCATCGAAGACCACGAGACCGTGGGCAAGTGCCGTAACAGCGACGCTCGCTCTGGCGTTCGGCTCCGTGATGCTCGCGACCGGCATCGCCGTATCCTCGCCGATCGCGACGCTCATCGGCGGCGCCCTCCTGGGCGCGGCGGCGGGCATCGGCTACGACAGCGGAATCCGTCTAGCAATCGGTTCGAAAGGCGATGCGCTCTCACGCGTCGCCTCCCTGGCCAAAGCGCAGCGGGCGGGCCAATTCGGCCTGGTTCTTCCTGCTCTTGCGGTCCCCCTGCTCACACCAGGGTGAGCCGAGACACGGCCCTCACCTCACTTCGTCCCTATTCCTTCGACAAGGAGCATTTTCATGCGAGTCAGTTTTGACATCGGTGGCACCTTTACCGACCTCGTCCTCCTCGATGACACCACCGGGCGCGCGTGGCTGGGCAAGTCGCTCACGACATACGAAGACTTCTCCCGTGCGATCGAAGCCGGCGTCCAGCAGGTCCTCGCCGCGGCCGGCGCGGACGCAGACGCCGTCACCGACAGCGTCGTGGGCGCGACAACGCTCATCACGAACGCGCTGATCGAGCGCCGGGGAGCCAAAACCGCGTTGATCACGACGGCGGGATTCGTCGACACGATCGAGATCGGGCGCGAGTGGCGTTACGACCTCTACGATCCTCGGCTGACACTGCCCGCCCCGTTGGTCGCCGCGACCGAACGATTCGGCGTCGCAGGGCGTCTGATGGCGGATGGCAGCGAGCGCACGCCGCTGGACGAGCAGGAGGTGCGTCGCATCGCGCAGACGCTGCGCGGCCGCGGCATCGAAGCCATCGCGGTCTGCCTTCTGCACTCGTACGCGAATCCCGCGCACGAGGACCGCGTGGGGCGCATCCTGGCCGAGGAGCTGCCCGACATGCCCGTCACGCTCTCCTCCCGCCTGGTCCCGGTGATCCGCGAGTACGAGCGCACCGTGACCACGGTCGCGAACGCCTACGTGCGACCCATCGCCGGGGAGCACTTCGCCGACATCGAACACGCTCTGAGCCGCATCGGCATCGACGACACCCTGGTCATGATGCAGTCCAACGGCGGCGTGATCCGCGTGCCCACGGCACGGGAATTCCCGCTGCGGCTGCTGGAGTCCGGCCCGGCGGCCGGAGCGATCGGCGCCGCACACATCGGCGAGACACTCGGCATCCAGCGTTTGATCGCCTTCGACATGGGTGGGACGACCGCGAAGGTGTGCGTGATCGAAGGCGGCTCGCCCACCATCAAGAACTCCTTCGAGGTCGGCCGCGTGCACCGCCTCAAGCCCGGGTCCGGGCTTCCCGTGACGATGCCGGTCGTGGAGATGATCGAGATCGGAGCCGGCGGCGGCTCGATCGCCTCCATCGACGGCCTGGGTCTGCTCCAAGTCGGCCCCCATTCGGCGGGCTCCCGACCCGGACCGGCCGGATACGGCCTCGGCGGAGACCAGCCGACAGTCACGGACGCGGACATCGTGCTGGGCTACCTCGATCCGGACTACTTCCTGGGCGGCACGATGTCGCTCGATGTGGATGCGTCGCGGAGCGCCCTACTCGACGGCATCGGCGGGGCATTCCACGACGATGCGGTGGCCTCGGCCGCTGCGGTGGTGCGGGTCGTCAATGAGCACATGGCCCTCGCGATCCAAGTGCACGCTACCGAGCAGGGTCACGACCCTCGCGACTTCGCGATGTTCGCTTTCGGCGGGGCCGCACCGCTGCACGCGACGCGCGTGGCCCGAATCCTCGGCGTCCGCGAGGTCGTGATCCCCGCCGCGGCGGGCGTGCTGTCAGCGACCGGGCTGCTGGTGGCCCCTCCGATGGTGGAGGCGTCCCGCACTCGGATGTTGCCCCTGAGCCACTGGGACGCGCAGGCTATTGCGGATCAGTTCGACGCGTTGGAGGCGCAGGCCGCGGATGAGCTGTCGGTCCCCGCGGACCGCTACGAGCACTTCGCCGACATGAGGTTCACCGGACAGGGCTTCGACATCGAGGTCCGGGTGGATCCCAGAGACGGTCCCGAGGAGTACTTGGCGAAGTTCACCGCCGAGTACGAGCGCATCTACACCGTCCGGCCCGACTACCCGAACGCAGAGGTCGTCACCTTCCGCGTCCGCGGGTATGGCGCGTTCACCGTGCCGACCCTTACCCGCACCCAGACAGGCGTCGCTGACCGCGTGCCGATCTCGCGCAGCCGCAGGGCGTGGTTCCCGGAAACCGGAATGGTGGATACCCCCGTGTTCGACATGTTGCGGACAGAGATCGACACCCCCGTGGAAGGCCCGGCCATCTTCCAGCTTCCAGAGTCGACTGCGGTAGTCGGCCCCGGCGACATCGCGGTCCTGGATGCGGACGGGAATCTCCACGTGCGCATCTCGACCACCGAGGCGGCGACGGCATGACCAGCTCGGAACGCGCCTCCGCGGCGATGCGCGGAATGGGTTTGACCATGCCGTCCGCGGCGGCGATGACCTCGACAGCGCGATTCACGGACGGCGGAGCCTACAAATGGGAGATCGCCGGAGCCTTTGACGGTCCCTCCGTGCGCGCCATCTGCGGTCGACTCTCCGAACATGGGCTTCGCCTGCACCAGGTGACCAACACGGTCGGGATCATGCGCTACCTGGATGAGGAGATCGTCGACCTGGTCGCGGCGTGCACCGAGGCCTCCGTCCAGCTGCGGCTCTCCGCCGGTCCGCGCGGCATATTCGACATCGGCGGACAGCGGCTGGCTTCGGCCGGAGTCGCCGCGGCCAGCGCATATCGGATACGCGGCTACGCATATCTCACGGACGCGATCGAAGACGTGTGGCACGCGATCGATCTCGGCGTCCGGGGTTTCATCGTCTTCGACGAAGGGCTTCTGTTCGCGCTGCATACCCTGCAGGAGCAGGGCGTGCTCCCACGCCTGCACCTGAAGGCGTCATCGAACATGGGGGCGCAGAACGGCGCGCATGTGCGAGCGCTCGAACGGCTGGGAGCCGATTCGGTCAACGTCCAACGCGACCTCGACGTCGCAATGATCGCCAGCATCCGTGCTGCGACGACAGTGCCCCTCGACATCCACACCGACAACCCAGCGCAGACAGGAGGGTTCGTGCGCGGATACGACGTCCCGCGGCTCGCTCGGGCCGCCGCGCCGGTCTACCTCAAGACCGGCAATGCCGCGCAGAACTTCTCGGACACCGCGCCAACCGAGCGCGAGCGCGAGCTCATCGTCCACCAGTTACGTCTCGACCATCAGCAGCTTCAGCGCGGGGCCCCCGAGCTCACTCCCTCCGACACCCCGGAGTTCTCAGAAGGATCACACTCATGACACATTGGGATGCCGCAAATCTGCAGATCATCTGGCAGCGGCTGATCTCCATCGCCGATGAGATGGCCGCCGTGCTGCTTCGCACCGCCTTCAGCTCGGTGGTCCGGGAGTCCAACGACCTCGCGTGTGCGCTCCTCACACGCAACGGCGACCTGCTCGTCGAGTACGGGCGCTCGGTGCCGGTGTTCACCGGCACCGTCGCGGGCACCGTCACCAAGATGGTCGAGCACTTCGGCGTCGAGAACCTCGTCGAGGGGGACGTGCTCGCCACCAATGATCCATGGTTCGGGAACACTCATCTGCCGGACGTCACCGCGGCGGCTCCGTTGTTCCATCACGGAGTGCTCGTCGGCTACGTTGCCAGCATTTGTCACGTCTCCGACATCGGCGGCACCTCGGAGGGTGCCTTCGCGCAGGACATCTACGAGGAGGGCTTCTGCCTTCCGCCGGTCAAACTCGTCGACGCCGGACGACCGAATGATCTGGTCCGCTACATCCTGGCTCGGAACGTGCGCGTACCCCAGCAGGTGCTCGGGGACCTCGATGCCCTTATCGCAGCCAACAGCCTCGGCATCCGCCGCCTGGCCGCCGTGCTCGAGGATGATCCCGGACTCGACCTCGACGACGTCGCGCGCGCGATCTGCGACACATCGGAGCGCGCGATGCGCGCGGCGATCACAGCGATCCCCGACGGGGAGTATCCCGCGCAGATCGATCTCGACGGCTTCGAGGAGCCCAAACGCATCGTGGTCACGGTCCGCGTGACGGGCGACGAGCTCGAGGTCGATTACGAGGGAACGTCCCGGCAGTCGCAATACGGCATCAACTCCGCATCGCCGACGGTGGGATACACCCGCTACGGCCTGAACATGCTGCTGATCCCCGAGATCCCCAACAACGAAGGCACCCTGCGTCCGATCTCGATCCGCATCCCCCAAGGATCGTTGCTGAACCCGACCAAGACCGCCGCGGTGAGCGCGAACTTCCCGGCCCATGCGATCCCGAGCGTTCTCTCCCGCGCACTGCTGGGCCCCTTGCCGACACGCGTTTCCGCGGCTGCGGGTACGCCGTTCTGGGTCACGGGGCTACGCGGGCAGACCGATGACGGGCAGTTCGCCTCCATCCTCTGCTTCAACGGTGGTCAGGGCGCGGCTCAGGGACTGGACGGATACGCGACCCTGTCGACACCGTCGAACGTGTCGAACACCCCGGTCGAAGTGGTGGAGTCAACCGCCCCCGTCCTTGTCGAGCAGAAGACGATCGCGCGCGGGTCCGGTGGGCACGGTCGATGGCACGGCGGCGAGGGCCAGGAGGTCGTGATGCGAAGCGTGCACGACCGACCCATCGACGTCGTGTTCCTCACCGAGCGGATCGAGCACGCCGCCCCAGGCCTCGCCGGCGGCGAGGACGGAATGGCGGGGCTGCTCGAAGTCGACGGCGTCCGCGTCGCCGAGCCCAAGGGTCGCATACAGCTCCGCCCGGGACAGACCATCCGCCTGCGGACCCCCGGCGGCGGCGGCTTCGGACCCGCATCCCTGTGATTCCCGCGCTTCGCGCATTCGAGAAAGGAAACTCCCGTGACGACGACACAGACTGAGGTGGTCTGGACCGAGCCCGGCACGACCATCGTGGAACCCCGAGGTCGCCTCGCGCTGACGCTGCGCAAAGGTCAGCGCCTGCGCATCACCGATCTGGAGGGTCAGCAGGTGATGGACTTCATCGCTACGCGAGTCGACGATCCCGACGAACGGATGTCGGCGATGTTCACGAGCGTGTGTCTGAACAAGTGGGATCTCGGCGCAGGTTACGAGATCTTCTCGACCAGGTGCACCCCGCTGTTGCGCGTGCTGCGCGATGACAACGGCAATCACGCGCTCTCCGGCTATTGCTCCGAATACTCGAACGAGTATCGCTACGGCATCCCTGGGACCGCGTCCTGCTATGGCAATCTCTGCGCCGATTGGGAGGAGCTGGGCCTGGACACCACGAAGATCTCGCCCGATCAGTGCATCTCGGTGTTCATGAACATCGCGCATCACCCCGACGGCCGTCACGAAATCGTGGAGCCGACCACCAAACCCGGCGACGCGATCGAGTTCGAGGCCCTCGAAGACGTCTACATCGGCTTGTCGAACTGTCCTGAGGAGCACAACCCGTGCAATGCCTTCCACCTCACACCGATGGAAGTCACCGTCTTCTGAACCAGCCGCGCCGATCTCGACTCATACACAGGAAAGGAGCACCGTGAACAATCGCTACGCGTTCATCATGCGACGACTGATCGCGCTGCCGGTGTCGCTCCTGATCGTCAGCTTTCTGGTCTTCGGCCTGCTCTATCTCGTCCCCGGCGATGCAGCTCAGCTGATCGCCGGGGATCGCGCCACACAGGCCCAGGTGGAGCAGATTCGCGAAGCCATGCATCTGAACGATCCGTTCCTGGTGCAGTACCTGAGCTACCTGGGGCGCCTGCTGCAGGGTGACCTGGGAGACACGGCGAACGGCGGCTCCCGCGTGATCGACGTGATCGCCTCCAATCTCGGCCCCACTCTCTCGCTCGCGTTGTGTTCGATGGTCCTCACTGTCGTCTGCGCGCTGATCATCGCCGCCCTGGTGGCACGACGGCCGGGAGGGATGCTGGACGGCATCGTGCGCGGCGTGAGCGCGGTGGCGTTCGGCATGCCGGTCTTCTGGGTGGGCCTGATGCTGCTGCTGTTCGTCGCCCTGCCGCTGGGGATGCCGATCGGCGGATGGCCCGCGGATCTCGGCGGACAGCTCGTGCGCCTGATCCTGCCCTCGATCACGATCGCCGTCACCCTCGGCCCTCTGCTGGTGCGCAGCCTGCGCTCCTCCCTGCTGTCGGTGGAGAGCGCCGACTTCGTCACCGTCGGGCGGGCGCTGGGTCTCTCCGGATTCGAATTGGCGCGCAAGTATGTGTTGCGCAACGCGCTCATCCCGTCGGTGCCGCTGATCGGTCTGCTGGTCGCGTACGTCCTCGGCGGCATCGTGGTTGTCGAGACGACCTTCGGGCTGCCCGGGCTGGGACAGTCCCTGGTACAGGCAGCGCAGTCCCGGGATATCAACCTGCTGCAGGGCGTCACGCTGGTGATTGCGGCGTTCGTGATCACCGCGAACCTGCTCGCGGACATCCTGGTCGCACTGCTCGATCCGAGAGTGAAGGTGGACTGATGAGCACCGTGACCGACGCCCCTCCTGCACGCCGCCCGTTCGTGCATACCTGGCGGCAGCCTGGAGGCAGAGCGCTCCTCGCGGGCAGCACCCTCCTGCTCATCATCGTCGCTCTCGGAACCCTCGCTCCGGTGCTCAGCGGATACGATCCAGAGGCGCAGGACATCGCATCACGCATGCTGGCGCCCTCATGGGAGCATCTGTTCGGCACAGACGCACTGGGGCGCGACGTCTTCACGCGCACGCTGTATGCCGTCCGCGTCGATCTTCCGATCGCCGTCGCGGCGGCCCTTCTCCCGGCGATCGCGGGCGCGATCATCGGCGCAGTCGCGGCCTTGGCGGGCCCGCGAACCGGGCGGGGCATCATGCGGGTAGCGGATATCACGCAGGCATTCCCGCACTACGTGCTCTACGTGCTCGTCGCGTTTATCCTCTCCCCGGGGGCGGGGGCGTTCATCGTGGGTGTCCTGCTCGTGTCCTGGGTCTCTTACACGCGTATCGTCCGCTCCCAGGTGCTCACGATCCGGGAGCTCGACTACTACCGCGCGGCGCGGACCTCACGACTCAGCCGCACGCGTGTGCTCTTCCGTCATGTACTCCCCAATGCGCTGCCGCAGGCCCTCATCTATTTCGCCTCCGATGTCGTGATCGCGCTCGTCGCGCTGTCGAGTCTGTCCTTCCTCGGCCTGGGGATCCCGCAACCGACCCCGGAATGGGGATCGATGATCGCGGACGGACAGAGCTATCTGAGGACCGCCTGGTGGCTGACCGTCTTCCCCGGCCTCGCGATCGTCATCACGGGTCTCGCGTTCTCGCTGCTCAATGAGGTACTGGATGATCGGAGTCGTCGATGACCGAACCACTGTTCCGAATGCGGGACGTGCGGGTCAGCACCATTGCATCGCCGTACGCGCCCTCACGCCAGCTCGTACATGGCATGGACCTGTCGGTGCTCTCCGGCGAGAGCGTTGGCATCGTCGGCGAATCGGGGTCGGGCAAAAGCCTGACGCTCCGCGCGATCCTGGGCCTGCTTCCGCGCGGCATCGAGATCAACGGCGGAGCCGTCGAGCGTCGCGGCGTCGGTGTGCGGGCGCGCATGATCTTCCAGGAACCACTCACTGCTCTCAACCCGACGCGCTGCGTCAGAGATCTGATCTGCGACGCGCTCAAGGCCGCGGGCGTGCCGCGGCCCGAGCGCCGCACCCGCATGCTGGAGTTGCTCGAGGAGGTCGGAATGCCCGAGCCGCTCCGGCGCTCGACCATGTGGCCGCACGAACTGTCGGGCGGCCAGCGGCAACGGGTGATGATCGCCATGTCACTAGCGGCAGACCCGGACGTGCTCCTGTGCGATGAGCCGACGACCGCGCTCGACGTCACGGTCCAGGCCCAGATCCTCGCTCTGCTGGAGCGCATGCGCACCGAGCGAGACCTCGCCCTGGTCTTCGTCTCCCACGATCTCGCTGTCGTCGCCGCGGTGTGCGACCGCGTCCTGGTGATGACCAACGGACGGGTCGTGGAAGAAGGCCCGACGGCCGACGTGTTCGGCAATCCGCAGCATCCGTACACGCAGCGTCTGCTCGCCGCGAGCCAGGTGATGGCGGGCGAGCGCGCTTCGCTGGAGATGTTCGAGGAAGAGGGACGATGAGTGCACTGTTGGAGGTCGATGACCTCGTGGTTCAGTTTCCCGGCCGCGGGTTCCGCGCCAGGCCGTTCCGCGCGGTGCGCGGCGTGAGCTTCACGGTGCTCCGAGGCGGCGCCGTCGGAATCGTTGGCGAATCCGGATCCGGCAAGTCCACCACGGCGGCGGCGGTGATCGGCTTGGTGCCGGCCCATAGCGGCGTTCTCCGCTTCGACGGCACCGACATCGGTGGGCGCAGGCGGAATGCGTCCTTGCGGGGCCGCATCCAGATGGTGTTCCAGGACCCTGCCGGGGCTCTGAATCCGCGAATGACGGTGCGTCAGATCCTCGCCGAGATCGTGGCGGTCACCGACCGCGGCAACCGCTCGGCGATCGACGCTCGCGTCACCGAGTTGATGTCGCTCGTCGAGCTGCCGTCCGAGTTCCTGGACCGCCTGCCACGTGCCCTCTCGGGCGGTCAACGCCAACGAGCGAGCATCGCACGCGCACTTGCTTCACGGCCCGAACTGCTCATCCTCGATGAGGCGATCGCCGCTCTTGACGTATCGGTGCAGGCGGCCATCATGGCGCTGCTAGCCCGACTCAAGGACGAGCTCGGCCTGTCGATCGTGTTCATCTCGCACAACCTCGGCGCGGTACGCATCCTGTGCGAGGAGATCGTCGTGATGTGCGCGGGCGAGGCCGTGGA
>JAATGR010000204.1 GCA_015654575.1 Actinomycetales bacterium
GCGCACCCCACTCGAGGTCGAAGACGCGTATTACGCTGGCCTGGAATCAGCCAATCCGGCCCCTGCCGGACAAGGCTCACGATAGGAACGAAAGTCAGGCCGATTCAGAGAGTCGACGACGGACTGCATGAGGAACTTGCCGAGTCCCCGGTCGGGTTCCCGGTAGGCGGTGACCATGCGCTGGTAGATGCCCCAGGTCGCTTCGACCTCGACATGCTGCTCGCCCGCGAACAGTGCTTCGAGGCGGGCTTGCTGTTTATCGGTGAGCAGCCCTGCGCCGGTGTGGAGGGTGTGGCGGGCCTTGTAGAGCGGATCGTCTTTCCGGCCCCGCCGTCCGAACGCGTCGCGCTGGATCCGACGCCGGCACTCGTCGAGTGCGTCACCAGCCAACCTCACGACGTGGAAGGGATCCATCACCGTTACCGTGTCGGGCAGTTCCTCGCTGGCGGCGGTCTTGAACCCGGTGAACCCGTCCATCGCGACGACCTCGACCTCGTCCCGCCAACCCTGGGGTCGGGCGGCGAGCCAGGTCTTGAACACCGCCTTCGAGCGGCCTTCCACCATGTCCAGCAGCCGCGAGGGGCCTGTCTTATCGCGGACGGGGGTGAGGTCGATGATGACGGTGACGTACTTGTCCCCGAACCTCGTGTGGCGCCAGACGTGCTCGTCAACACCGAGCACCCGAACCCCGTCGAACCGGCCGGGGACATCGATGAGCACTCGGCGCCCCTCGGCGAGGACAGCATCATTCGCCGTGTGCCAAGACACCCCGAGACCTGCGGCGACACGCGACACGGTGAGGTGGTCGACCACGATCCCTTCCAGCGCCCACCGCATCCCGCGACGGGGCTCGCGCCGCCGCCGCAGCGGTGAGGTCCTCACGCCAGGAGCGCCCGCACCCAGAGCACTTGTAGCGGCGGACCCGGACCAGCAGCATAGTCGGGCGATGCCCGAACGGCTCGTGCGCGAGACGCCGTGTGTCGGTTCCGCGGGAGAGCGCCTGGCTGCCGCAGCCCCAGCACCACGGATCTGGCTGCGCGACCCGGCACTCGATCACCGCCCGATCCGGGTCCAGACGCTGGCCGACGGCCACGAGGCCGAGCTCGTCGAGACGGCAGAACACCGTCAGATCAGGGGTCGCGAAGGTAGCGTGGTGCACGTCGAGGTCTTCCAGCAGATGATGAGTGTGAGAACTTCCATCATCGGAAGACCTCGACCCTCACCCGGGCACCGACGCACTCAGCCCACCACCCCCTCAACTACGAAGAGCCGCTTTCTCTTGCTCGGACTGATCGCGGGTGCGATCGCGAGACTCATCATTCCCGGAAAACAGCGCGGCGGATGGTTCGTCACCCTGCTTCTCGGAGTGGTGGGTGCGATGCTCGGAGGGTGGTTGGGGGGTGCGATCTTCCACGTCTCCCTCGAGGGCTTCTTCAACCTTTCTACGTGGCTTCTTGCGGTCGGTGGATCGGTGGATCGGTGGTGGTGTTGCTGATCTACGGACTGATCGCCGGACGTCGGGCGAGGGACTGACTACACCCACAACGCCGCCGGTGATTCGACTGTCGGAGGCGAGGATGAGAGAGAAAGGCGGCAACGATGTCGTCGGTCGGCCCTTGCAGGAGAGGGCCCCTTCTACTGAGGGGCACGAAGGACGATGAGCGACTGTGACCCGTTGGAATCCGCGGACGATCGAATCGTCGCAGGTCGTGCGGCGGACGGCGACACCAAAGCCTTCGCCGTTCTGGTGCGCAGATACGCGCCGATGATGCGCGCTTATGCGCGGCGGATCCTTCCGGGCACCGCAGAGGTCGACGACATCGTGCAAGATGCGTTCATCGCGGCGTGGGATCAGCTCACGAAGCTGGACGACCCGGGCCGGGTGAAGAGCTGGCTGATGCGGATCACGAGCCGCAATGCCATCGACCGCGTCCGCGCCTCCCGACCGCATGTGGACATCGCCGCCATCGAGACTCGAGCACCTGACCGGTCGGGTCCGTCTCGTCGCGCAGAAGCCCATGCCGGAATCGTTGCGTTGGCCGATGCGCTGGGACAGCTCCCCACACCCCAACGCGAGTGCTGGGTGCTGCGAGAACTCGGCGATCACAGCTACGAGGAGATCGCAGACCAGCTGGATATCTCTGTCTCCACTGTGCGAGGGCTGCTGGCGCGGGCGCGGAAGGACATCATCGTGCGGATGGAGGAGTGGAGATGACCGAGCGCGACGCGCGCACCATCCGCAGCCTGAGCGTCGAGCCTGGCGACCTCGGCGGACACACGGTCGAAGAGCTCTGCGACTACCTCGATGCCGGGCGTGCCCCATCCGATCCATCAATCGACCAGTCGCCCGGTTGCCAGATCGCACTGGACGCGCTGGAGCGTCTTCGTGCTCTCACCCCGGCACTGCTCGCCGCGGATACAGCGGCCGAACCGGAGACAGACCAGCGCTGGGTGAGGAAGATCCTCGACAGCATCGCACTCGACGCACACGCCGGACGACGCATCCCCCTTGCGAATGCCGTGCCGCGCACCGACCTCGGAGTCACGGAAGGCGCCATCCGGGGACTGATCCGTGCTGCGGAGAGCGTCATTCCCGGCGTTCTCGTGGGGGCCTGTCGTTTCGATGGTGATGTGACGACTCCCGGCGAACGCGTGCGAGTGCTCGTCGAGGCCAGCGTGCCGTACGGCGACTCGATCCCCGACCTCGCACATCGACTGCGCGAGGAGATCCGGGCGCGGCTGCGGGCCCACACCACGATGAACGTATCCGGGATCGACATCACCGTGCACGACGTTCGGCATCGCGGGAGCCGGAGGGAGCAGCAGCGGTGAGCGAACGATATGAGGGAGAACTGGCCGAGGAGATCGACGCGACCGTGCGATCCGTACCGGGGGTGACGGGAGTCTTCCGTTCGGGGAGCGCTGTGCGCAAGGCTTTCGATGCCGGCGCGCGCGTCATCGGAAGACGAAATGCCGAGGACCAGTTCGTCCGCCTCGAACAGACGTCGGTCGGGCTCCGTGTCGAGGCTGCCATCGGCGTGCGTGCGTCTGCCGGCGTTGTTCAGACAAGTCGCCGTGTGCAGGCAGCGATCAGCGCTTTGTGCGGTGGCTCGCACATCACAGTGGCGGAGATATACGTCACGGTCGTCCACATCGACGACACCCGTTAACCGGTGGGCTGGGCGAGGGGAACCCGCAAAGACGGAATCGGCGTGAGGCGGATATGCCCGGGCACCGATGCGTCCGCATCGGCCAATGCCTGTCGTCGAGGTGCTGTGTCGCGCCGTGGACGATGTGCCCGTAGGTCGTTTCCGGGAGCCCGTCGATCGGAGTGTGCACTTCGCCGAGATGTATGAGGTCGGCAGAGCGGCGTATCGGTAGCCCGGCGTCCGTCATCCGCGCGTGATCGCAGGACGCTGCGCGGATGGTGTCCGTTCAGGCGCGGTGGGGTTCTTCGGCGGCCGCGAGGATCAGCTCCGCGATGATGCCGAGCTGATCGTATTGCGCGTCCGTGAGCACGTCGGTGACGCATCGGCGGACCGCGTCGTCCTGCACTTTCTTGCCCGCTTCGGCTGCTGCGCGTCCTTTGGCTGTGAGGGAGACGGTTGAGCCGCGACCGTCCTCGACGCATGTTCCGCGCTCGACCAGGCCGCGTTGTTCCATTCTCCGCAACTGGTGGGAGAGGCGGCTCTTCTCCCACTCCAGCCCGCACCGGAGCGCCAGGTCTCTGACTGCCTGCCGGGGGGAGTCGGCAAGTGCGAGCAGCACCTCGCAGTCGGCTTCGGAGAGCCCGGTCCTCTCCGACAGCTCGCGATTGATGCGACCGGCAAGTCGGACGCGCATCCGCTGGTAGCTCGCCCAGGGGGACGGCGTCGCCGTGGCGGGGAGATCGGTAGAAGCGGTCACCACGCCATTCTAGTTGACACATCTACCTAATCAAAGATATGGTTGATCAATCAACCATAAGTGAGGGGGAAGCGAGAGTGAACACGATCGCGGTCCTGGGCGTGGGACGAGTGGGTTCCGCTGTGGCGCGGACTGCGCTGGCAGCCGGATATGAGGTCAACGTCGCGGGGTCTGGTCCGGCAGAAGACATCGCGGTGCTCGCAGAGATCGTCATCCCCGGTGGTCGCCCGATGACATCGGCGGATGCTGTCGCCGATGCTGATGTGGTCATCATCGCGGTTCCGTTGAACAAGTACCGATCGGTGGACCCGGTGCTGCTGTCGGGAAAGATCGTCGTCGATGCCATGAACTATTGGGCACCGGTCGACGGTGAGATTCCCGATTTCGAGGATGTGGGCGTGACCACGAGCGAGATCGTCGCCCAGTACTTCGCTGATTCCAGGGTCGTAAAGGCGTTCAACCACATCGGCTACCACGACCTCGAATGTGACGCCGCACCTGCCGGAGAACGGGAGCGCCGCGCACTGGCGGTGGCTTCCGACGATGAGGATGCTGCGTGCGTGGTCATGGAGATGATCGACAGGATCGGATTCGACCCGGTCTACAGTGGACGCCTGCGTACCGGGTCTGCGCTGCAGCCCGGAACGCCGATCTTCAACGGGTCCTTCACTGCCGCGGAACTCACCCGCGAACTCGAATCCGCACGCATGGTCGCGTGACCCTGGCTCCGAGTCCGACCCCCGTATCGCCGCTTCCCACGAATGTGCTGGGCAAGACGAACAGAAACGAGAAGTACCGCCATGGAACTCGGCGCCTACAGCTTCGGTGACACGCAACGCAACGAGGATGGGTCGCTGCGCAGCACGCCGGAGGCCATCAAGAATCTCTTCGACGCGATCGTCCACGCCGACCGGATCGGGCTGGACTACTTCGCCGTCGGAGAGCATCACACGACCGACATGCCCGCCTCGTCACCCGGATCGCTGATCTCGGCCGCGGCCGCCGTGACCTCGCAGATCCGCCTGGGTTCCGGGGTCGCGGTCATCAGTACGGACGACCCCGTCCGCGTGTTCCAGCAGTTCGCGACGGCCGACGCGATCTCGGGCGGACGGGTGGAGATCACCGCCGGCCGTGGCTCCTCCGTCGAATCGTTTCCCCTGTTCGGCTACGATCTGCGCGACTACGAGCGACTCTTCGAGGAGAAACTCGACCTGCTCATGGCCGTGAACCGCGACGAGCGCGTCACC
>JAATGR010000117.1 GCA_015654575.1 Actinomycetales bacterium
CGGGCTGTTCGCCGTCTACGTCGCGGGCGAGACGCAGAACGCCAGAGTCGGCGAGCTCGACGAGGAGATGGTCTACGAGTCACGAGTGAACGACGTGTTCACCCTGGGGACGACCAGCTGGCGGATCGCGGAGATCACCCACGACCGCGTCAACGTCGTGCCCGCCTTCGGGGTGCCCGGCAAGGTGCCGTTCTGGCACGGCGACGGCATCGGCAGACCGGCGGAGCTCGGAGAGGCGCTCGGCAGCTTCTCCCGCGAAGTATCGACCGCGACGGCACCGGCGGCGCACGAACGCCTCACCGAGGCCGGGCTCGACGCCCACGCCCAGGAAAACCTGCTCGCGTACCTGGCCGAACAGCGGGAGGCGACCGGGTCGATCCCCACCGACCGGACGCTGACCGTCGAACGCTCCCGCGACGAGGTCGGCGACTGGCGGGTGATTCTGCATTCCCCGTACGGCATGCAAGTGCACGCACCCTGGGCACTCGCGGTGAACGCGCGCATCCGGGAGCGCCTGGGCGTGGAGGGATCCGCGGTCGCGAGCGACGATGGGATCATCGCCCGCATCCCCGACGCCGACGCCGAGCCGCCGGGCGCCGAGCTGTTCGTGTTCGACGCCGACGAGCTCGAGCGCGTCGTCACGGACGAGGTGGGCGGCTCCGCGCTGTTCGCGTCGCGTTTCCGCGAGTGCGCGGCGCGGGCGCTCCTGATGCCGCGCACCAACCCCTCCCGGCGCAGCCCGCTGTGGCAGCAGCGGCAGCGGTCGGCGCAACTGCTGGAGGTGGCCAGGCGGCATCCGACGTTCCCGATCATCCTGGAGACCCTGCGGGAGGTCCTGCAGGACGTCTACGACCTGCCCGCGCTGACCGACATCGCGCGGCGCATCGCGGACCGCCGCATCCACCTGGTCGAGACGACCACCGCGCAGCCCTCGCCGTACGCCCGCGACCTGCTCTTCGGATACGTCGGTGCGTTCATGTACGAGGGCGACTCCCCCCTGGCCGAGCGGCGCGCAGCGGCGTTGTCGGTCGACCCGGCGCTGCTGGCGGAGCTTCTCGGCACGGTCGAGATGCGGGAGCTGCTCGACCCCGACATCATCACCCAGTTCGAGCGGGAGGCCCAGCGGCTCGCCGTCGACCGACGCGTACGCGGGGTCGAGGGCGTCGCCGACCTGCTGCGACTGCTCGGGCCCCTGACCGTCGCGGAGATCGCCGCGCGACTCGAGACCGCGGGATCCTCCGCCGGCTCAGCGGCCGTCGCCGCCCCGACATCCACGGTTCAGCGAGGCGGTGATTTCGAGGAGGTTCCCGATTCCGAGGAGGAATCCTCGTCATCGGCTCCCCAGTATCCCGAATCTCCTCAGAATCACGACGGCAGCCCCGAAGATCACGACCCGCGGGCGGAGGCACACGCCGCCGTCTTCGCAGACGAGCTCGTCACGGCCCGGCGCGCGATCCACGTGCATGTGGCCGGCGCGGACCGCATCGCCGCCATCGAGGATGCCGGGCGGCTGCGCGATGCGCTGGGCGTCGCGCTGCCGGTCGGGGTGCCGACCGCGTTCCTCGAACCCCATCCCGATCCGCTCGGCGAGCTCACCGCCCGCCACGCGCGCACGCACGGTCCGTTCACCGCGCAGGCGGTCGCCGCTCGTTTCGGCGTGGGCGTCGCGGTCGTCCGCCACACGCTGCAACGACTCGAGTCCGCGGGGCGCGTCGTCAGCGGCTACTTCCTGCCGGAGACCTCCACCGCACGCCCGGAAGAGGCCGAATGGTGCGACAGCGAGGTGCTGCGCCGGCTGCGGATGCGGTCGCTGGCGGCCATCCGCGGCAGCGTCGAGCCCGTCCCCCCTGACGCGTTCGCGCGCTTCCTGCCCGACTGGCACCACCTGACGCGACCGCTCGACGGCATCGACGGCGTGCTGTCGATCATCGAGCAGCTCGCCGGCGTTCCGATCCCGGCGAGCGCCTGGGAGTCCCTCGTGCTGCCCGGTCGGGTGCACGACTACACGCCGGCCATGCTCGACGAGCTCACCGCGACGGGTGAGGTGATGTGGTCGGGACACGGCGCGCTGCCCGGCCGGGATGGGTGGATCGCGCTGCATCCGGCGGACGCCGCATCCCTCACCCTTCCCGCCCCGGACGACGAGATCCCCCCGGGATCGCTCGACGCGCAGGTGCTCGCCGCACTCGCGCCCGGCGGCGCGTACTTCGCTGGGCAGCTGCGCGAGACGACCGGGGCCGCGAACGACCAGTCGGTGCTCGACGCGCTGTGGCGACTGGCCTGGGCCGGCCGGGTCACGAACGACACCTTTGCGCCGGTGCGCGGACTGCTCTCGTCCGGATCGCAGGCCCACCGCGCGGTCCGCCGAACCCCCCGGGCACGTGTCTTTCGGGGGCAGTCGCTGCCCGTCCCGCCACCCCGCCCGGCGGGGGCCGGCGGTCGCTGGTCCCGGCTTCCGATTGCCGAGACCGATCCGACGGCGAGGGCGGCGGCATCCGCCGGGCTGCTGCTCGACCGCTACGGCGTCGTCACGCGCGGCACCGTGCAGAGCGAGGGGATGCCGGGCGGATTCGCGCAGGCGTACCGGGTGCTCAGCGGCTTCGAGCAGGCGGGGCACTGCCGACGCGGGTACCTCATCGAGAAGCTGGGGGCGGCACAGTTCGCAACCTCCGCCACCGTCGACCGGCTGCGCGCGTTCGCCGCCGTCTCCGACCCGCCCCCGCATGCCGCGATCACCTTGGCCGCGACCGATCCGGCCAATGCCTACGGTGCGGCGCTGGGGTGGCCGGCGGTCGAGGGGGTGAAGCACCGCCCGGGCCGGAAGGCCGGCGCGCTCGTCGTCCTCGTCGACGGGGAGCCCGTGCTGTACCTGGAACGTGGCGGCAAGACGGCTCTGTGCTTCACCGACGACGAGGATGCCATCGCCGCCGCCGCCCGTTCGCTCGCTGACACCGCGCTGGCCCGGCGGCTCGACACGCTGACGGTGGAACAGGTGAATGCGACGGCACTGTTCGGCACCGCGCTCGCGCGCGCTCTGCGGGATGCGGGCTTCGTCGAGACGCCGCGCGGGCTGACCCTGCGCCGGGTGCGCCCATGACCGCGGCCTCCGGGAACACCGCCGATGCCTGAGGGGGACACCGTGTTCCGGGCGGCGGCGCTGCTGCACGCCGCGCTGGCGGGCCAGTCCGTCACCCGGTTCGAGGTGCGGGTGCCGCGTGCCGCCACGGCCGACCTGCGCGGCGAGACGGTCCGCGAGGTCGTGCCGCGCGGCAAGCACCTGCTGATGCGCATCGGCGCGTACACGCTGCACTCCCATCTGAAGATGGAGGGCGTCTGGCAGGTGTACCGCCCGGACGACCGGTGGCGGCGCCCGGCTTTCCAAGCCCGCGCGGTCGTCGGCGTCCCCGAGCGCACCGCCGTCGGCTTCGAGCTCGCGATGGTGGACGTCGTGCCCACCGCGCAGGAGCAGCAGCTGGTCGGTCACCTCGGCCCAGACCTGCTCGACCCCCACGCCGACCTCGCGGAGGCGACCCGCCGGTTGGCCTCCGACCCCCGCCCGGCGCACGTCGCGCTGTTGGATCAGCGGAACCTCGCGGGGCTGGGCAACGAGTACGCGAACGAGGTGCTGTTCGTGCGCGGCATTCTCCCCACCCGTCCGGCCGCCGAGACGGATGCCGCGAATCTCGTGAAGACCGCGACGCGCATGATCCGCGAAAACCGGGACCGTCCGGTGCGCACCTTCACAGGTGATGCGCGCACCGGACGCACGAGGTGGGTGTTCGAGCGTGCCGGGCGACCCTGCCGGCGGTGCGGTTCCCCGGTCAGGGAAGGACGCCTCGGCGCCGATCCAACCCGGCAGCGGAACGTGTTCTGGTGCCCGATCTGCCAGCGCTGAGCCGAACCTGTGGATGCCCGCCGAGCCTCCGGGATATGCCGACGCCGGCACCTAGACTGGGTTCTGTTCGCGCCCGCAGGGAGGTCACCGAGTGGACAGGGGATCCGGGTCGCCGCGCGCACGCACGACTCTCGCGTTCCTGCGTGGACGGATCACCTCCGGAGAATGGCCGGTCAACGCTCGAATCCCCATCGAGAGCGAATTGATGGAGTTGATCGGGGTCGGCAAGACCACGGTGCGTGAGGCGGTACGCTCGCTTGCCAGCATGGGAATGCTGGAGACGTTACCCGGGCGCGGCACGTTCGTCCGCTCGCGCACACCTGTCAGCGGGGTGCTGACCGATTTCCTCAGCGACTTCTCCGTCGCCGACGTGCTCATCTACCGTCGCGCACTGGAAGTCGAGTCGGCCCAGCGCGCGGCGGTCGGACGCACGGAGGAACAGTTGACGGCGCTGCGGGCGGCGCTGGATCATCTGCCGCCCGAGCGCGACGTCGACTATGTGCCTCGCATCGCGAAGGGGCGGATGCCGGGCCAGTTCCACTTCCTCGTCGTCGAGGCCGGCGGCAACCCACTGATCACAAGCCTGTACGCCGGCGTCATGGCGGTGCTGCGCGCAGCGCTCAGCGCCGGAGAGGTCGGCTACGGCGAAGACGAGCATGTGCGTCGCCGCGATCACCAGGTGCTGTTCGAGGCGATCGAAGCGCAGGATGCGGTGGCTGCCGCGCACGCCGCTGCCACCCATGCCGACCGCGACCTCGTCGCCACCCCTACCCGGATCGACGAGTCCGAACTGGCGGTGGACGCGGCGGGCTCGACCATCTGAGGCGTCGCGACGACGGCGACTACGGTGCGAGAAGCCGTCGCAGCCCGTGGGCGATGCCGATGCGCCAGCAGGCGTAGTCGTGGCCGCCGTTGTATTCCGCGAGCAGTACATCGGCCCCGGCGGCCTGCAGACGTTCGGCGAACAGCCGGTTCGGCTCGCGCAGCACCCATTCCTGGGCACCGACCTCGACGTGGGCGCGCAGTCCGTCCAGACACCGGCCGGCGATGGCATAGCGCAGATCGTCCTGCCAGAGGGACGCCGACTGGCTCAGCACCGCACCGAACGCGTCCGGCCGGGTGAGCGCGATCCGCAGGGCGGTCAGGCCTCCGAGGCTCTGCCCCACCACGATCGTGTCGGCGGCCGCGTCGGAGACGTCGTATGAGTCGCGCACCCAGGGCAGCAGCACGTCGGCGACCCACCCGGCCGCATCCCCGTGGGCATCCATCTCAAGCCAGCGCTGCGCCCGTCCGCCCGAGTCGGGCAGCACGACGAGCGGAGCGCGGATCTCGCCATCGGCGATGAGGTTGTCGATCGTCGTGGGCAGATCCTGGCTGCCCGTCCAGACCTCGCCGTCGAGCGCGACGACCACCGGCGCACCGGCGGGAACGCCGCCGGGCGGTTCGTAGACCCAGACACGGCGGCCGTCGGGGGTAGCGCGCTCCTCGAGCATCCCGTGCTCGAGGGCGGCGCCGCGGGGTTCGAGCCAGATGGCGGCGGGCGCATCGGGCAGCGAAACGAACGACTGGAGCACGCCGTCGCGGTTGCGTCCGACCTCCGGGTTCCCCGGGTCGAGCAAGCCGTGATCGAGTGCCTTTCGGACGGCGATCTGGTCCTGACCGTCGGTCCAGGGGGCCGGGGCACCGGCCGGGCGCACGAGAAAGGCGTAGGAGGCGCGCCAGTCGGAACGCATCCGGTACGACAGGTGCCACAGGTCGGTGCCGGGGATGCGGTGCATGAGGCTTCGTTCGAGATCGCGCTCGTCGGTGAGTCGGTTGACGAACAGCAGCACGTCGGCGGCATCCGCGTCGCGCCAGAGGAAGGTGACGATGCGCTCGTGCAGGACGGCAGCGGTCTGCCCGTCCGAGACCTCAGCAGACGGTCCGTCCGACTCAGCAAAAAACCGGTGTGGGGCGTCATCCCGCGGCGCGTCCGACGCATTCACGACCGGCTCGATCAACGGCGTTCGGGCAGCCGGGCCGTTCCAGAACTCGGCGACGACGGTATCCACATCCGTCCCTGCCGCCAGCTGCGCCTCCAACCGTGCGATGGCAGGGCTGTCCACCCGCGGCGCCGGCGCCGGCCGGGGCACCTTCGGCGGTGTGCGCGACGTCGAGGGAGTCGTCTCGCTCATCGACGCGCCTCCGCAGCATGTCCCGCTTCGGACCGGATAGCAGGCCGCCAAGCGGTACGAACGGGGGCACGCTGCGGTCCGAACGGGGACATGCAACAGTCCGGCAGGAGGCGGGGGCGGCCGCCGGAGCGGGAGGCGAGGGATGCGGTCATGCGACCTCGTCGAGCGGGATCACGATCGGCCGACCCGACACCGGATCGGCGATGAGCCGGCACGGCAGCCCGTAGACCTCCTCGATCAGCTCCTCGGTGACGACCTCGTTGACGCCACCCTGGGCGACGATCGCGCCCTCGCGCATGACGACGAGGTGCGTCGCGTAACGGAAAGCGAGGTGCAGCTCGTGCAGCACGACGACGACGGTGAAACCCTCCCGCTGCAGCCCGCGGGCGAGGTCCAGTACCTCGACCTGATGCGCGATGTCGAGGTAGGTGGTGGGTTCGTCGAGCAGCAGGATGGGGGTCTGCTGCGCGAGCGCCATCGCGATCCACACCCGCTGCCGCTGACCACCGGAGAGCTCGGTGACCATGCGGTCTCCGAGATCCGACACGTTCGCCCGTGCCATCGCCTGCTCGACCGCCGCGGCGTCCTCCTTGGACCACTGCCGCAGCACCCCCTGGTGCGGGTAGCGGCCACGGCCCACGAGGTCTTCCACCACGATGCCGTCCGGGGCGATCGGCGACTGCGGGAGGAGACCCAGCCTGCGGGCGACCTCTTTGGGCGGGTACGAGCCGATCGCGGCGCCGTCGAGCTCGACCGTGCCGGAGGCGGTCGGCAGCATCCGGGCGAGACCCCGGAGCAGTGTCGACTTGCCGCAGGCATTGGGGCCCACGATCACCGTCAGCTCACCGGTGGGGATCTCGACATCCAGCCCGGTAATCACCGTCTTGTCGCCGTAGCCGATCGTGAGGTCGCGTCCGGCCAGGCGCGTCGCGGGGGTCGTTGTCATGCGGGGGTCCTCCTCCACTCGCGCGCGAGCAGCCAGATCAAGTAGATACCACCCAGCGATCCGGTCAGTACGCCGACCGGCAGCTGGGTGGGGGCGAACAGACGTTGGGCGACGATGTCGCTGACGAGCACGAGCAGTCCGCCCATGATCGCCGCGGTTCCGAGGCCCACACCACCGGTGCGGGTGAGTCGCCGGGCCAGCTGAGGCGCGGCGAGCGCCACGAACGAGATCGGTCCGGCCGCGGCGACCGCCAACGACACCAGAGCGACGCCGACGATCACCAGCTCCAACCGGCGTACCTCGACACGCACACCGAGCCCGGTCGCGAGGTCGTCGCCGGTGACCATGACACCCAGCGGCCGCGCCAGCAGGAGAGCCGCGGGGATCAGCACCACCACGGCGGCGAGCACCACCAGCGTCTCGGACCAGGTGGTGGCGTTGAACGATCCCGCCATCCACTGCGCGGCCGTCTGCGCTGCCGTCAAGGACGCTTTCACGATCAGCAGCGCGTTCACCCCCTGCAGCACGGCGGACACGCCGATGCCCACGAGCACGAGCCGGAATCCGGCGAGGCCCTTCCGCCAGGCCAGCAGGTACACGACCAGTGCGGTGCCGAAACCGCCGACGACGGCGCCCAGCGCGACCGCCGCCGTCCCGCCGTCGAAGACGACGATCTGCAGCAGGGCGCCGGTCGCGGCTCCGATCGTGAATCCGATGACATCGGGGCTTCCCAGCGGATTCGCCGACAGCGACTGGAAGATGCCGCCGGACACGCCCAGTGCCGCGCCCACGAGGATCGCGGCGATCACGCGCGGAGCCCGCTGCTGCTGCACGAAGTAGGTGGCGAGGCGGTCGGGCCCGGCGCCGAAGAGCGAGCTCACCGCCTGCCACGGTGTCATCGGATAGTCGCCGAGCAGCAGACCAACCACTCCAGCCGCCAGGACCACGGCGACGAGCACACCCCCGACGATCACGCTGCGGCGCTCCAGGCGCAGCACGACGGGGCCGATCCGGAGTACAAGGTGGCGGCGCCGAGGCCGGCGCTGCGCAGGAGAAAGCTGCACAGCATGACGATTCCGGCCGCGAACATCCTGCGGAGCGGATTTCTCCTGCGCACGAGACCCGGTCACAGCGTCTCGATCCGACGCCGGCGCACGATGGCGATGAACACGGGACCGCCGAGGATGGCGGCCATGATGCCGACCTGCACTTCTTCGGGCGCGATGACCACACGGGAGAGGATGTCGGCCACCATCAGCACGACCGGGGCGGACACCACCGAGAACGGGATGACCCACCGCTGATCCGGCCCGCACACCGCACGGGCGAGGTAGGGCACGCCGAGCCCGATGAACATGATCGGTCCGACCGCGGCGGTCGCGGCACCGGCGAGCAGCGTGACCGCGATCATCACGAGCGTGCGGGTGCGCGCCACCCGCACCCCCAGCGCGCGTCCGGTGTCCTCGCCGAGCGCCAGCGCGTTCAGCGCGGGGGCGCTGATCAACGCCAGCACCAGGCCGACCACGATGAAACCGACGACGGCGCCGATGATCGGGTAACCACGACCTTCCACGCTGCCCGATGCCCAGAACCGGAACTCGTTGTAGGCGTTCTGGTTCGACAGGATGACCGTCTGCACGAGCGCGGTGATGGCCATGCTGATGGCGACGCCGGCCAGCGCGAGCCTCGCGGGAGTGGCCGCCTGGCGGCCCGCCCCGCCGAGCAGGTACACGGCGACGGCCGCCAGCGCGGCCCCGCCGAAGGCGAACCACATGTAGAACCAGATCGAGGCGATGCCGAAGAACGCGACCGCCAGCACCACCGCCAACGAAGCGCCGGCGTTGACCCCCATCACTCCCGGATCGGCGAGCGGGTTGCGGGTCAGCGACTGCATGAGGGCCCCCGCGACGCCGAGCGCAGCGCCGACGACGATGACGAGCAGCGTGCGGGGGATGCGCTGGTCGTGGATCACGGTGGATTCGAACGAGCCGTCGGGGTGGAGCAGCAGCTGCCAGACATGATCGAGTGGGATCGCGTTCGACCCGACCGACACCGAGACGAGGGCCAGCAGCACCAGCAGCACGATCGCGACGATCATGCCGGTAGTGCGCCGACCGGTGACGCGCCCCGACGGCCGCGGTGCGACGCCAGGGCGCGACGGCGCCACCGCGGTCATCGAGCGGATGCGCCGGGGCGCCGGCGCAGCACGAGCCACACGATGAGGCCGCCCGCGATCAGCACCACCACGAGCACAACGATCCCCACCCAGGGCACCGACACGCTTTGCACATCGGATGCGGCGTCGGCATCCAACGTGGCGGTCGGCGACGGCGTGGCCGTGGCGGTGGCCGACTCGGTCGGCGACGGCGTCGCCTCGGTGGCGGCCGCGTCGGGATCGATGGTCAGCGTGCTGCCCTGTCCCGCGACCTGCTCGGAGCCCGATCCCGTCGTGGACCCTGCGGCGGGCGCGGCGGCACCGAGCCCGCTCGACGAGGTCGTGCCCGAGCTGCTGCTGTCAGTGCCGGCGACGACGGTGAAGTCCGCTCCGCCGCGCCGCGTGTACCCGATCGTGCCCTGGTAGTTTCCGCTCGAGTCATACATGACCTCGCTCGCGAGGAAGCGCAGCCAGTGCGCGCCGGTCGCGATGTCGCACGGCAGCTCGAAGGAGCCGCTGACGGTTCCCGACGCCGGGATGGCCTGCATCGCGACCACGCCGGATCCCTGCACGCTCTGGTCGCTGTAGCCGGCGCCGTCGTCGATCTTGATGTAGAGCGTCTCGCCGCCGGGGTACCCGGAGACCGTGTAGCTGATCGTCTGACAGGCTTGCAGTGTCGTGGGCGAGACCGACGAGGAGGTCCCCGGCGTGTCCGAGCCTGCGCCACTAGGCGGCAGCGCCGTGGCGGATGTCGCCGGCAGCAGGGTCGCGAGCAGTACCGCGGCGGCCGCCGCGATCCCGGCGACGCGTCGGCGACGGCGCCGGGTGTGTCCGACGTCCTGCCCGTTCACCGTGCGCATCATTGCTGGCCTCCGTTCGTCGCCGCGCGTCGTCGGGAGGTGACGATCAGCACCGTCACCGCCGCCGCCAGCAGCAGCGCGGCGCCGCCGCCGATCAGCCACCAGTCGGCCGCGGACAGCAGACCCGACTGGGATGCGGCGACCGTCGCGCTCTCGCTGTCGGTCGTCGTCTGCGCCGTCGAGTCGGAGTCGTCGTCCGCCGAGGTGACGGTCGACTCGTCCTCGTCAATCGTCGCGGTCACCCAGCCGAGCAAGTTGCCGTCGACGTCGAGCACCGCGATCTTGTGGGTGCCGGCGGTGAGCGCGGCGACATCGACCCGCACCTGGAGGTTCTCGTCGATCTGGATCCAGCCGACTGCGATCGGGGTGCCGTCGGAGTAGGCGTAGAGGTACACCCAGTCACCGGCGGTGCTATCGGGCAGTGTGATCGTGACGACCGTCCCGTCCTGCACGGCGGTGAGCGTGCCGACGTTGTCGCTGGTGAGGCCCTCATCGCTGTCGAAGGGAGCGGCCGGCACGTTGTCGGGCGCCGTCGCATAGACCGCGCTCGTCAGGGTGTACACCGGCTGGTTCGGAGTCGTGGTCGTGGCGGTCGGCTGCGGCACGACGGCGGTCTCGCCGTCGTCCGCCGCGGGAGGCGACGCCACGGTCAACCATCCCCAGCCGAGCAGGGTTCCCGACTCGCCCGCGTTGCCGGACTGCACGGCGACCTTGAGCGTCCCGACCGGGAGCGTGACTCCGGCCAGCGGCAGCGTGACCGTGCCTGCGGCGTCCGCGCGGTACCACGTCGCCAGCCACGGGTAGCGCGGCGATCCGTCGGTGGCGTAGGGGGTCACGAAGATCCAGTCGCCTTCGACCGCGCCGGGCACGGTGACCACGAGCGAGGTGTCGGTCTGCGCGATCGTGATGCCGTTGCTGTTCGCGTCGGTGAGGCTGTCAGCGTCCACGGGGTCGGGCGCGCCGTTGGGCTGGTATGCGCCGACCGTGAACGGCCCGGTCTCGAGGGTGCGGATCGGATCGCCGGACTTGAGCGAGCCGGTCAGCAGACGCAGGGTGTGCGTCCCCATCGCGAAGCCCGGGGTGGTACCACCCGCGCTCTCGCCCTCGGTGGGCACGGTGATCTCCACGTCGAAGGAGCCGTCAGTACTGTTGACGTCGACGAGGGCCCACACCTGTGCGTTGGAGTTGACGATCTCACTCGGCAGGTGGCTGTAGGCGCCCTCGTCGATCTTGATCGCGATGGTCGAGCCGCCCGCGGCGGGATCGTTGTTGCAGAAGCCGCTGCCGACCAGGCGGATGGTGCCGCCGTAGGCGACGACCGGGCCGGTGGTCTCGTCGAACTCGCTGCCGTCCGCGCTCTCGATGTGCACCTCGGCGGCGCCGGTGGCGGTGCACTCGACGATCTCGCCGTCCACGTCGCCCGAGTACTCCTGCCCGTCGACGATGAGCGACGACGAGTCGAAGGAGTGGACGGTGTCGGTGGTCAGAAGCCCCGTCTGGAAGTGGACGATGAGCTTGCTGCCCGCTTCCAGCGCCCCGTCGGAGCCCACGTTGGCGGGCGCGTTCGCCGCGGTCGGCACGGCGATGGTCGCCGTGAACGTCCCGTCGGCATCGGCCTGGATCAGCGCCCACATGGTCGGGTCGGCGGTGCCGTTGGTGGGGTGGTTCAGGATCTCGTCGCCGGCCGCCCCGGTGTGCACGAACTGGAAGTCGCTGTCGGTCGGGGTGACCCGGCTGGCGAGCTTGAGCACCACGGTCGCGCCGGCGGTGCCGTCGGTCGTGAGCCAGCCCGTGCCGGTGACGGTGATCGTGGAGCCCGCATCGGTGGAGACGTTCTGCTGGATGCAGGCGGTCGCCGTCTGACCGCCGACGGTGTCGCTGACGAGGATCTGGCCGTCCTCGCAGGTGACACCCGCGGGCACGACGGTGAAGGAGGCGGTCTCGGTGCGGACCTTGTCGCCCGTGATGAGCGAACCCGTCAGCAACCGGATGCTGTGGGTTTCGCCCGACGCCCAGGTCACGTTGGAGTTCTCGCTCGTCGGGAACGGGAACGTCACCGACCAATTACC
>JAATGR010000041.1 GCA_015654575.1 Actinomycetales bacterium
CGGGCTGCCGCGGCATCCGCGATGGCTTCGAGCATGAGCGAGTTGCCGACCGTCGCCAACGTGGAGACGACCACGCCAATGGTGCCGGTGCGGCCGGTGCGCAAGGCGCGCGCGGCCCGGTGCATGCGGTATCCCAGCCGTTCCATCGACGCCTCGACGCGCGCTCGGGTGACGGGGTCGACCCGCGGGCTGGCGTTGACGACGCGGGAGACGGTCTGGCCGGATACACCCGCCGCGGCGGCGACGTCGGCCATCGACACACGTCTCGCGGCCATCTGCGCCTCCCCTGCCGTTCACAATTCAGGCACGTTGACGCTAGCAGGCCGTCCCGATAGCGTGTTAACGTGAACATGCCTGAATTGCGGACGCCGCGGGTGCCGGCAGCGCAGCCGCTCGGCGCCGGCGTCGTGAAGCGTCCCACGCTGCTCGCCGACGGCCGCGAGCTGATCTACTACGACGACCCGGGCACGGAGCTCGCCCCGGAGCGCGCGGTCGACAGCCGCACACTGGATGCCCGGCCGGCGACCGCGACGATGCGGCTGGACATACTGACCGGTGATTGGATCTCGGTCGCCGCCGCCCGGCAGAACCGTGCGTTCCTGCCTCCCGCCGAGCTCGACCCGCTCGCCCCGCAGTCGCCGACGAACCCCAGCGAGATCCCGTCCCGCTACGACGTGGCCGTCTTCGAGAACCGCTCGCCCTCCTTCGGCCCCGCGCTGCGCGAAGCGACCGGCAATGCTCCCGCCGCCGCCGATCCGCCTCGGGGCCTCGACGACTTCGACGCGCTCGGCCTGGGCCGCACCCGCGCGAGCGTCGGGCGCTGCGAGGTCGTGTGCTTCAGCCCGGAGACCACGGGTTCCTTCGGCACGCAGACGGTGACGCGCGCCCGCACGGTGATCGAGGCCTGGGCCGACCGCACCGCCGTCCTGTCCCAGCTGCCCGGGGTCGAGCAGGTGTTCCCGTTCGAGAACCGCGGAGAGGCGATCGGCGTCACGCTGCCGCATCCGCACGGACAGATCTACGCCTATCCGTACATCACCCCCCGCACCCACGGCGTGCTCGAATCCATCGACCGCACCGCGCCGGATCTGTTCCAGCGCATCCTGGATTTCGAGCAGGCCGGGGATCGTGTCGTGCTGCGGGGTGAGCACTGGACCGCGTTCGTCCCGTTCGCCGCGCGCTGGCCGCTCGAGCTGCACCTGCTGCCGCACCGCCACATCCCCGATCTTGCAGCGACCACCGATGCCGAGCGCGACGAACTGGCGCCTCTGTACCTGCGCCTGCTGCGCGGGATCGACGCCCTCTACGACACACCCACGCCGTACATCGCGGCATGGCATCAGGCGCCGGTGCACGCCGGGCGCGACAGCGTGCGCCTGAACCTGCAGCTGACGAGTCCGCGCCGCGCCGCCGACAAGCTCAAGTTCCTCGCCGGGTCGGAGGCCGCGATGGGGGCGTGGATCGGCGACGTTCCGCCCGAGGCGGCAGCGGAGCGGCTTCGCGAGTCTGTCGCCGGGATCGAGCTGTGACCGGCGCGGATGCCGCGCGCGCACTGTTCACCGAGCTGACCGGCACAGCGCCCGCGGGGACCTGGTCAGCCCCCGGTCGTGTGAACCTCATCGGCGAGCACACCGACTAAACGAGGGCTTCGTGCTGCCGTTCGCCATCGAGGCGCGCACCCACGCCGCGGTCGGTCGCCGCGCCGACCGCCGGGTGCGGGTGGCGTCGACCTTCGCGGATGACGCGGTGGACGTCGGGCTCTCAGATCTCGACGCGCTCTTCCCGACAGCGCGCGAAGGCGTGCCGGAATGGGCGAGATATCCGCTCGGCATCGTCTGGGCGCTGCAGCGCGGCCGCGCTGCGCCGTTCGGCGTCGACGTCGCCCTCGCCTCGGACGTCGCGGTCGGGGCGGGCCTCTCCTCCTCCGCGGCGATCGAGGGGGCGGTCGCCGTCGCCCTCGATGAACTCTGGGATCTGGACCTCTCGCGTCGGTCGCTCGCCGAAGCCGGACGCCGCGCCGAGAACGAGGCCGTCGGCGCACCGACCGGCATTATGGACCAGATGGCGTCGATGCTGGGCAGCGCGGATGCGGCGATCCTGCTCGACTGCCGCACGCTGGATGCACGGGTGATCCCCCTCGGGTTCGCCGAGGCCGGACTGGATGTGCTCGTCATCGACACCGGCGTGCGGCACGCGCACGCGACCGGCGAGTACGCCGATCGCCGCGCCTCGTGCGAAGCGGGGGCGCGCCTGCTCCGCGTCGCGTCGCTTCGCGATGTGTCGCTCTCCGAGCTGCCGCGCGCAGAGGGCCTGCTCGACGAGGTGACCTTCCGCAGGGTCCGCCACATCGTCACCGAGAACCAGCGTGTGCTGGACACGGTGCGCGTTCTGCGCGAGCACGGGCCGCTCGCGATCGGCGATCTACTCCGCGCCTCCCATGCGTCGATGCGCGACGACTTCGAGATCTCCATCCCCGAGCTCGACACGGCGGTGGATGCCGCGGTCACCGCCGGTGCGATCGGCGCGCGGATGACCGGCGGCGGCTTCGGCGGCGCGGCGATCGCGCTCGTGCGCCGAGGGGAGATCTCAGCGGTGTCGGAACGCGTGTCGCAGGCTTTCGCAGCGGCCGGTTTCCGTGCCCCGCAGATCTCCACCGTGACACCCTCCATCGGCGCCGGACGCGACTGATCTCCGGGCGCCGGCAGGCCGGCGTGCCCGAGAGCGACATGCCTGAGCCGACCGCCCTCAGACGACGCCGCGATACCGGTTCTGCACGCTCTCGTCCGTCGCGATCTGCGCGGCGAACATGTCGACAGCAATGCGGCCTCGGTCAGGTTCTTGACGGGGTTCCGCTGCTGCGGTGTAGTCCCGCGCGGGCAGCGGCGCGGGCCGCGAGACAAGGGATCGACGCTGAGACTGCGGGCGTGGCACACGGTTTCGGCGTACTTCCCCGGTTTCGCCGGCGCACGACGGACGCTACTGACGTGCGTCCTCGCGCGGCGGCGTCAGCCGACGGCGAGGAGTGCCAGCCTGCTGCGCGCACGGAACAGGTCGGGCGGCACCTCGTCGACGTCGACGAGGGCGGCGGGTGCGACCGTCGAGATCACGGTGAGCGGCACACCGGCATCCGACAGGACATCGATGAGGCCGACCAGGCGCTGACGCGCCTCGCGGCTCAGGGCGGACAGCGGTGGCAGTCCCGCGAGCACCCACCGGTCGAAGTCTCCGAGCCAGCCCAGGTAGTCCTGCGGGGTCGACGCGGACTCGAGCAGCTCCCTCGCGTCGAACCAGACCGTGCCGCCGCGGACGGCCCGGGCGACGAACCGGTACGGCCCGCTCGTGACCTCGGTGCGCTCGGCATCCGACGGGGGAACGAGCCCCGCGGCACGCGCGCCCTCGTCGTCAGCAGCGACGACCCAGCGTCCCGCGGCAAAACCGTCCCGCTCGGCCGGGGCCCGCTCGCGATAGTCGACGCCGGCATCCAGGCGAAGGATGCGGAACCGTTCCTCCAACAGTGCGATGCCGGGCGCGAAGACGTGGTGGTAGACGGGATTGGGAAGCAGCCCGGAGGGCTCGTAGTTCGAGGTGACCAGCGTCGGCGTGCCCCGCTCGACGATCTCGGCGAGCAGCCGGTTGAGCAGACTCGCCCCGCCGGGGTCGTGCACATGCAGCTCGTCGAAGAAGAACCACCGCGTCTCCGCGAGCAGCTCGGTCACGATGTCCTCGATCGCGTGGCGGGCGCTGCCCATCGTTCCGAATCGTTGCATGAGCTGCTGGAAGAAGGTGTGGAAGTGCACGCGCCGCTTGTGGACGGCATCCCCCGGCAGCGCGTCGAACACGGCACGAGCGATCCAGGTCTTGCCCCGGCCCGCGGGGCCGTGGAGGTAGACGCCGACCGGATCGCTCTCCCCCGCTGATCCGACGCCACCCACGAACCCCGCGAGCTCCGCGAGGATCTGCCGCTGCGCCGGGTCGAGGATCAGCCCCGAGGCCTGCGCCCGCGCGATCACGCGGTCTTCGACCACGACACCGAGCGGCGACTCCTGCCCGACGATGTCTCGCGTATCCACGCTCGCCGCTCCTCCTCGCGTGCAGCCGGCGCGTCACGGCGATGACGCGGCCCGGACAGAGCCTAGCGGCGGACCGGGCGCATAGGGTGGCATCGGGTGCAGCGCACGGCCGTTCCCGGGAAGGAGCACTCGTGGCCTACGTCACCGTCGCGACGGAGAACTCAGCCGATGTCGATCTCTTCTACACCGACCAGGGCAATGGTCAGCCGGTCGTGCTGATCCACGGCTTCCCCCTCAACGGCGAGTCGTGGGGAAAGCAGCAGAAGGCACTGCTGGATGCGGGTTATCGGGTGATCGCGTACGACCGTCGCGGCTTCGGAGCATCGACCAAAACCGCATCCGGGCATGACTACGACACCTACGCCGCAGACCTCCACGCGCTCATCGACACGCTGGAGCTATCGGACGTCGTGCTGGCCGGCTTCTCGATGGGCACCGGCGAGATCGCCCGCTATCTGGCCCGCTACGGCAGCGCCGACATCGCGAAGGCGATCTTCCTCGGATCGCTCGAGCCCTACCTGCTCATTACCGACGACAACCCGGACGGTGCGGGCGACCAGGCCTACTTCGACGGCACCTCCGCCGCGGTCGCAGACGATCGGCATGCCTTCCTGACCGGGTTCTTCCACGACTTCTACAACCTGGACGACACCCTCGGCGACCGCATCTCGCCGGAGGCACTGGCCGCGAGCGTGCAGACCGCCAACCTCGCCGGCAACGCCGCGATCATCGCCGCGCCGCTGACGTGGCCGACCGACTTCCGCGCCGACATCGGTGCGATCGACGTGCCGGCGCTGATCGTGCACGGCACCGCGGACAACATCCTGCCCATCGACAAGACCGCGCGTCGCTTCCGCGAGCTGCTGCCACAGGCGGATTACGTCGAGATCGAGGGAGCCCCGCACGGGCTGCTGTGGACCCACGGCTCCGAGGTCAACGCCGCGATCCTGCGGTTCCTCCGCCGCTGAGTCCGACGCCTCCCTCTTCCTCTCCGCCCCTCCTGTTCACCGCCCTGCCCCGGCTCACCAACCGCTGAGGGTCTCGGACACTCAGCGAGGGCGAAGCCTCAGGGCCGTGCGGAGTTCGCGGCGGCGAGGAGCGCGTCGATCATCTCGGGCGTGACAGCGTCCCCGGCCATCATCGTGATCCGACCGATCGGGAACGCCTGGATCATCTTGTCCATCGACACTCCCTCGGGCATGATCCCCTCCGCGCCGGGCATGCTGTCGCCCATCGATGCAAGCGCCTGCTGCACCAGCGGCCCCGCCACCGGGTCGGACAGCACCTCGCCGAGGGAGGAGTTGCGGTTCAAGGGCACGCGCACCTCGTCGCCGACGACGTCCGTCACCACCGACGAACGGATGTCCCGGCTGGATGCGGCGACATCGACCGTGTATGCGCCGCCCTCGACGACCCACTGGTCGACGCGGACATCCCAGTACTCGAGGTCGGCGCGACGAACTGTGAGCACGACCTCGCGGCTCTCGCCCGCCGACAGTTCCACCGAAGCGAACGCCTTCAACTCGCGCACCGGGCGCTGCACGGCCGAACCCGGCAGCGAGGCGTAGACCTGCACGACCTCGCGGCCGGCGACGGGACCGGCGTTGGTCACCCTCACGCGCACCTCGATGTCGCCGTCGGCGGCGACAGATGCGGCGGCGTCCCCGTATTCGAAGACGGTGTATGACAGGCCGTGCCCGAACGGGAACGCCACCTCGAGTTCGCGCGCGTCGTACCAGCGGTATCCGACGAACAGTCCCTCCCCGTACCGCACGTGCGAGAACTCGCCCGGGAAGTCGAGGAACGCCGGGGTGTCCCGCAGACGCAGCGGGATCGTCTCGGTGAGCTTGCCCGAGGGGTTGACCGCGCCGAACAGCACGTCGGCGGTCGCACCGCCCCCGGCCTGGCCCAACAGCCAACCTTCCAGGATCGCCGGCACCCGGTCGGCGAACGGCAGCGCGACGACGCCGCCGTTGGAGAGGACCACGACCGTGTTCGGCTGTGCGGCGAGCACGGCGTCGACCAGCTCGCCCTGGTCGGCCGGCAGGTCGATGTCGTCGCGGTCGTACCCCTCCGACTCGAGGCGGGCGGGGAGTCCGAGGAACAGCACGGCGACAGAGGCCGCGGATGCCGCATCCACTGCCTCCGAGCGCAGGCGCGCGGCCTCGTCTGCGGAGACCTCGAGCGCGGTGGAGAACCCCTCGCTGAAGACCACGTTGCCGGTGGCGAACGCCCGGATCTCGTCGAGCGCGTTGTCCAGCCGGGTGGGGTTGATCATCGACGAGCCGGCACCCTGGTAGCGCGGCTTCGTGGCGAAGGCCCCGATCACCGCGATCGAGGTGTCGGTCGCCAGTGGCAGGATGCCGTCATCGTTGCGCAGGAGCACGATCGAGCGACCCGCAGCCTCGCGCGCGAGGGCATGGTGCGCGTCGACGTCCAGTGGCCCCGCAATCCTTCCCGCCCCAGCCGTCACTTTGCGGACGAGGTCGATGACCCGACCCACGGCGACGTCGAGGGCCTTCTCGCCCAGCTCCCCCGCCTCGACAGCGGCGACCAGTTCGGCGTCGGTGCGGCCGTTCGAGGAGGGCATCTCCAGGTCGAGCCCTGCGACCAGTGCGGCGACCCGCTCGTTCACCGCACCCCAGTCCGAGACCACGAGCCCTTCGAAGCCCCACTCATCGCGCAGCACCTGGGTCAGCAGCCATGGGTTCTCCGAGGCGTAGACGCCGTTGACGCGGTTGTAGGAGCACATCACCGTCCACGGCTGCGCCTCTTCGACGACCCGCTGGAAGCCGCGCAGGTAGACCTCGCGCAACGGACGCGGATCGATGTCCGCGCTGGTCCGCATCCGATCGTTCTCCTGGTTGTTCGCGGCGAAGTGCTTCAGCGACGTGCCGACGCCCTGCGACTGCACGCCCGAGACGTACGCAGCACCCAGGACGCCGGCGACGATCGGATCCTCCGAGAGGTACTCGAAGTTGCGTCCGCACAGCGGCGAACGCTTGATGTTCACGCCCGGGCCCAGCAGCACGCCAACGTTCTCGATGGACGTCTCGGCGCCGAGCGCCTCCCCCACGCGCCGCACGAGGGCGGCGTCCCACGAGGAGCCGAGACCGACCGCGGGCGGGAAGCAGGTGGCGGGGACACTGTCGCCCAGCCCCAGGTGGTCGGCACTCCCGGCCTGCTTGCGCAGACCGTGCGGGCCGTCGGTGACCATGATCGCGGGGATGCCGATCCGCTCGATGGGCTTGGTGTACCAGAAGCTCGCGCCGCTGGTCAGCGATGCCTTCTCGGCCAGCGTCAGCTGGGCGACGGTGGCGTCGGTCTCCGTCATGGGTGGCGTCCTCTCTCGCGTGCGCTGCGCGTCCGGCAGCGTGGGAGGTTCCACACGTCGTCGGCGGCGACTCAAAAACAGTACGTTATTCGGTTTTGTTAAATCAAGAGCCGACCGGTCTATCCTCGGGACATGGCTCCCCGAGGCTCGTATGCGAAGGGCGTCGCCAAGCGGGAGGAGATCCTGCGCGCGGCCCTCGACGTCGTGGCACGAGAGGGATACCGAGGCGCGTCGGTCAAGCAGATCGCGGATGCCGCCGGCCTCAGCCAAGCAGGCCTCCTCCACTACTTCGGCTCCAAGGAGGAGCTGTTTACCGAGATCCTCCGCACCCGCGACGAGATCGACGACGCCGCGTTCACCCCGTCGCGCAGCGGCCGACCCACCGTCGAGGACATCGCGGACGGGTATCTGCGAACCGTCCGGCACAACGCCGACGTGCCCGGGCTCGTGCAGCTGTTCTCCCAACTGGCCGTGACCGCAGCCGATCCCGTGCATCCCGCCCACCGCTACTTCGTCGAGCGGGGCGAGGCACTGCGATCGGCGTTCGTGGAGGCCGTCGCCCGCGGTCAGCAGGAGGGGACGGTGACCCGGGCCGTCCCTGCGGAGACCATCGCGCGTCTCATGCAGGCGGTGTCGGACGGGATGCAGCTGCAGTGGCTGCTGGAGCCGGAGACCGACATGACGGAGGCGGTCCGGGCGCTGTTCATCCTGGTCGCACCCGAATCCGTGGCGGAGAGCACGGAAGGCGACACCCGTCCCTGAGGCCGCGTCCGGACGTGGTCGGCGACTCACTCGCCGTCGATGACGCCCTGCTCAGGGCACCCGATGCAGCCAGGCGTCGGTGGCGAACTTCGAGACGACGAGCGCCTCTGCCTCGGCATATTCCTCTTCGGTGATATTCCCGGCGACCGCGCCGTAACGTGAGCTGAACGTCTCGATGAACCGCTCGATGATGGCCTCGCGGGGCAGCCCGGTCTGACTGCGCAACGGGTCGACGCGCTTCGCGGCGGATGTCGTTCCCTTGTCACTGAGCTTCTCCCGACCGATGCGCAGCACCTCGGCCATGACCTGTCCATCCATGTCGTAGGACAGCGTCGCATGGTGAAGCACCCCGCCGTTCGCGAGCCGCTTCTGGGCGGCCCCGCCGATCTTGCCGGCCGGCCCGGTGATGTCGTTGAGGGGCTGGTAGACCGCGTCGATCCCGAGGGAGCGCAGCGCCTGCAACACCCAGTCGTCGAGGAAGGCGTACGAGTCCGCGAAGGTCATCCCCGCGACGAGCGCCGCCGGAGCGTACAGCGAGTAGGTGACGATCGAGTTGGCCCCCATCATCATCGCTCCGCCGCCGGAGATGCGACGCACCACGTCGTATCCGTGCCGAGCCGCACCCTCCGGATCGACCTCGTTGCGGTACGACTGGAACGACCCGATCACCACCGCGGATTGGTCCCACTCCCACAGTCGCAGCGTGGGGTTGCGTCGACCATCGCCGACGCGGGTCGTGAGCACCTCGTCCAGCGCGAGGTTCATCCGTGGCGACACCGGCGGCTCGTGCACGACCTCCCAGTCGAACTCGTTCCACCCGGGAGCCGTCACCAGCGCACGGCGAACGGCCGTGCCGACCGACTCCGGGGTGAAGCCCAAAAGCTGCGCGCCCTCGGGGAGGGCGTGGCGCACTGCGGCGGCGATGCCCGCCGCATCCGTCTCGACCGGCAGGCCCGTCACCGCCGCGTCGATGTCTCGCAGCGCATCGTCGGGTTCGAGGAAGAAGTCTCCGGCCAGATGGAACTGCGCGATGCGCCCCGCCTCGACCTCGAGATCGACGACGACGAGTTTGCCACCAGGAACCTTGTACTCACCGTGCATGTTTTCAGCCTATTCCGCCACTCGACGGGGCAGCGCGGAGTCAGCCCCGGGCGGGAAAGCGCGCGTCCAGCCAGGCGTGCAGGTCCGCCCGGACGTCGGCGGACTTCACCTCGTTGAAGATCTCGTGGCGGGCGCCCGGGTAGACGAGGGTGGTGACGTCGGTGAAGCCGGACCGGTCGCGATACGCCGCGGCGAGCCGGTGGACACTGCGGGGTCCGCCGACGGTGTCCTCCCCGCCGACGAGGAGAAGGGTCGGGATGTCAGCGGCCAGGTGCCTGCGCGGCCGGCCGAACAACCGCGCCGCCTCGACCGGACCGAACAGCTTCGCCAACGGCGTGAGCGTGGTGAGCGGATCCTCCACGAATGCGCGTCCGACGGTTTCGTCCCGGCTGAGCCACTCGGTCCCGGTCGCGTCGCGTCCGCGCCACGGCGCGTTGAGGTCGCCGGCGTTCAACGACCCCGGCATCCGCAACGCGGAACCAGAGAGGACGAGCCCGTCGTACGCGTCCGGATGGCGGTTCACGAGGATCTGCGCGAGGAAGGACCCCCACGAGTGTCCGAGGATCACCAGGGGGAGACCGGGCTCTGCCGCTCGGATCAGCTGCGTGAAGCGCCAGAGCGCATCGACGGCGGCGCGATGTCCGCCCGGTCCGAGCCGGCCCAGGCGTGCGGCGTCCCCCCATTGCCCCATACCGGTGCGACCGTGCCCACGGTGGTCGTCGGCATAGACGGTGAAGCCGTCAGCGGTGAGCGCGTCGATCAGTGCGGCGTAGCGTCCCGCGTGCTCTCCGACGCCGTGCAGCAGCTGAACGACGCCGCGCGGCGCGCCCGCCGCAGGATGGACGTCGTAGAAGATCGGGACTCGGTGCGCGTCGATGAACTCGGGCATGCCCCGACTCTAGCCA
>JAATGR010000201.1 GCA_015654575.1 Actinomycetales bacterium
GAGGATCGACACGAGCGCGGGTCGCAGGGCGAGAGCTTCGGGCACCTGCTCCGTGCGCAGGCGCCGCACCCGACGGGAACGCACCGCCAGATTCGCGTAGCGCAGCGGATGCCGTGAGCTGCCGCTCTGCGCGAGGAGCTCGGCCAACCGGTCCGCCCAGCCGCGGTATGCCCCGGACGGCATACGCGATCCGTCGCACAGTCCCTCGGTCAAAGAGTCGCCGAGGGCGACGTAGCTGTCGTGGCGCGCCGCTATGCGAGCACCGCCTGGTTCCGGGCGCTGCCGCGACCTGCCGAGCAGTCCCGCATTGAGACCGCGCAGCATCCGCGCCTCGTCGTAGTACGCGACCAGGCGTTCGCACAGCGCCTCCCAGGTGCGATCGCGCACCGCACAGCGGGACGCCAGCGCGAACGCGGCGCGCTTGGCGTCGTCGCCGAGCAGGTCGGCGACGCGGGAACGCAGGTCGGCGAGATCGCCCGGGCGGTAGAGCCAGCCGTCGACGCTGGAGCGCACGAGGTCGACGGGTCCGCCGATGCCGGTCGCGACCACCGGCACGCCGCTGGCGTGCGCCTCCTGGATCGTCTGCCCGAACGTCTCGCTCTCTCCCGGATGCGCGAACACGTCGAAGGACGCCATCGCCTCGGCGAGCGCATCGCCGCCGAGCTGTCCGAGGAAGACCGCTCCCGGAAGCTGGCGCTCCAGCACCGGACGCGACGGCCCGTCGCCGACCACGACCAGGCGGGTTCCGGGCATATCCGCGAGCGCGACGAGATCCTGCACCTGCTTCTCGGGAGCCAGTCGCCCGACGTATCCGACGATGCGCTCCCCCGGCGCGATACGCGCCCGCCACGCGTCGCTGCGCCGGTCGGGGCGGAACTGGTCGCCGTCGACGCCGCGTCCCCACCGCCGCAGCCGGTCGACGCCGAGCCGCTCGAGCTGGGCCGCCGATGCGGCCGACGGGGCGAGGGTGAGTGTCGCGCGTCGGTGGATCCGGGCGACGTGGGCCTCGGCGAGCGCGGTCGCGCGCGGCATCCCGTAACGGGTCGTGTAGGCGGCGACGTCGGTCTGATACACCGCGACGGATGCGGCCAACACCGCCTCAGCCGCGAGCAGCCCCTGCCAGCCCAGCACGAACGGCGAGGCGAGGTGGACGACATCGGGGCGGAAGCCACGCAGGATCGCCGCGATGCGCGCGACCCTGGCGACGACCACCCGCACCTGCGGGTAGGCGGGCAACGGCAGCGAGGCCAGCAGTGCGGTCGGGGCGTGGATGCTCTCGGCACCCTCGACCCGGGGTGCGATCACGAGGGTCTCGTGCCCGTGCGCGGCGAGGTGGCGCAGCACATGCAGGACGGAGTTCGTGACCCCGTTCATGTGGGGAAGGTAGGACTCGGCGATCAGCGCGACTCTCACGCGTCCAGGGTGGCGCCCCGGCGGCGGCGAGCGGCGCCGATCCGGGCCGGATCACGCGAAGTTCACCGGATGCTCCGCCTCCGGTCACCGGCCAGGTCTCACCCGGGCACCCGCGACCGCCCCCGTCTACTCCCCCGCGAGGCCGCCGAGCAGGTGACCGAACGAGCGTCCCTCACCGAGGTAGTTCGCCGGGTCGAGCGGGTCAGTCGACGCGGACGGGTCACGCCGCGCGACGGCATCGGCCAGTTCCCGCGCCGCCTTGTCGATCCGCGCCGACAGCGGGGCGACCTGGTCGCCCGTGCCGCCCCAGTCGGCGGATGCGGCGAACACACCGGTCGACATGGCGTCGGCGTGCAGATAAGCGAACAGCGGACGGATCGCGTAATCGATCGCGAGCGAGTGCCGCGGCGTGCCGGCGTTCGCACCGATCAGCACCGGCGTCCCGCGGAGTGCGTCCGGGTCAAGCACGTCGATGAACGACTTGAACAGGCCGGAGTAGCTGGTGGAGAAGATCGGCGTCACCGCGATGACGGCGTCGGCGGAGACGACCGAGTTGATCATCGACTCCAACGCCGGCGGCGCGAACCCGGTCAGCAGGTTGTTCGTGATGTCGTGCGCGTAGTCGCGCAGCTCGAACGTGTCAGCCGATACGTCGATGCCGCGATCGGCCAGCTCCCGCGCCGTGGCGGCCAGGAGCCGGTCGGCCAGCATCCGCGTCGACGACGGGTTCGACAGCCCCGCGGCAACGACCGCGACGCGACGGGGACTCGTGTTCATGGTGCTCATCGCCTTCCTCGATTCTCTCAACGGGCTTTGATGCCGAAGGCGGCACCGGCCGGAGCGGGCGCGGGGAACGTGTCCTGATAGGGGGATCCCGCGGTCAGGTTGTCGCCGCGGTTCTCGCGCGGCCGGGCCTGACGGGTCGGGCCGTCGCCGTACACCTCGTGCACCCGGGCGGCATGGCTGGGGCCGTCGGGCACGTTCGCCGGACGATCCTTCGCGAACTCGCGCCGCAGCACCGGCACGACCTCCTCGCCCAGGATGTCGATCTGCTCCAACACGGTCTTCAGCGGCAGACCCGCGTGATCCATCAGGAACAGCTGGCGCTGGTAGTCGCCGAACAGCTCGCGCATGCCCGCGTAACGGTCGATGACCTGCTGCGGCGAGCCGACGGTCAGCGGCGTCATCTGGGTGAAGTCCTCCATGGAGGGGCCGTGCCCGTAAACCGGGCCGTTGTCGAAGAAGGGCCGGAACTCGTTCACCGCGTCCTGCGAGTTCTTGCGCATGAACGCCTGGCCGCCTAGGCCCACGATCGCCGTCTCCGGCGCGCCGTGGCCGTAGTGCTCCCAACGCTGGCGGTACAGCCCGATGAGGCGCTGGTAGTGCTCGGCCGGCCAGAAGATGTTGTTCGCGAAGAAGCCGTCGCCGTAGTACGCGGCCTGCTCGGCGATCTCCGGGGTGCGGATGGAGCCGTGCCAGACGAAGGGCGCGACGCCGTCGAGCGGACGCGGCGCCGACGTGAAGCCCTGGAGCGGCGTCCGGAACTTCCCCTCCCAGTCGACGACATCCTCGGTCCACAGTTTGTGCAGCAGCGCATAGTTTTCGATTGCCAGCGGCAGGCCCTGCCGGATGTCCTTTCCGAACCACGGGTAGACCGGTCCGGTGTTCCCGCGACCCATCATGAGGTCCATCCGGCCACCGGACAGGTGCTGCAGCATCGCGTAGTCCTCGGCGATCTTCACCGGGTCATTCGTGGTGATCAGCGTGGTAGACGTCGACACGATCAGGCGCTCCGTCTGAGCCGCGATGTACGCGAGCGTCGTCGTGGGCGAGGACGACCAGAACGGCGGGTTGTGATGCTCGCCCAGCGCGAAGACGTCGAGCCCGACCTCCTCAGCGTGCTTCGCGATCTCGACGGTCGCCTGGATGCGCTCGGCCTCGCTCGGCGTGTGGCCGCTCACCGGATCGCGCGTGATGTCGCTGACCGACATCAGGCCGAACTGGACCTGCGGCGCCGCCGTGGTGGAATCGCTCACGATCTCTTCCCGCTTCCCGGATGCCTCCGCACCCATTTCTATGCATGTGAATGTATTTAGGATAACGCCGATCACCCTGGCCTATTCCCTATCCTGCGATGAACGGGGCGAACACCTCGCGCACGAGCCCGCACGAGTTCGGCCGCGGCGGGCCGGTTCGCCGGCTCAGGCCGCGCCGAACAGGTCGAGCATGTCGCGCACCAGCTGGTGCGGCGCCGTTTCGCACGGGCTGTGCCCGGTCTCGTACACCGCGATGCGTGCGCCGATCCGCGCCGCGTACTCGCGGTACTGCGCCTCCGGCCAGAGGTCGTGGGCGGATGCAGCGACCAGGATCGGCACCTTTGATGCCGCGACCGCCGTCACGACATCCGGCATCGTCTTCATGAGGGCGACGATGTCGTCGACGCTCTGGCGGCGGGTAAGCGCGAACCGCTCGCGCACGAAGGCGATCCGCTGCGGCGGCACCCGGTTGAGGTTGTTACGGATGCCCCACAGCATGAGCCCCGCCCCCACGCGCGGGCGCGCGACGTCTGTGAAGCGTCCGATCCGCTTCACCCCGCGGAAGACCTGGCCCACCGCCGGCGGCGCGGTCAGCAGCGTGAGGCTCGCGAACAGTTCCGGGCGGCGCACGAGCGCCTGCTGCGCGACCAGCCCCGCGAAGCTGTAGCCGAGGACGTGCGCGGGGGCGGCGCCGGCCTCGAGCACCGCAACCAGGTCGTCCAGGTAGAGCGGGTAGTCGTAGTGCGCACGCGGCGGATCGAGGTTCTCTGGGCCTGCGCCGGCCGACTCGTACTGGCCGGCGAGATCGTACGACTCGACCCGGTAGCCCGCCTCCGCGAGCAGCGGCAGCATGAGGAGGAAGTCCTCCTTGGAGCCGGTGACGCCCGGCACCAGCACCACCCGCCGGCCATCGGCCGGCCCCAGCGTCACCCGCGCGAGCGGACCGCTCGGGGCCGCGAAGACATCGCGGACGGTTCCGGGCGGGAACGTACGCCAATCGACGTCATGGAGCGCGAGGTCGCGCTCGAATGCGTCGTCGATCGTGGTCATAGATGCCTCGCGCCGAGCCTAGCGGCGCCCGCGCCGATGGGCGGCCGCTCACCCCTTTACAGGAGGACGGTATAGGTTACCCTTGCCTAGCCTTTCCATCGTCCGTCTGTGAGGAGTTCTGTGCTCGCTACCTTCGTCATCGGTCTCCGCGAAGGCCTCGAAGCGGCACTGATCGTCGGCATCATCGCGGCCTTCCTCCGACGCAACGGCCGACGACTGACGTCGATGTGGATCGGCGTCGTCCTGGCCGTGATCCTCAGCATCGTCGTCGGCGTCGCCCTCGCACTGGTCGAGCAGGCGCTGCCGCAGGCCGCGCAAGAGGGCATGGAGTCAATCATCGGTGTCGTCGCGGTGTTCTTCGTGACCGGGATGATCGTCTGGATGAACGGCCACGCGCGCAAGATGCGCGCCGAGTTGGAGGAGCAGGCAGGCGAAGCCCTCCGCGACGGGCATGCGCTGGCGCTGGCCGTCATGGCCTTCCTCGCCGTCCTCAAAGAGGGCTTCGAGACGAGCGTGTTCCTGCTCGCAACCTTCACCGCCTCCTCCAACACCGGCCTCGCCGCCCTCGGCGCCGTGCTCGGCGTCGTCGTCGCGGTCGGCATCGGCGTCGGTATCTACTACGGCGGGGTCAAGCTCGACCTCTCGCGCTTCTTCCGGATCACCGGCGCCTTCCTGATCCTGGTCGCCGCGGGCCTGGTCATGACGACCCTGCGCACCGCACACGAGGCGGGCTGGATCACGGCGGGTCAGCAGCAGATCGTCGACCTGTCGTGGCTCGTGAGCCCGGGAACGGTCACGGCGGCACTTTTGACGGGCGTGCTCGGCATCCCCTCCGATCCGCGCCTGATCGAGGTGGTCGGATGGCTCGCCTATCTCATCCCCGTGGCTCTCTATGTGTACTGGCCGCAGCGGCGGCGACCCCGCGGCCGCGTCGTTCCGGCGCTGCAGGCGGCGATCGGCGGCGTGCTCGCGGTCTCGGCCGTGGCGCTGGCGGTCGGTTTCGCGCTGCCGTCGGAGCCCGATCTGGACACCGCGACGCTCGTGGATGCCGACGGCACGACCGTGGGCACGGCATCCCTGACCGCGGATGAGCTCGTGATCTCGCTCGACGGCGAGGACTCCGCCGCCCACACGCTCGATCCGACGGCCGCCACGACCGCCCAGTACTCCGGTATCGACACCCTCACGTGGGAATGGAGTGAGGACGCCGACGCGTCCGACGCTCCCGCGACGCTCACCCTCGACGAGCTCGCGGCGCTCAACGGGGGCTCGCTGCCGATCGGCGTGAGCCGGACGCAGCAGACCGGCCCGTTCGCCGCGACCTGGCACATCACCGCGACCCGCGACGCCTGGGTCTCCGGCGATGCGCTGATCGACGTCACCGAAACCGAGAAGGTCGTCGTCACCCTCAGCGGCGGCGGGCTCGGCACGAACCGCACCGTGACGCTCGCCAGCGCCGACCCGCAGACCGCGACCGCCGCCGGCTTGTCGGTCGCCGGCGTGGACGACCGCGCCGCGCAGGTCGATGCCGCCGATGCGTTCGTCGACGAGCGGCAGCTGTGGGGTGTACGGGTGCCCCTCGTGGTCGCCATCGCCGCCGGCGTGCTCTTCGCCGCCGCCTTCCGCTCCCGACGCCGACTGCGCACCGCCGCGCTCGACGTCCCCACCGCCCCACCCGAGTCCCGCATCACCGAATCGAGAAGAGACAGCAATGCCATCCATTAATCCCACGATCACCCGCACCGCGCTCGTCGCCGTGCTCGCGACGGGCGCCGTCGCCCTGGCCGGCTGCAGCGGCGACTCTTCCACAGCCGCCCCGACCAGCTCCACCGGCGCCTCGCAGGTGGCCATCACCCTCACCGGCGGCGACACCGACGCCTGCGGGCTCGACTTCGACAGCGTGCCGGCCGGCCCGATCACGTTCACGGTCACCAACGAGAGCTCCACCGCGATCACCGAGGTCGAGCTGCAGAGCGACAACCGCATCCTGGGCGAGAAGGAGAACCTCGCTCCCGGCCTGTCGCCGGTGAGCTTCACCGTGACGCTCGACGGCGGCAGCTACGAGATCTACTGCCCGGGCGCCGAGACCGAGACCGTCGCGTTCACCGTGACCGGCACCGCCGCCTCCTCCACCGGCGGCACGGTGCAGAGCCTCCTCCAGGAGGGCGCGGAGGGCTACGCGACCTACGCGAACGGCGTGGCCGCCGACATGGTGACCGCGGTCGCGAACCTGCAGACCGCGATCGACTCGGGCGATCTCACCGCCGCGCAGGAGGCGTACGCGCAGGCGCGCCCCTTCTACGAGAAGATCGAGTCCGACGTGGACGGCTTCGTCCTCCCCGGCTATGACGCGGACGACAACGCCGGCAACCTGGACTACCTGATCGACATGCGCGAATCCACCCCGGTCGATGACGCCGTGGGCTGGTCCGGCTTCCACGCGATCGAGCGGGACCTCTTCGAGACGGGCGCCATCACAGATCAGACCAAGACGTACGCCGCCGACCTCGTGACCCACACGGGCGAGCTGGTCGACGTGATGTCGAGCCTGACCTACGCACCGGAGGACCTCGCCAACGGCGCCGCCGGCCTGCTGGAAGAGGTGCAGGCCAACAAGATCACCGGCGAAGAGGAGCTCTACAGCCACATCGACCTGGTCGACTTCGCCGGCAACGTCGAGGGCGCTCAGCAGGCCTTCGCCTACCTGCGCCCGGGTCTCGAGGAGATCGACGCCGACCTCGCCGCGCAGGTGCAGACCCAGTTCGACGCCGTGACCGCGCTGCTCGACTCGTACCGCGACACCACCCAGCTGGGCGGCTACCAGTCGTGGACGGCGGAGCTGCAGGCCTCGGACGCCGCCGCGCTCAGCAAGGCCGTGCAGGCACTGCAGGAGCCGCTGTCGAGCATCGCCGAGAAGGTCGCAACGGCCTGACACATGGATGACGCCCCCGAACAGGAGCCGGACGAGCCCGCGCGCACCGAGCGCGCGGGCCTGTCCCGCCGCGGCCTGCTGCTGTCGGCGGCGGCCGCGGGCGGGCTGCTGGTCGGGGGCGTCGGCGGCGGGGCCGCGGGGTACGCCCTGGGCTCCGCCGCCGAGACCGACACCGACGCCATCGACCTGTCGGTCACCCACGACTTCTACGGCAGCGCGGAGCAGGCCGGCATCCGCACACCGGTGCAGCGCTACAGCGTGTTCATGACGTTCGACTTCACCGGAACGACTGCCAGCGACCTGCAGATGCTGCTGGCCCGCTGGTCGGCGGGCATCGCGCAGGTCATGGCGGGCAAGACGGTCGGGCAGGTGGAGCCGGACCGCGACAGTGCGATCGGCGGCGACACCGGGGAGGCCCTCGACCTGGGACCTGCAGCACTGACGGTGACCGTCGGACTCGGCCCGGGCCTGTTCACCGATTCGCTGGGCCTCGCGAGCCGCAAACCGACGCTTCTGCGCGAACTCCAGCTCTCGACCGCCACCCTCCAGGCCGAGTTCACAGGCGGCGATCTGTCGGTGCAGGCGTGCTCCGACGACCCGCAGGTGGCTTATCACGCGGTCCGAGCGCTGGCGCGCATGGGGAAGGACGCCGGCACCGCCGCGACCCGCTGGACGGTGATGGGCTTCGGTCGCGCCGCCGCGGGCACCGGCCAGTCGACCCCGCGCAACCTGATGGGCTTCAAGGACGGCACACGGAACGTGTTCACCGATGCCGACTACGACTCCTTCGTGCGGGTGACCGATGGACCCGACTGGACGCGGGAGGGCACATACCAGACGGTCCGTAAGATACAGATGGACATCGAGAACTGGGACACCGATCGCGTCAGCGACCAGAACCAGGTGTTCGGGCGCTATAAGGTCTCCGGGGCGCCGCTGACCGGAACCGACGAATTCGACACCCCAGACTTCGCGGCGACCGACGACACCGGCGCACCCGTCATCCCGGCGCGTTCCCACGTGCGCCTGGCGGCATCCGAGAATAACGGCGGTCTGAAGATCCTGCGCCGCCCTTACAACTACACCGACGGCATCAACCAGTACGGGCTGCTGGACGGCGGCCTGCTGTTCGTCAGCTACCAGAACGACCCCGCCGCGTTCGAGACCCTGCAGTCACGGCTGGACGCCTCGGATCGGCTCAACGAATACATCACGCACGTCGGCTCGGGCGTCTTCTTCGTGCCGGGCGCTCCGGCGTCGGGGTCGTACCTCGCGGCCGGCCTGTTCGCCTGAACCCCGGCACCTGCGGGAACGGTCTCACCGCCACCCCGCGAACAACGGCGAAGGGCCGCCCCACACCGTGGGACGGCCCTTCGTGAAAGCGATATACGCGGGTGCGACTTATCGACGCAGGCCCAGACGCTCGATGAGCGTACGGTACCGGTTGATGTCGATGTCCTGCAGGTAGCCCAGCAGGCGACGGCGCTGACCGACCATCAGGAACAGACCACGACGCGAGTGGTGGTCGTGCTTGTGCTCCTTCAGGTGCTCGGTGAGGTCCTTGATGCGCTGCGTCAGCATCGCGACCTGCACCTCGGGGGATCCGGTGTAACCGGGGTGCGTCGCGTACTCTTCGATGTTCGCCTTCTTGACGTCGTTCTCGAGTGCCATAGATGGGATCCCCTTTCTCGTCATTGCGCGGCGCCCGACGCCGAATGCGTGAGCTCTCTTTATCCGCGGCCGATCAAACGGCAACCGCAGAAGTCTACCAGTGCGAGGCGGCAGCGGCGAGCCGCGGGGAGGAGGGAGCGCTAACCTCGAAACGTGCAGTTCAGCGTCCACGTCAAGCCCGGCAGCAGAAAAGGGCCTCTGGTCGAGCAGAACGCAGACGAGGTGACCGTGTATGTGCGCGAACGCACCGTCGACGGCGCAGCCAACGACGGCGTCATCGCAGCGCTGGCCGTGCACTTCGGCGTACGGCGGCGCGATGTCACGATCCTGCGCGGCCACACCGCGCGCATCAAACGGGTCGAGGTCGTGCGGTGATGGCCCAGTTGGGCGCCCGCCACTTCATCGACCTGCGACCGTTCCGGGCCAGCCCCGCCTTCGCCCGGCTGTGGGTCGGTTCGACCCTCTCCGGCATGGGCGCGCAACTGACCATCGTCGCGGTCATGCTGCAGGTCTACGCGCTGACCGAGTCGGACTTCGCGGTCTCGATGGTGGCGGTCGCGGGCCTGGTGCCGATGGTGCTGGCGGGGATCTACGGCGGGATGCTGGCCGACGCCTTCGACCGCCGCAAGGTGGCGCTGTCGGCGGCGACCGTGACATTCAGCTCAACAGCGCTGCTCGCCGTGCTGACCTGGACCGGCGGCGAAACGATCTGGTGGCTGTATGCACTCAGCGTGGTGAACTCGGCCGCGGCCGCGATCGTGCAGGCGACCCGCCAGGCGATCACGCCGCGGCTGATCCCCCGCGAACTGCTGCCCGCCGCCGCGGCACTGCAGGGCATCACGGTGGGCATCATGGTGATGGCGGGGCCCGCGCTCGCCGGCGTCCTGGTCGCCGTCGCCGGCTACGCGTGGACCTACTCGATCGACGTGGTCCTGATGACCTCACTGTTCCTCGGCCTGTGGACGCTGCCCGCGCTCCGGCCGGAGGGGGAGATCGTCCGCCCCGGGCTGGAGTCGTTGCGCGACGGCATCCGCTTCCTGAGACAGGAGACGAACATCCGTCTGCAGTACATCCTCGACATCACCGCGATGACCTTCGGGCAGCCGCTGGCGCTGTTCCCCGGGATCGGTGCGGTGCTGCTGGGCGGCGGCGCGATCACGACCGGCGCACTGACCGCGGCAACCGCGGCGGGCGCTTTCCTCTCCAGCCTGTTCTCCGGGCCCATCGGCCGCTACCGGGCGCACGGGATCGGCATCCAGCGCTCGATCCAGGTCTACGGGCTCGCGATCGGGGTGTTCGGGCTCGTGCTCGTCGCCGGTCAGCTGGGGTGGTTCGCGCCGTCGATCGTCAACGACGCCTCCCCCAACGTGGTGCTGATCGCGTTGGCGTGCGTCGCACTCATGGTCTCCGGCGCCGCCGACAACGTCAGCGCGATCTACCGGTCGACCATGATGCAGTCCGCCGTGCCGGACTCGATCCGCGGAAGACTGCAGGGCGTGTTCACCGTCGTCGTCAACGGCGGCCCGCGGGTGGGCGCACTCTACGCTGGCACGCTCGCCACGTTCACGAGCCTGTGGTTCCCCCCGCTCCTGGGCGGGATCGTGATCGTCGCCATGGTCGGGGTGCTCGTGCGCCTGTACCCGAGCTTCCGCGCATACGACGCCGCCCACCCGGTCGCCTGAGGCGAGCGGATGGGCGGCAGGTGTGCGGGTGCGGGGCGGCTCAGCCGACCGCGATCAGATCGATGACGAAGATCAGGGTCTTGCCGCCGAGGAAGTGTCCACCGGCGGGACCGTAGGCCAGGTGCGGCGGGATGACCAGCTCACGACGACCGCCGACCTTCATGCCCGGGATGCCGTCCTGCCAGCCCTGGATGAGCCCGCGCAGCGGGAACTGGATGCTCTCGCCCCGGTTCCAGGACGAGTCGAACTCCTCCCCCGAGTCGAACTCAACACCCAGGTAGTGCACGGTGACCGTGTCGCCGGGCTTGGCTTCGGCGCCGGACCCCTCGACGATGTCGCGGATGACGAGCTCTGTGGGGGCCTCCCCGGCGGGAGCGTCGATCTCGGGCTTGGTGCGGTTGTCAGTCATGCATCCATCCAAGCATGAGCACGCGACGCGCACGAGCGGATCATGAGCGTTCACAGGGGACCTTCTGACGTTCCCGACGGCTCGTCCACGGGCCGTGTTCGTGGTCGCCGGCTCTGTTCCGCACGCCGCGGAGGCTGGCGGTCTTGACAGCGGAGCGGGGTGGGAGCATCCTGAACCCAGATCAGCTCAACGCCCGGGAGTTACGCAGGCATCGCCGCGACACCGGGCGTTGAGTCTGACCGGCGGCGGGGAAGTCCCTAGGCTGACGGCATGGCCCGACCCGACACACCGCAGTCGAGACGGTTGCTCGACGCCGCCGTCGACACCGCCCTCGAACTCGGGCTGTCCGGGCTGTCGTTGTCGGGGCTGGCGCGCGCCATCGGATCCAACAATCGGATGCTGCTCTACTACTTCGGCTCGAAGGATGAGCTGTTCACCGAGGTCGCCCGGGCAGCGTACGACAGGTTCCCCGAGTTGGCGGGCCTCATCCCCTCGCTGCAGTCGGATTCACCCATTCCGGAGCTGCTCTCGGCGGGCTGGCGCAAACTGCGGGCGCCGGCGAACCGCCCCTACCTGAGGCTGTTCTTCGAGGTCGTCGCGGATGCCGTGCGCGACCCCGATCACAACCGCGCGCAGCTCGGCGCGCTCGCATCGCACTGGCCGGCCGGGCTCCGGACCGCCTTCGAAAGCCACGGCTGGGATACCGCGGGGGCGCGGGCCGCGACCATCCAGGTGCTCGCGCTGTGGCGCGGGCTGCAGATCGAACTCCTGACCGGCGCCGACACGAGCGACCTGGACACCGCGCACGACGCCGCGATCACCGCGCTCTTCGGCCGGTCGTGAGCCTCGCCGCATCCGCGGTCTGAGGTTGCTGGCGGACGGCGGACCTCAGACGCGGCCGGCGGTGCGCAGCCGCGCGGCGCCGGCCGTGCCGGTCATCCTCTCCCGCAGGGTCGGCCCCGCAGGATCCTGCACGAGTCCGCGCTCGCGCAGCAGCGGCAGCACCCCTTCTCCGAAGGCCTCGACGTCGCGGGTACCGAACACCGGTTCGAGCAGGAATCCGTCGAGCCCGGTTTCTGCGGCGAGCTTCGCGACGCCGTCCGCGACGGTCTCCGCCGATCCCACGAGCCGGAAGCCGCGCGTCCCGCGGCCCCGCAGCTCCTCCAGCACCTCGCGCACGGTAGGCGCCGGACGGTCCGGCGTGCCCAGGAACCGCTCGATGTTGCTCGTGCCCAGCTGACCGACGACGCCGGTGCCGAGCGCCTGATGCAACGTGCCATCAGGGTCGAGCGACAGGAGGTCGATGCCGGTGTTCCCGGCGTAGAGCGCCGCGACCACCTCATCCGACTGCATCGCGTGGAACTCGTCGTAGAGGCGCTGCGCCTCGGCATCCGTCTCGGCCACGATCGCCGTGAGCCCTGCCATGATGCGGACGCTGTCCGCGGCGCGGCCGGCCTCGACCGCCAGCCGGCGCAGATCGGCGACGCCCGCGGCGGTGTGGGCCGGCGTGGTCCCCTGGATGAACACGCCCTCCGCGTGAGAGGCGGCGAGCGCCTTCCCCTTCGCGGACGTGCCCGCCTGGAAGATCACCGGCGTGCGCTGCGGCGACGGCGGCGCACCGAAGTACCCCTGCGAACGGTAGTGGACGCCGCGGTAGTCCACCCGGTGAATGCGATCGGGCCGGATGTAGACACCGGCGTCGGCATCCGCGACGAGGGCGTCGTCGTCCCAGACGTCCTCCCAGTACGTGCGCGCCAGGCTCACGTACTCGTCCGCCTTGGCGTAGCGGTCGTCGTGCGCGGTCATCTCGGTGTGGCCAAACAGGTCGGCGACGGCATTCTGGGAAGCACCGGTGACGACGTTCCAGCCGATGCGTCCGCCGGTGAGGTGATCGAGGGTCGAAAAGCGGCGGGCGAGCGGCAGCGGGTGGTCCATGCCAGTCGTCGCCGTCACGACGAAGCCGAGCCGTTCGGTCTCACGCGCCAGCACCGGGATGATCGTCGACGGATCGAGGCCGGAGAAGTTGATCGCCGCCGTCAGCGACGCCGGGCTGATGTCGCCGTTCAGCATCGGATAGCCGAAGCCGTCGGCGAAGAACAGGAAGTCGTACCCGGTGCGATCCATGATCTGCGCCATGCGCACCCAGCGCTCCGGATCGAGGTAGGACGCCGCGTCGCACGCGGGATGCGCCCAGCTGTAGGTGCCGCCGACCTGCGGCGCGTACACCTCGAAGACCCCGAATCGCAGCGCATCCGCCATGGTCATTCCTTTCCGAGCCACGCGTCGATGCCGGCGCGGGCGCGTTCCTTGGTCGCCGGGGAGGCGAGGGTGGTCTCGATCGAGCTCCACGCGCAGGCGGCGAGCTGGTCGTCGGTCAGGCCGATGTGCTCGCGGGCGGCGAGGTACTCGTCGAGGATGCCGGGACCGAACAGGATCGGATCGTCGGCGTTGATGGAACAGCGGACGCCGGCGTCCAAGAGCTGCGGGAGCGGATGGGCGGACAGCTCCGGAACCACGTCCAGGAGGACGTTCGAGGTGGGGCAGACGTCCAGGCAGATACCGCGTTCGGCGAGCAGGGCGACGAGCTCCGGATCCTCGACGGCGCGCACCCCGTGCAGGATGCGATCTGCGCCGAGCACCTCGACCGCCTCGCGCACCGACTCCGGACCCACGAGCTCGCCGGCGTGGGGTGCCGACTGCAGGCCCGCCGCCTTCGCCACGGCGAACGCCTCGACGAACCGGCCCGCCGGATAGCCGCGCTCCTCATTGGCAAGCCCCAGCGAGACCACTCCGCGGCCGGCTCCGGTCGCGGCGAGCTCGGCAAGGTCGCGCGCCGCGTCGGCGCCGAGGGTGCGATCGACCGTGACCATGAGGCCGACCTCGACGCCGTGACGCTCCCCCGCCGCGCGGGCCGCGGCGAGATGGGCGTCCAGCGCGGCCTCCGCGGAGCCGAACGCGTCGGCGTAGAACTGTGGGCTGACGCCGAACTCGATGTAGACGACGCCGTCGGCGGCGGCATCCGCCACGGCCTCGTCGATGAGCAGGGCGAGGTTCTCGGGCGCGGCGAGCACCGCGAGAAGGCCCTGATACATATCGGCGAACGCCGTGAACCCGACGAAGCCGGTGGTCTGCGGCAGGGTGATGTTCTGCGCCGCGGCGAGCCGGGTGAGCGTCTCGGGCCGCATCGCCGCCTCGAGGTGGATGTGCAGGTGTCCCTTGGGCAGGGCCGCCAGATCCCGTTCGGTCATGGGTCCTCCGTCGCCCGTCGCCAGGATATGAATCGATCGGTTCAACATCGTAGCCACGTGGTGTTTCGGCCAGATGTCGTCCCGCCGTAACCAGCCATCGGTATCGGCAAGAGCTCGTCGTCACGGCCCGGGAGTAGCCTGAAACGATGCGCTTCGCCCACGTCTACTCGGAGGGAAACCCCCGACTGATCCTGGTCACCTCGCCCGATGAGGGGCTCTACGTCGACACGCTCTTCGCCGGAGCACCGGACCGGCTCGAGCGGCTGATCGCCGGCGGCGACGAGCTGCTCGACCGGGTGCGCGAGGCAGCCGACGGCCGGGGCGGGGAGATCGGCATCGATTCGGCATCCTTCTCCTCGGCCAGCCTCGATCCGCCGGTCGTGCTCGCCGTCGGGCTCAACTATGCGGCCCACTCCGGCGAGCTGGGGCTGAAGACCGACAAGACGCCGACCGTGTTCGTGCTCTGGCCGAACTCGCTGGCGGGCCACGGACAGACCACCTCGTGGCCGCGTTCGCTCAGCGAGTCGGTCGACTATGAGGCGGAGCTCGGCGTCATCATCGGCCGGCCCGCGAAGGACGTGCCCGTCGAGCGGGCGCTCGACCACGTGTGGGGCTACACCGTCGTCAACGACATCACCGCCCGAGACATCCAGTTCTCCGAGGCGCAGTGGTGCCGCTGCAAGTCGTTCGACGGCTTCACCCCGTCGGGTCCGTTCGTCGTGACCGCGGATGAGGTCCCGGATCCGCAGGACCTGCACATCTGGGCCGTCGTGGACGGGCACCGCGTGCAGGACGCCACGACCGGGCAGATGATCCGCGGCGTCGCCGAGCTCGTCGCCCACCTCTCACAGTCGGTGACGCTGCTGCCGGGGACGCTGATCTCGACCGGCAGCCCGGGCGGCGCCGGCTACTCCCGGGATCCGCAGATCTTCCTACGCGACCGGTCGACGGTGACCGTCGGCATCGACGGCATCGGCGAGCTCACGACGCACTGCCGCATCCTGGGCTGAGGTCGTCGGCCGGCTCAGGTTGAGTGTCCACGACACGCGGTTCGACGCGGTGTCTGGTCCGCGTGTCGTGAACACTCAGCGTCTGCAGGACGGACGACGGGGCACTAGCCCGCGCTGGCTCGGCCGCCTCGGTGACAGGGGCGCGGGCTCAGTTACAGGTGATGGTGACGCCGCTGGAGAGCTCGTGGATGCCAGGGCCAAGGTCGGCGCACTGGCCGAGAAGCGAGGACGCGGCCACCACCGCGACGATGATCACGATGATCGTGAGGACGACGGCGATCGACCCGATGATGATCGCCGCGAGCGCCCAGCCGTTCTTCACGCCTGCCTTCCGGCTCTGCACCAGCGCAACGATGCCCAGGATGAGACCGACGATCGAGGCGAAGAACGAGACGATGAAGGCGACGATGCCCAGCACTCGCCCGGGAACGGGCGCCGCGGGAGCTGCCGAATAGGACTCGGGGGAAGCGGTCATGGGGATCCTCCAGAATGTTGTTTCGCCGGTCGGTGCGACACGGCGTTCAGAACATAGCGGATTCCCAGACTCCGCGCAGAGGTTATTCACAGGGAGCACAGCACCGGCGCCCGGGGGCATAAGAATCAGCCCGCCGTCGAGCCGTCGGAGCCGCGATGTCGCGGGAGGACCACCGGAATCGCGGCGGTCACCGCCTCAAGACCCGACAACCGCGCCGGGGACAACTGCTTGGCGACCTCCTCGCGGGACATCAGCCCCGCCTCCACCACCAGATCGGCGACCGGATGCCCGGTCAGCAGCGCCGTCTTCGCCAGCGCCGCAGCGGCCGCATAGCCGATGAACGGCGTCAGCGCGGTGATCACCCCGACCGAGGAGTCGACCATCGCACCCAGCCGGTCGCGGTTGGCGGTGATGCCCTCGACGCAGTTGACGCGCAGCGTCCACATCGCCTGCCGCATCCAGGTGATCGACTGGAAGATCGAGTGCGCGATCACCGGCTCGAAGGCGTTCAGCTGCAGCTGGCCCCCCTCCACCGCCATCGTCACGGTGAGATCGGCACCGGCGACCGCGAACGCGACCTGGTTCACGACCTCGGGGATGACCGGGTTCACCTTGCCCGGCATGATGCTCGACCCCGCCTGGCGCGCGGGGAGGTTGATCTCGCCGAAGCCCGCCTGCGGTCCGCTGGAGAGCAGCCGCAGATCGTTGCAGATCTTCGACAGCTTGATGGCGTTGCGCTTGAGGGAGCCCGAGAACGACATGAACCCGCCGGTGTCGCTCGTGGACTCGACGAGATCGTCGGCGGTCTCCAGCTCCAAGCCGGAGATCTCCCGCAGGTGATGCACGACCTTCGCCGCGTAGTCCGGGTGGGTGGTGATGCCGGTGCCGATCGCGGTCGCACCGAGATTCACCTCGTGCAGCAGCCAGGCGTTCTCGCGCAGCCGGTTCTCGTCCTCCCAGAGGGTGGTGGCGAAGCCGTGGAACTCCTGCCCGAGGGTCATCGGCACGGCATCCTGCAGTTGCGTGCGCCCGACCTTGAGCACGTCGTGGAACTCCACGGCCTTGGCGCCGAACGCTTGATGCAGCAGGCGCAGCTCGGTCAGCAGGCTCTGCAGCGTCAGGGCGAGTCCGACCTTGATCGCGCTCGGGTAGACGTCGTTGGTCGACTGGCTGCGGTTGGTGTCGTCGATGGGCGAGAGGAACGCGTAGTCGCCCTTAGGCCTACCGGCGAGCTCCAGCGCGACGTTGGTGATCACCTCGTTCGCGTTCATGTTGGTCGAGGTGCCCGCGCCGCCCTGGATGACCCCGACCACGAACTGGTCGTGGAAGCCGCCGTCGATCACCAGCTGCGCGGCGCGGTCGATGAGATCGGCCTTGTCCTCCGACAGCACGCCGATGTCGCGGTTGGCCCGCGCCGCCGCCTGTTTCACCATGGCGAGCGCGGTCACGAGGTCGCCGTAGACCGAGATCGGGCGCGTCGCGATCGGGAAGTTCTCCAGCGCCCGCGCGGTGTGGACGCCCCAGTACGCGTCGGCGGGGATCTCCTTGGATCCGAGCGAATCGGTCTCGGTGCGGGTGGGCGTCGTCGCCAGGTCCATGCGTCGTCCTTGTGGGTCGTCGGCCGGTTGTTCCTCGAGCCTATGCGCACCGCCCGGACGGCACCGTTGGCCCTGCGGTACAGGAGCTGTACACCGCGGCGCAGACAGGTCAGCGGGATGGCTTGCGGGAGAACGCCTCGAGGCGCTGCTCCGGGGTGAGCGCCGCCATCCGTGCCACCCAGGCGGCGTCGAAGACCTCGGCGGGCTCCGCCCCGGCCACCGGCACCACGGCGTGCGTGATGACGTCGTCGTACACGTGCACGAGGTGGAACGACTGGCCCGCATCCATCCCGTTGACCTCTTCCGGCGGGGCCGCGAGGTTCATCGTGTAGCACGTCGCGGCGGCGACGCTGACGGGGATGCCGGCGAAGGTGCCGCTGGTCGAGTAGTGCAGGTGCCCGGCGAGGATGCCCCGCACGTCCGTGCCGGCGATCACGCCCGCCAGCCGGGACTGGTCACGCAGTTCCAGGATGTCGAAGAACGGCACGTGGCTCGGCAGCGGTGGGTGGTGCATCGCGAGGATCGTGCCGAGCGGCGCGGGCTCGGTGAGCATGCCCGCCAGCCACTCCAGCTGGCGGGCGTCGAGCTCGCCGTGATGCCACCCGGGGACCGTGGTATCGAGGGCGATCAGACGCAGCCCCCCGAGATCCCAGACGCCGGTCACCGGATCCTCGGTGGGAGCGGCGTCCAACAGCCCCGCCCGGAGCGCCGGACGCTCGTCGTGGTTCCCGGCCACCCACACCACCGGAGTGCCCAGGCGCTCCGCGACCGGTTCGACTGCCGCACGCAGCGCCGCGTAGGCAGCGGGTTCGCCGAGGTCGGTGAGATCGCCGGTGATCACGATCGCATCGGGCGCCGACCGCAGCCGCTCGATCGCGTCGAGCGACGCACGCAGGTGCGCGTCGGCCGGGTAGCGATCTCCCAGCAGCGCGCCACCCGCAAGAAGATGCGTGTCGCTCAGATGCAGCAGCACCCGACGCGCCGGCGGATACTGTCCGAACCTCACGGCTGTCACCCGCCCAGCCTACGACCGGTGACCGAGAGGGGGCGGCGCGGCAGGGTCTGCGGATGCCGGAGCGAGATCAGTGGGCGACGATCAGCAGCAGTCCACCGAGCACAGCGAGCGCGCACAGCGCGAACGAGCCGTACGCGGCCAGCAGCGCGACCCGCTTCTGGCCCGCCGTCAGTGGGCTCTTCTTCGCCGCCTTCGCCGCAGCCTTCGCCGCCTTCGCCAGCTCCTTCGGAGTGACGACGGTGATGGCATCCGTGAACTCGGCGGGCGCGACCACCGGGGCCCGGCCCGCGCGCACCAGCATCCGCAACCCGATCGCGTAGAGGCCGACCACGACCACCGCCGCGACGAGCGCCACCACGAACACCTCGACGAAGGCGAGCCAGTCGATCTGGACGTTCATCGCGGTCCCCCGTTCCCGTCGCGCGGCGCATCCTGCCGTCCACCCGACCGCTCGGCCTTGGCCTGCTCGCGCACCAGCCGGCGCTGACGGCGCGTGGGCGGCGGGTTGCGCTTGACCTTCACCGCGCGGCCGGATGCCGCCACCTCGCTCATCGCGTTGGCCGCCGTGACCTCGTCGCGACGCGAGCGCACGAAGATGTAGACGATGGCGACGAGCGCGAGCGCCGCATCCACGACGATGCCCCAGATACCCAGCCACGACACCAGCAGCGCGGCCGCCGCACCCACCAGCCCCGAGGCGGGCAGCGTGATCAGCCAGCCGAGGGTGATGCGACCGACCGTGCGCCACCGCACCTTCGAGCCACGGCGCCCGAGGCCGGATCCGATCACCGAGCCGGAGGCGACCTGGGTGGTCGACAGGGCGAAGCCCAGCGCGGACGAGGCGAGGATCGTCGCCGCGGTCGAGGTCTCGGCGGAGAACCCCTGCGCCGGCTTCACCTCGGTCAGCCCCCGGCCGAGCGTGCGGATGATGCGCCAGCCGCCGGTGTAGGTTCCGAGCGCGATCGTGAACGCACAGGCCAGGATCACCCACAGTTGCGGATCCGCGTCGGCGGAATCCTGCCAGCCGGCCATGATCAGCGCCAGCGTGATGACGCCCATCGTCTTCTGCGCATCGTTGGTGCCGTGCGCCAGCGCGACCAGCGACGACGAGAAGATCTGCCCCCAGCGGAAACCGTCACGGCCGTCGGGCTTGTTGTCGTAGCGCCGCGTCAGCGCATACGCGAGCTTCGTCGCCCCGAAGGCGATCACGCCCGCCGTCAGCGGCGAGAGGAGCGCGGGCAGCACCACCTTGCTCAGCACCACGCCGAAGTCGATCGCCATCGCCCCGACGCCGACCATCGTCGCGCCGATGAGGCCGCCGAACAAGGCGTGGGAGGAGCTCGACGGCAGCCCGAGCAGCCAGGTGAGCATGTTCCAGGTGATCGCACCGATCAGCCCGGCGAAGATCAGCGGCAGGAAGGCGCTCGCGGTGATCTGGTCTTCCTGGATGATGCCGTGGGAGATGGTCTTCGACACCTCCGTGGACAGGAACGCGCCCGCCAGATTCAGCACCGCGGCGAGCAGCACCGCGACCTTCGGCTTGAGCGCGCCGGTGGCGATCGGCGTCGCCATCGCGTTCGCGGTGTCGTGGAAGCCGTTCGTGAAGTCGAAGAAGAGTCCGAGGCCGATGACCAGGACGACGATCAGGGCTGCGGTCTCCACCGGTCGCTTTCGTTCGGGAGGGGGTGGGAGGTGCCGACGGAGTCGGCGGTGCGAACGAACAGTTCACCGTGGGTTCAGCGTCGGGTAACCGGGCCGAGGAAATCCTTACACCGGGGATGCATACGGTCAACTCGACGAGGCATGCGCGGCCGCTGCATCCGCTGTGCACTCCGTTAGCGTGAGGGGGTGACCGATTCCCTTCCCCCCGTCGCCGACCGCCGCCCCACCGACCGTGTCCACCATGGAGATACGTTCTCCGACCCGTACGAATGGCTCCGTGCCAAGGACGATCCGGCGGTGCGGAACCACCTCGAGGCGGAGAACGCGTACACCGACTCCCGCACCGCTCACCTGGCCGGGCTCCGCGATCGGATCTTCGACGAGATCAAAGGACGCACGAAGGAGACCGACCTGTCGGTGCCGACCCGGCGCGGCCAGTGGTGGTACTACGGGCGGACGCTGGAGGGAAAGCAGTACGGCATCCAGTGCCGTGCCCCACTCGCCTCTCCCGACGACTGGACGCCCCCGGAGCTGACGCCGGGCGAACTCGTCGACGGCGAACAGGTGCTGCTGGACGGCAACGACGAGGCCGACGGGCAGGAGTTCTTCTCCCTCGGCAGCTTCGAGGTCTCCACCGACGGCACGCTGCTGCTCTACGGCGTCGACCTCGAGGGGGACGAGCGATACACCGTGCGGCTGCGCGATCTGGCCACCGGCGAGACCCTCCCCGACACGATCGAGAACACGTCCTCCGGCGCGACGCTCTCCCCCGACGGCCGGTTCGTGGTCTACACGACGGTGGACGACGCGTGGCGTCCCGATACCGTCTGGCTGCACGAGATCGGCACACCCGTCGCAGGCGACGCGCAGCTGTTCCACGAGCCCGACGAGCGGTACTGGGTCGGCGCCGGCTTCACCCGCAGCGACCGCTACCTGGTGATCGGCGTGGGCTCGTCGGTGACGAGCGAGGAGTGGCTGCTGGATGCCGATGACCTGCGCGGCGAACCGCGGGTGGTGTGGCCGCGCAAAGAGGGTGTGGAGTACGACTCCTCGCACACGGTGGTCGGTGGCGAGGACGTGCTGTACATCCTGCACAACGACGACGCGCTCGACTTCGAGCTGGTGCGGGTGGCGGCATCCGACCCTGCCGGACCGCGCGACGTCGTGCTCGCGCACGAGCCGGGCCGGCGCCTGCTGGGGGTGTCGACCTTCCGCGACTGGGGTGTGGCGGCGTACCGGCGCGACGGACTCGCACGGATCGGGATGCTCGACTACGCGACCGGCGCGGTCGCCGAGATCGCCTTCGACGAGCCGCTGTACTCGGTGGGCACCGCCGGCAACCCGGAGTGGGCGCCGCCGCTCCTGCGGCTCGGATACGGCTCCTTCGTGACACCGTCGACGATCTCCGACTACGACGTCGCGACCGGCGAATTGCTGCTGCGCAAGCAGCAACCCGTCCTCGGAGGGTACGACCCCGCCGACTATGGGCAGGAACGCGTGTGGGCGGACGCCGCGGACGGCACCCGCATCCCGATCTCGCTGGTGTGGCGACGCTCCTTCGGCGAGCCGGGCGCGACCCCCCGGCCGGTGCATCTGTACGGCTACGGGTCGTATGAGCACTCCATCGAGCCCGGGTTCTCGGTCGCACGACTGTCGGCGCTGGACCGCGGCGTCGTTTTCGCGATCGCGCACGTGCGCGGCGGCGGCGAGATGGGGCGGCAGTGGTACGAGGACGGCAAGCTGCTCGCCAAGCGCAACACCTTCACCGACTTCGTGGACGCCGCCCGGCACCTGGTCTCGCACGGGTATACGACACCGTCCCGGCTGGTCGCCGAGGGCGGCTCCGCCGGCGGGCTGCTGATGGGCGCCGTGGCGAACCTAGCACCGGAGCTGTTCGCCGGCATCCTCGCCGACGTGCCGTTCGTCGACGCGCTGACGACGATCCTCGACCCCTCGCTGCCGCTGACGGTGATCGAGTGGGACGAGTGGGGCGACCCGCTGCACGACGCCGAGGTATACGCGTACATGAAGTCGTACTCGCCGTACGAGAACGTCTCTTCCGGGGTGCGCTATCCGCGCATCCTCGCGGTGACCTCGTTCAATGACACCCGGGTGCTGTACGTGGAGCCGGCGAAGTGGGTCGCGCGGCTGCGCGAGGTGGGCGCCGACGCGCTGCTGAAGTGCGAGATGGTCGCCGGGCACGGCGGGGTCAGCGGCCGCTACGACGCCTGGCGCGAACGCGCGTTCGAACTGGCGTGGCTGTTCGACGTGCTGGGGGTGGCTCGGGTCTGAGGCGGGGCACGCTGCTCGAGACCAGGCATCCCCCACGAAACGCGGTGCGATGCGCTCGAGTTCGGCGGGAATCCCTTTGCTCGGCGCGCCACCGGTTATGCACAGCGGGTGCGGACGCGGCGGTTGTCCACGGGTCGTTGCGGGACGGCGGCGGGTGCGGATGCAGCGGGCGAAGGTGGTCGGGTGATCACCCTCCAGGATGCGCCGCTGCTACTGGCCCGCGACGCGCTCACCGGTCCGCGGTTGCATCTCGACTCCTCTCTGCACCGAGTGCGGACAGGCGTCTACACCCCGCGCGACCTCTGGGAGAGGCTGCCGCCGTGGGAGCGTTATCACCTGCGCGTCATCGCCGTGCGACGCGCCTGGACGGAGCCCGTCTTCGCCCTCGAGTCGGCGGCGGCGCTCCAGTCGCTGCCGCTCTTCGGCAAGCCGCGCGAGATCCATCTCCTGGATGCGGGCGCCAGGAGCTGGCGCGAAGGGGACGTCGTCGTGCACGGCTCACGCGACGAGCGCGCACTCGTGACACGCGACGGCTGCACCATGACCTCCGAGCTGGAGACGACGGTCGACCTGTGCCGCGTTCTACCTCCCGCCTTCGCGCGCGCGGTCGCCGACCGGTACCGGCGCCTCGCCGGGGACCGGGTCGACCTCGGCGCCCATGCGCGCGGGCAGGCCGGCAGGCGCGGACTGAGGCAGGTCGACTGGGTCCAGGCGCACGCAAACGGGCACGCGGAGTCAGCTGGCGAATCGGTGAGTATGGCCGTCATCGAGTGGCTCGGCTACGAGCTTCCCGAGCAGCAGGTCGAGTTCCGGTATGAGGGCGCCCGCGATCGTGTCGACATGTACTGGCGGCGGCTGCGCACGATCGGCGAATCGGACGGATACGGCAAGTACGACGCGTCCGACGTCGCGGCTTCGAAAGCGCACTTCGTCCGCGAGAAGCTGCGGGAAGATCGGCTGCGCCGGCACGAGGGCGGTTTCATCCGCTGGGACTGGAGCGACGCCATGCAGTGGCGTCCGTTGGATGCCAAGCTGTCGGCCGGCGGCATCCCGGTCGTCGAGGCCCGCCAGCATGGCATGCTCGCCACCCTCGCGTCGAACCCGCGATCGGTTCCTCGCCGAAACCGGGGATAACCGCTCAGCCATGGCGCCCCGCACTCGGGTTCGAGGGATTTCCCTTGGCTCGGCGAGAGCGCGGGGCGCGGGGCGGGAGTGGGAGTGGGATGCGGGGGTCAGCCGAAAAGGGCTGCGGCCTCTTCGTAGCGGTGGACCGGCACGGTGTTCAGCTCGCCCAGGGCCTCCTCGAACGGCACGCGAACGATCTCGGTGCCCTGCATGGACACCATCTGCCCCCAGGCGCCGTCGACGACCGCGTCGGCCGCGTGCAGCCCCAAACGGGTCGCGAGCACCCGGTCGAAGCCCGACGGCGAACCGCCGCGCTGGATGTGGCCGAGCACCGTCGCGCGGGTCTCGATGCCGGTGATCCGCTCGATCTCGGGCGCCAGCACCTCGCTGATGCCGCCCAGCCGAGGACGGTTGAACGCATCCAATCCCTTGTCGCTGTACGCCTCGTCCATGCCCGTGAGCGTGAAGCCCTCGGATACCACGACGAGCGGCGCGCGCCCGCGGTCGTGGGCGCGCTGCACCTGGGCGGTGATCTCGTCGATCGACATCGGCACCTCGGGGATGCAGATGACGTGCGCGCCCGCGGCGACGCCGGAGTGCAGCGCGATCCAGCCGACATGGCGCCCCATGACCTCAGCGACCATGCACCGCTGATGCGAATCGCCGGTGGTGCGCAAACGGTCCATGGCATCGGTCGCGATGTTCACCGCGGTGTCGAAACCGAACGAGTAGTCGGTCGCGCGCAGGTCGTTGTCGATCGTCTTCGGCACGCCCATGACGTTGATGCCGTCGTGGAACAGCCGGTTCGCGGCCGCCAGCGTGCCCTCGCCCCCGATCGCGATGATGCCGTCGATGCGATGCCCGTAGAGCGTCTTGGAGATGTTCTCCGCGCCGCCGCGCGGACCCTCGTAGGGGTTCGTGCGGCTCGTGCCGAGGATGGTGCCGCCGACCTTCGACAGGCCCTTTACCTCGTGCCGGGTCAGCGGGAAGAAGTCGCCGTCCACGACGCCCCGCCAGCCGTCCCGGATGCCGACGAACTCGATGTTGTGCGCGGTGGACCCCTTGAGCACGACGCCGCGGATGACCGCGTTGAGTCCGGGGCAGTCGCCGCCGCTGGTCAGGATGCCGATCTTCATGGGTGTGTCCTCACACGTGGAGCTACGGGATTCGGCGACGATGCCGTTCCGAGACTAGCGCCGCCCCCACCCGCGCGCACATCGGAACGGGCGCGGCCGTCAAGCGTGGCCGAGCGCGGCGCGCGTGAGGTGCATGAGCGCCGACAGCTGCACCGAGTCGCTCGATCCCGGTTCGACGGCCACACCGTCCAGCGCGCGCAGCGACAGGCCCTGCTTGGCGTCGATGAGCTCGGCGATCTTCGCGTCGATCGTGTGCGCGGCGATGATCCGCCACGCGGTGACCGGCTCGTCCTGGCCGATGCGGTGCACGCGGTCGATCGCCTGGGTCTGCTCGGCCGCCGTCCACGACAGCTCCGCAAGCACGACGTTGGACGCTGCCTGCATGTTCACCCCGACACCGGCCGCCGTCAGCGAGCAGACCGCGATCTTCACCCCGGGGTCGTTGTTGAAGGCGTCGATGGCGTCCTGGCGGACGGTGGCCGTCTGATCGCCGCGCAAAGACACGGTTCGCAGGCCGGCGGCCGCGAAATGCGCCTCGGCGGCATCCATCACGTCGATGTGCTTCGCGAAGAACACGACCTTGCCGACCGAACGCTGCAACTGCACGGCGTAGTCCGCCGCCAGCAGCGCCTTGGCCTGACCGATGCGGCGGACCATCGTGAACACGTTCTCGTCACCGGCGGATGCCGCGGTGGACTCGTCCAGCTCGTGCTGCGCGACCAGGCGCACGATGTCCTCGTCGATCTCGCCGGCGGGGAGCCCGCGGTCGCCGCGCGCCTCGATGATGCGGCGGTACCGGGCCGCCAGCCGCGCGCCGAGCTCACGCTCGGCCTGGCGGATGGAACGGCCGAACTCGTCGTCCAGCTCGACCGGCAGGTCGGCGATGAGCTTGTCGGGCAGATCGGCCGCGACGTCGGTCTTCAACCGACGCACGATGCCCATCGAGATGACCGCGGCACGTGCCTCGGGGTAGAACGACTTGTCGGCCGGGGTCAGCCCGGTCTCGTCGAGCTTGGCCATGAGCTGAGCCTCGGGCTTGGTGCCGTTGGTCCAACCGAGGAACCGCCAGATGGCGTCGAAGTCCTCGACGTCGTTGATCAGGGGCGTACCGGTCAGCGCCAGCAGCAGGGGGTGCGCGACGCGCTCCCGGATGCGGGCGGCCAGCGCGAGCACGTTGCGGGAGCGCTGTGACGTGAGGTTCTTGATGAAGTGCGCCTCGTCGACGACGATGCCCTTCAGGCCGATCTCGCCGAGCCAGGACAGGTGACGGTCCAGCACCTCGTAGTTGACGATGAACACGTCGGCGAAGGCGTCGATCCCCTCGCCGTCGCCCTGGATCACGGTCGCGCGCCGCTGCGGTGTCCACCGCTCGACCTCGCGCGCCCAGTTCATCTTCACGACGTTGGGGACGACAACCAGCAGCGGGTAGGCGCCGGCGACGGATGCGGCAAGCACCGACTGCGCGGTCTTGCCGAGGCCCGGCTCGTCGGCCAGCAGGAACTCGCGGTGCCCCTCGCGGACGGCTTCCAGGAACCGGGACTGGTGCGGCATAACCTCCAGTCCCTTGGGCGAGAGGCGATCGAACTCCGGGATCGGAGGCAGCGCCATCGTGGCGGATCCACCACCGGCACCGGTCTCGAACGCCTTGTACAGCGGTCCCATGAGCTCCCAGCCGTCGAGCCGTCGGCGGGGGGTCTGCGTCTGCGACGGACGGGTCAGGTCGGGAGCCAGGAAGGGATTCGACTCCTGACGGGACACGACCTGCGGCGGCACCACCTGGCGTTCCGCGAGCTGCGGCGGCACCACCGGGGCGGGGGCGACGGGGCCGGCATCCGTGATGATGAGTTCGTCCGGCGGGAGCTCCGCGCCGGACTCGAGCAGCCAGTCCCGACGCATGCGCTTGGCGACCGGAGAGGTGGCCTGATCGACCTCGAGCAGCTGGATGAGCGACGTGTCGCGGGCCGCGGTCTTGGCCAGGATCGTCGCGACGCCGTCGAGCCGTTTGAGCAGTTCTGCGCGGGAGGCGTCGGTCAGCTCCGCATCCGCCTTGACCCGGGCGCGCTCCTCGCGCACCAGGAAGGCGATGACCTGGAACTTGACGCGATTGGTCGGCCCCAGCTTGCCCCGCTGGGCCTTCGCCTCGACCTCGCGCACCTTGCGGGCGAGGATCGGGATGAGGGGTGCCTCGTCATCGCGTCGGGCGGACGAGGTGCGCTTGCGCCTGGCGCCGGACTTCGGTGCGGCGGGTGCCGTGGTCGACATGCTCCTCCTGAGCGTCGGATGCGGATCATTCCGTGTCGGCGTATGCCGGTTCCGGATTCCGATGTTCCCCGCGGTCGGTGCGGTACCGGGCGGACGCGGGAGTGTCGCCGGATGCGTCGGCTCGAGAAGAGCCGGTGCGGAATCGGACGACCGCGCCCATCCTAGCGCGTCCGCCGACCCCTCATCCCCACACGGTCGCCGCGATGTCCTGCGTGTAGCCGTCGGGGTTCACCGTGATCCACGTCGTCGCGACCCACCCGTTGCCCCGCAGGAAGTGGCTCTCGCCCTGCGAAACGATGTCGCCAGAGTCGATGTCGACGCCGGTCGAGTCGGCGGTGCACAGGGTGCCGCCGTCGGAGTCGTGGCAGTCGAATCCATTGCTTTCGAGCGCGGAGAGGACGGTGGCTGACTGCTCGCTGTCGACGACGGCGACCGTGGTCGCAATGCCGCTGTGACCGGCCTCTCCCCAGGTGCAGCGCACGTTCGGCGCCGCGTCGAGGACCTCCAACGCGGGCACCAGCTTGGTGGAGGTGACGGTGACGTCCGGATCGTTCAACGGCGGCGTCGTGGACTGCAGGGTCTGCAGCATCGTGCTGGAGTAGATCGCCTCGCACGACCCCGGCAGCGTGATGTCATCCACGCCGGACGTCGTCGAGTCGGTCGCTGGCGCACTCGCCGAGTCGGTCGGCGTCGCAGAGGCGGTTCCGGAGGCCGAGCTGGACTCGCTGACGGATGCCGACGTCGAGTCGGTGGCGTCGTCGCTCGCGCACGATGCGAGCACGCCGCTCAACGCCAGAAGAACGGTGCCGACAAGGACGGCACGAGTCGAGACGGTGCGGCTCATGACACAGACCTCCAGGGTCGAGGGAACCCGACGACTTTAACCGGCCACCGTCTGCCGGCGCCTCACGGCGCGCGGCGCAGCCGCAGGCTGTTGAGCACGACGAACAGGCTCGAGAACGCCATGGCCGCCCCCGCGACCATCGGGTTCAGCAGTCCCAGTGCAGCCAGCGGGAGAGCGGCGACGTTGTACGCGAAGGCCCAGAACAGGTTGCCGCGGATGACCCGCATGACACGTCGGCTGAGCGCCAGCGCGGTGACCACGCCGGACAGGTCTGTGCCCGTCAACGCGATGTCGCCGGCGTGCGCGGCGGCATCCGTGCCGCCTCCCATCGCGATGCCGAGATCGGCCGCCGCGAGCGCACCCGCGTCGTTGACGCCGTCGCCGACCATCGCGACGCGGTGCCCCGCCGCCTGCAAGGCACGGATCGCCGCGACCTTGCCCTCCGGGCTCACCCGCGCCCGCACGTCGTCGATGCCGGCGGCGGCGGCCACGGCCCGTGCGACCGGCTCGGCGTCGCCGGTGACCAGCGCCACCTGAAGCCGCGTCTCGCGCAGCCGCGATACCGCATCCGCCGCCTCCGGCCTGAGGGTGTCGGTCACGGCGAACACCGCCGTCACGCGTGGTTCGGGGTCGCTCCAGCCGGCCACGACGACGGTCGCAGCCGGGTCCTCCGCTGCGGCGAGGAGCTCGGGCGGCACCGGCGCGAGCGCAGCCGCGAACGCCGGTGATCCGGCGAAGACCCGGCGACCGGCGACCGTACCCGAGATGCCGCGTCCCGGTTCTGCCACCACCTCGGCAACCTGCTGCCGTGCGTCGACGGAGGCGGCGATCGCCGCACCGATCGGGTGCTCGCTCGCGGCCTCGAGCGAGGCGACCAGCAGGCGGGCCTGCGTCTCGTCGACGCCGGGCGCGACTGTGACGGCGGCGAGCCGCATCCGACCGGTCGTGAGGGTGCCGGTCTTGTCGAGCACCACGGCGTCAATCCGGTCGGCGTTCTCGATCGCGGCGGGGCCGGTCATCAGGATGCCGAGCTGCGCGCCGCGGCCGGAGCCGACGAGGATCGCGATCGGGGTCGCGAGTCCGAGCGCGCAGGGGCAGGCGATGATCAGCACGGCGACCGCGGCGGTGAATCCGGCGGTGACCGGCTGGCCGAGCAGCAACCAGACCCCGAGCGTCAGCACGGCGAGCACGATCACGACCGGGACGAACACGGCCGAGATGCGATCCGCGAGGCGCTGAGCGCGACCCTTGTCGAGTTGGGCGTTCTCCACGAGCGCGGCGATCCGTGCCAGGCGCGTGGCAGCGCCCGTGGCCGTCGCGCGCACGCGCAGGATCCCGCCGTACGCGATCGTGCCGCCGGTGACCTCGGAGCGTGCCGCGACCTCCACCGGCACCGACTCGCCGGTGAGCATGCTCTGATCGACCGCGGCCCGTCCGTCGATCACGACCCCGTCGGTGGCGACCGTCTCCCCCGGGCGGACCGTGAACTCGTCGTCTACGCGAAGGCGCTCGACCGGCACGCGGCGACCGTCGGCGAGCTCGACGTCGTGGGCGCCGAGGGCCATCAGCGCGTGCAGCGCCGCGCCGGCGCGGCGCCGGGCGCGATCCTCCAGATATCTCCCCAGCAGCAGGAGTACCGTCACGACGGACGCCACCTCGAAGTAGACGGCGTCGCCGGGCTCGCCGCCGAATCCGAACCCGTGGGTCATGCCGATACGGCCGGCCCCGCCGACCAGCAGCGCCCACAGGCTCCAGAGGTAGGCGGCCATCGTGCCGAGGCTGACGAGGGTGTCCATCGTGACCGCGCCGTGGCGGAGGTTCTTCAGGGTCGCCCGGTGGAACGGCCATCCTGCCCAGAGGACGACCGGCGTCGCCAGCACGAGGCTCGCCCACTGCCAGCCGGGGAACTGCCACGCCGGCACCATCGCGAGCACCACGACCGGCAGCGCGAGCGCGGCGCCGACGACCACCCGCACGGGCGAGGAGACACCGGCGTGGTGATCGGCGTGCGGGTCGGCGGCGTGGTGGCCGGCGTGCGCGCGGCGGTCATGCTCATCGGCATGCTGGCCGCCGGCGTGGTGCAGGGCCGCGTGGCCGCTGTGATCGTTCCCGGCGTGGTCGTCGGCGTGCGCATCATGTTCCGCGTGATCGGCACCGTGTTCGTGATGGCCCGCGTGATCCGCATGATCCGCGTGGCCGTGGTGATCCGCGTGTCCGGCGAGATCGTCACGGCCTACCGGCGCAGAACCGGGACGCAGGCTGGCGCGGTAGCCGGCGGCATCCACCGCCCGCAGCAGGCGCTCGCGTTCCAGCCCGGCCGGATAGGTGACCTTCGCGGATTCGGTCGCCAGACTGACCTGTGCCCGCACCCCGTCGATCGCGTTGAGCTTGCGCTCGACCCGGCTCACGCAGCTCGCGCAGGTCATCCCGTCGATGTCCATGACTGTCGTCAGCGTGTCTTCGCTCATACCTTGACTATACCCTCCTGGGGTATACCGGGGCCAGTGCTCGACCGCCGCGTGACTGCCCGATGTGCCGAAACCATGCGCCGAGATCAGGTGATTCGGCCAGATCACGACGCAGAGGCGGATATCAGCCTGACCCGGCTGAATCACCTGATCCGGCTACGTGCGCGGACCGTGCCCGTCGGCACGACCTCCTAGGCTGGGAGGATGCCGCAGATCACCGAGCGAGAACTCGCCGCCACGATCGACCACGCGATCCTCAAGCCCGACCTGACCCGCACCGATGTGAACGCCCAGCTCGACATCGCCCGCGAATGGGGCGTGTTCAGCGTCTGCGTGCGACCGTCGGACATCCCCCATGCCGTGGCCTACCTCTCCGGCTCGCCGGTGGCCGTGGGCACGGTCATCGGCTTCCCGCACGGCACGACCTCGACGGCCGCGAAGGTCGCCGAGGTCCGGCAGGCCGTGGCCGACGGCGCGACCGAGCTGGACATGGTCGTCAACATCGGCTGGCTGCGCAGCGGCTTCGACGACGACGTGGTCGACGACATCCGGCGCGTGGTGGAGGCTGCGGACGGCCTGATCACGAAGGTGATCCTGGAGACGAGCCTGCTGGATGCGGAGCAGATCACCCGCGGCAGCGGCCTCGTCGAAGCTGGCGGCGCGGCGTTCGTGAAGACCTCCACCGGGTTCGCCGGCGGCGGCGCCACGGTGGCAGACGTCCGGCTGATGCGGTCGTCGGTCAGCGATGCGGTTCAGGTGAAGGCCTCCGGGGGCGTGCGGGGGCTTGCGACCGCGCTCGAGATGATCGAGGCCGGCGCGACCCGGCTGGGCACGAGCGCCACCGCCACCATCCTCGGAGAGCTCCGGGCAGTGGCGGCCGGAGCGGATGCGGCGGGTGACGTCGACGCGTCGTCGTACTGACTCCGGGCGGCTGACACAACCTGCGCCGTCCTCCTCTCCTCCCCAGAAGGTCTTCGGACGACCGGTATCCACCGCCGTTGCGTGCGGGGTGATCGAAGGAGCCGCTCGTCTGAGCCTGGCACCACCCCTGGATGCACAATGTGAGGCGATGGACATGTCGGCGGAGATCCTCACCGTGCTCGTGTCCGTCATGGCCGGCCTCGGCTGGGTCGTCGCCCGCATGGACCGCAAGGTCGAGGCCACCGGCCACGAGATCGCCGCGCTCGGTCACGAACTCACCGAGGTGACCATCGCCGTGGCACGCACAGAGGGCCCCCGCCCCCCGCTTCTTCGACGAGCGCTGATGCGCTCTCGCCCTCAGCTCAGGGCGTCGCGCACGCGGGCGACGTCGTCAGTCATCTGCGCGATGAGCGCATCGAGCGAGTCGAAGGAGGCCATCCCCCGCACCCGCGCGGTGAACGCGACCTCGACCCGATGGCCGTACAGGTCGAGATCCGTCTCGTCGAGGACGTACGCCTCCACCTGGCGGGTCGACACGTCGTCGAACGTGGGATTGGTGCCCACGCTGATCGCCGCGGGATAGCGGATGCCGGGCCGCAGGCCCGCATCCTCGTCGACCAGCCAGCCGGCGTACACGCCGTCGGCCGGGAGGAAGCCCTCGAGCCGGGGTGAGAGGTTCGCGGTGGGGAAGCCAAGCTCGCGGCCGCGTTTGAGACCGTGCACCACCTCTCCCCACACGGACGGCGGATGACCGAGCAGGCGGGTGGCACGCGCCACATCGCCCTGGGCGAGCACCTCGCGGATCCAGCTGGACGACACCCGTCGCCCCTCGCCGACCGCCCGCACGTCGTCGACCAGGTCGACGCGGAAGCCGAACTCGTCGCCGAGCTCGCGAAGGGTCTCCGGGGTGCCGGCGCCGCCGGCGCCGAACCGGAAGTCGCTGCCGACGAGCACGGTGCGCGTGCCCAGCGGACGCAGCACCCGCTCGACAAACTCGCGGGGCGTGAGACCGGCGAGCTCGCGATCGAAGGTGAGGATCATGGTCGCGTCCACACCGGTGTCGGCGAGCAGACGCTCCTTCTGCGTCACCCCCACGAGGCTCTCCGGGGAGAGGTCGGGCCGCAGGAGCGCGAGCGGATTACGGTCGAAGGTCACGGCCACGACCTTCGCACCGATCGCCGCGGCATCCACCTGGGCCCGTTCGATCACGGCCCGGTGGCCGGCATGCACGCCGTCGAACTTGCCGATCGCCACGACGGCAGGCCCGAAACCGGCCGGCACGTCGTCGGGACCGCGGAAGACGATCACCACGACGACCGCGAGACGACGGGCTCGGACGCGACGACACGGCCCGGGCGGTTGCTCCACAGCCAGCCGAGGCCCACGAACGGCAACACGAGCGGCACGAAGACGTAGCCGTCGCCGTACAGCGACCAGACCGTCGGATGCTGGAACAGCTCGGGGAGCACGATGCTCAGCGTCCCGATCACCAGCACCCCGACCAGCTCGAAACCGATCGCGACCCACGCCGTGACATACCAGCCCGGGCGATCGGAGAACACGAGGGCCAGGGTGGCGACGATGTAGACGACGGCGGAGACGCCGGACAGCAGGTAGGCCAGCGGCGCCGCGTCGAACTCGCTGACCAGCTGCACGAAGGAGCGTCCGGTCGAGGCGAGCGCCATGATTGCGTAGACCACGACGAGCACACGGGCGACGCCGGTCATGCGGCGTGAGGCGGGGGTGGACATGACCTCACCATCCTAGCCAGCGCGGCGGCGGCACTCAGGCGTACTGCACGGTCCAGATGACCTCCATGCGCCACACCATCACCGCGACCGCCAGCGCGGCGGCGCCCATGATGACGGTGCTCCAGCGGCTGCGTTCGAGCAGCGCCCAGGCCACGCCCGCGGGCGGCAGCAGCACGGCCGAGACGAGATAGACCCAGTACTCCAGCGGATTGCCGAGCGCCGGATTCCCCGCGAACGGTGCGACGATCGCGACGACCACCTGGGCGATGAGCAGGATCTCGACCAGCGCAAGCGATCCGACGGATGCGTCACTGGGCGGGCGTCCCACCAGCCCGAGCACGATGCACAGCAGGCCGGCCGCGACGGCGACGGCCACCTGCGCGAGGGTGAACCAGAGGATCATGCCGGGTCCCGGCGCAGGTTCATGACGCTGCGCACGTCGTCGCCGCGGCGCTCGACGATGCCCACCAGAAGCCCCTGGGGATCGATCGCCGCCGCGGGGAACGCAGGCACGGATGCGGCGAGGCCCAGGACCCTCCGCCCGTGACGCAGGTCGACGGTCTGGTCGGCGTCGACCTGCCACACCGGAAGGGCCGCGGCGGCGGCATCCGCGGGATCGATCAGCGCGGTCGCGTCGATGCCCTCGACAGGCACCGCGTCGGCGACCTCGAACCGGCCGATGCGGGTGCGACGAAGCCGGGTGAGGTGGCCGCCGACACCGAGACCGGCGCCCAGGTCGCGGGCGAGCGCCCGGATGTAGGTGCCGCTGGAGCAGTCCACGACGACATCGAGGTCGATCGTGGCGGCGGTGCGACGACGATCCCGCACCTCGAACCGGTCGACCTGGACGCGGCGTGCCGCGAGCTCCACGTCCTGGCCGGCGCGCACCAGCTTGTACGCGCGGCGACCGTCGACCTTGATCGCGGAGACCGCGCTGGGAACCTGGTCGATCTCGCCGGTCAACGCGGCGATGCCGGCGTCGATGCCCGCGTCGTCCGCGGCGGCGAGGGTCGCGGCATCCGCGGTGATCGCGATCTCACCGTCGGCGTCGTCGGTCGTGGTCGTCTGGCCGAGCCGGATGGTGGCCTCGTAGGTCTTGCCGAGTCCGACGATGTAGGTCAGCAGCCGGGTCGCCCCGCCGACGCCGAGCACCAGGAGCCCGGTCGCCATCGGATCGAGCGTTCCGGCGTGACCGATCTTGCGCGTATCGAGGGCTTTACGGGCGCGCGCGACGACGTCATGGCTGGTCAGGCCCGCCGGTTTGTCGACCAGCAGCACCCCGACAGGATCTGCGACAGGCACGGAATCCAGCCTACGTGGCGCGGGCGTGCGCCGAACGCCCGGACCCCGCTCGTCAGCTCTCGACCGGGGAGTGATGCGACACCGCGGCGGCGAGGACGGACGCAGCACTCTCCGCGTCGTCGATGGTGATCACGACCGCACGGCCGTCGGTGCGGACGACCTCCACCGCCTCACCGGCACGCAGCACGATGCCGAGGCGTCCGGGGCGGATCCGCCATCCCCGCCCAGAAAAAGGCGGTGCGGGCGCGGCGGATGTCGGCGGGGATGTTGCGGGTCTGCGCGGGCGCCCGCGCCGTCACGGGCATTCATGCCGGCGCCGCCGTGACCAGAGCGGCGAGCGTCGCGGGCGAGAGGCCGAGCGCTGCGGCGCGGGCGACGAGACCCCGAATGTCGTGGGCGAGCTCCGCGAGCGGCGTCGCGGAGGCGGAGACGGTGGCGCCCCGTCCGCGGCGCAGCTCCACCAGTCCCTCGTCGCGCAGCAGTTGATAGGC
>JAATGR010000103.1 GCA_015654575.1 Actinomycetales bacterium
GCGGGCCCGGTCGAGGCGACCGCGCTCGGCAACGTCCTCGTGCAGGCTCGGGCCGCCGGCCTGACAGCCACATCGATCGAAGCGCTGCGTGACCTCGTCACCCGCACCCAGACGCTCGAACGCTACGCCCCGCGCGCCTGATCCGGCCCAGGATGGGCGCGGCGGCTGCCCACCGCCCGGCGCAAAACTCAGGACATTTCACACTCCGCCTGCTCCCGGCCGCGTGATCACGGGGCCGACGGGGCGAGCAGACAGAAATGTCCTGAGTTTTGCGCGCGACCGCGGCCGCGGTCGGTGGACCCGCGCCGCGACCGCTCAGGCCGCTCAGGAGATCGTGACGAGGACTTTCACCTGCTCGGGGTCATCGCTCGCAGCGAACGCGGCGGCGGCTTCGTCGAGCGGGAACGTCGCGGTGACGATCTCGTGGAACGCGAAGGGACGCGTCTGCAGCAGTCGCATCGCCTCGAGCACATCCTGGCGCACGTACATGAGGTTGCCGAAGATCTCGAGCTCGCGATCCTGCACCAGGTCGAGACGCACCGGCGTCGCCCCGGCGGGGACGCCCACCGTCATGAGCCTGCCACCCTTGCGTAGAACCTCGATCGCGAGCGCCACGGTCGACTCGCGCGAGACGCCGTCGAACACGACGTGAGCAGGGCCGCCCAGCAGTTCCAACGCAGTGGCCGCCGCATCCGGCGCCGTCGGATCGAACGAACCGGCGGCGCCCAGGCGCTCGGCGCGCGCCCGCTTCGAGTCAAGCAGATCCGCCACGACGACCCGGTCGGCGCCGGCGGCTATCGCGGCGATGGTGAGGAACAGCCCGATGGGGCCGGCGCCGAACACCACGACGCGCTTGCCGTGCAGGTCGCCCGCGCGGCGCACGGCGTGCACCGGCGTCGCCAACGGTTCGATCAGTGCGGCCCATTCGTCGTCGAGGTCGTCCGGCAACGGCACGATCCGGTCGGCAGCGATGACGAACTCGTCGGTCATGCCGCCCGGCGTCTGACACCCGAACACGTCGAGCGTCGTGCAGATGTTGTAGCGACCCTCGAGGCACGGCTCGCAGTGCCCGCAGGCGAGGTTCGGCTCGACGAAGACCCGGCGACCGACGAGGGAAGCGTCCACGCCCTCGCCCACGCCCTCGGCGACGCCGACGATCTCGTGTCCCGGCCAGAACGGCAGAGACATGAACGGGTGGCGGCCGTGCGCGGCGTGCATGTCGCTGCCGCAGATGCCGACGATGGTGCTGCGCACCAGGACCTCGCCGGGACCGGCAACGGGAGCAGGCACCTCCTCGACCCGGATGTCGTCGATGGAGTTGACGACGATGCGACGGATGTCTTTCATGATGGCGTCCTTCTTTCCTGTGTTGTTCAGACGGCCGTGTACCCGCCGTCGGCGACGAGGACCGACCCGGTGATGAAGGAGGCGGCGTCGCTCGCGAGGAAGACCACGCTGGGCGCGATCTCCTCCGGCAGGGCGAACCGCTGCTGCGGGGCGTCCTCGATCCAGTACCGCTGGAAGTCCGGACGGTCGACGGGGGCCATCTCGGTCTTGACGTAGCCCGGCGCGACCGCGTTGACGCGGATGCCGTACGTGGCCCATTCCACCGCAAGCGACTTCGTGAGCTGGTGCACCGCCGCCTTGGACGCGTTGTACGCCGGCTGCCACTGCGGACGGTTGACGATGATGCCGGACATGCTGCCGATGTTCACGATCGACCCGGATCCCGTTTCGCGCATGTGCCCACCGACCGCGATGCTCATCTTCCACAGTGCGCGGACGTTGAGGTCCCACACGTTCTGCCACTCCTCGTCGGTGACGGCGAACGCCTCGTTGTGATAGCAGGTGCCGGCGTTGTTGACGAGGACGTCGAGCCGGCCGCCGGTCCACGCCAGCACCTCGGCGACCGTGCGCTCGACCTGTGCGTCGTCGGTGATGTCCGCCGTGACGGGCAGGAACTCGTGGCCCGCGTCGGCAGCGTCGGCCACGACTGACGCGTTGCGCTCCGCGCTGCGACCGACGATCGCCACCCGGGCGCCGGCCTCGGCGAGCCCGAAGGCGAACGCCTTGCCTAGCCCCTGGTTGCCGCCGGTGACGAGGACGGCGCGGCCCTCGAGGCTGAACGGAGATGTCATACAACTGCCTTTCTCAGATGCAGCGCTCAGCGCTGCGGGTAGACGACGGACTTGAGGCTCTGCGGATCGAGATCGCTCTCGAGCGCGTCTTCGACATGGTCGAGGTCGAAGCGGCCGGTGACCAACGAGTCGAGGTCGACCTGGCCGGATGCGACCATGTGGATCGCCGCGGGCCAGGTGTCGGTGTACCGGAAGATGCCGGTCACCGAGATCTCGAGGTTCTGGATGTGCTCGATAGGGAGCGTCATCTCGGGGTTGCCGAGTCCGACCAGCACCGCGTAGCCGGCGGGGCGGACCGCCTTGATGCCGGAGAACACCCCGCGCGGCGAGCCGGAGGCGTCGACGAAGGCATCGACGTCGAGCCCTGCGGTGGCGACATCAGTCGCCACCGGGTCGATCACGAGGGTGGCGCCGTAGCCCAGGGCCCGCTCGCGACGTTCCGGCACAAGGTCGCTGACGATGATCTCGGCCGCTCCGAACGCACGCGCGGCCTGCGCGCAGATGATCCCGATCGGCCCCGCGCCCGCGATCAGCACTCGTGAGCCGGGGACGATGTGCGCCTTGCGCATCGTGGTGATCGCGACCGAGAGCGGCTCGAGCAGCGCAGCCGCCTCGTCGGAGAGGGAGTCGGGCACGGGGTGCGCGAACATCGACTCGATCACGACGTAGCCGGCGAACGCTCCGTCGATGGGCGGCGTCGCATAAAACTCCATATTGGGGCAGAGGTTGTACCGACCGGCGAGGCACTCGCGGCAGCGGTGGCACGGCTTCTGCGGCTCCACGGCCACCCGCTCCCCGACGCGCGCGCCGTCGACGCCGGCCCCGACCGCGACGATCGTGCCGGACAGTTCGTGGCCGAGCACGATCGGACGGTCCACGACGAAGTCGCCGATCCGGCCGTGACGGAAATAGTGCACGTCGGAGCCGCAGACGCCGACCGCCGCGACACGCACGAGCACCTCGTACGCGCCCGGTGCGGGCACCGGGCGTTCCTCGATCGTGAGGCTGCGTTCGGACAGCAGCACGCTGGCACGCATGGTGCTCTCCGGAAGTTGGGTGGTCATGGTGCTTTTCCTTTCTCGGAATCGGTGTTCAGCAGCGCCCTTCCCGAGACGATCCGGGCGGCGCCGTATCGGATACTCCGCAGCGCGATCTCGCGGGTGACCCCGCCGTCGACGCCGGTCGGCAGCTGCGGCGCCAAGGCCTCGACGAGGGAGAGCGCCGCGGGATCGGCGTCCTGCAGCGTTCCCGGCGGGATGAGCATCACGAGGCATCCGTCGGCGTCGACGGGCAGGGACGGCCCGTCGGAGAGCCGCCTCTCGACCCACACGGACACACCGGCCCCGCGGGCGGTGCGCACCAGGTCGGCGTGCCGGCGCAGCGCATCGGCGGACAGGGAGATGTGGGATGCCCCCACGTGCACCGCCAGCGCCAGCGCCTCGCGGAGCTGCTCCTCGGGGCACGAGTCGGCGTCGACGATGAGATGGAGATCGATGTCGAGGCCCGGATGACGGGACCGCACCGCCATGAGCTCTTCCGGTTGCACGCCGCGGTGCGCACCCTGCGCATCGATGATGATGTCGGCGTGTACGCCGGCGCCGGCCGCTGCAAGGGCGTCGGCTGCGTCCGGACGTAGCGCGGGCGCGACCGCGAAGAGGCTTCCGGCGATTCCGCGATCCGCGAGTCCCCGCCCCCACGCGGCCATCTCGACGCTCACCGGACGTCCAGTTCGCGGACGGCGGCGACCCGCGCGTAGAGCTCCCGCGGGTCACGGGTGTGCCCGGTGCGCGGCGCAGCGAGGAGGCGACGGTGCGGCGCCCACCGGTCGCGCTGGGCGACGATCCCGGATCCGGTGGCCACGGCCGCGGCCTGCACGGCGGCGCCCATAGCCACCGACTCCACGACGTCGGCGGTACGCACCTCCCGGCCCAGAAGGTCGGCCAGCAGCTGCGGATACGCGGCCGAACGCGCTCCCCCTCCGACGACCAGGACGTCGCCGTCGGTGCGCACCCGCATCCTCTCGAGATCGCGCTGCCCGCGGACCAGCGCCAGCAGCACCCCCTCGTACGCCGCCCGCGCGATCTCATCCCTGCCGATGTCGGTCGTGATCCCCGCGAGCAGTCCGCGAGCGTCGGGCAGGTTGGGCGTGCGCTCCCCGTCGAGGAAGGCGGCGAGCACCGGGCCGACCCGGTCCGGTGCCGACAGCGCCAGCCGGGAGAGCTCATCGTGGTCGACGCCGAGGATGCGCGCGAATGCATCGGTCACCCGGGCGGCGTTCAACGTCGAGACCAGTGGCAGGAACCCGCCGGTCATGTCGGCGACACCGTCCACCGCTCCGGTGGCGTCCCGCACGGGGACGGACGAGAGCGCCATGACCACGCCGCTTGTTCCCAGCGAATAGAGCACGTCGCCGTGCGTCAGCCCGAGGCCCAACGCCGACGCATGCTGATCGCCGCCGCCGATGCCGACGAGGACGTCTCCGGTCAGTCCCAGCTCCGCGAGCGCCGAGGGCTGCATGGTGCCGGCCGTCTCGTCCGGACTCGCGACGTGCGGCAGCATGCCCGCCCAGTCCGCGCCGGGCGCGATCCGGTCGAGGAAGGACAGAAGGTAGGCGTTGCGATCGGCATCGAAGTATCCGGTGCCGGAAGCGTCGGAACGATCCGTGACCGCCCGGCCGGTGAGGCGGAAGGTGAGGTAGTCGTGGGGCAGCAGGATACGGCGGGTGCGCGCGAAGCCGTCCGGCTCCGTCTCGACGAGCCAGGCGAGTTTGCTGATCGTGAACGCCGCGGTGGGAAGCGTGCCGACCCGCTCGATGACGGTCGCGGCGCCGATGTCCGCCAGCAGTCGGTCCAGCTGCGCGGTGGTGGTCGTGTCATTCCACAGCTTCGCGGGGCGAACCACCTGGTCATGCTCATCGAGCACGACCAGACCGTGGCACTGCGCGGCGACCGAGATCGCACGCACGCTGCCGGGGTCGAGGCCGGCCATCGCCTCGTGGAAGGCAGTGGTGGCGTGCGCTCACCACCGGGAGCGGCACGTCCGGGATCATGGCCGACCGTCTCGCGCACCTGCTCGCCGTCTCCGGAACCCCGGCCTTCTACCTGCCCTGCCTCGACGCGCTACACGGCGGCATGGGCGCC
>JAATGR010000253.1 GCA_015654575.1 Actinomycetales bacterium
GGTGGCGCGGGATTGCCTGAGTTATGCGCAGTGGCCGGGACGGGAGGGGATCAGCGGCGACGGAGCAGGCCGATCCGGTCGTATACGGTGTCGAGCGTCGCGTTCGCGATGGTGGCGGCCTTCTCGGCGTTGCGGGCGAGCACCCCGTCGAGCTGGGCGGGGTCGTCCAACAGGGCCAGCGCGCGCTCGCGTACCGGCCCGAACTCCTCGACGACGACCTCGGCCAGGCCCTTCTTGAAGTCGCCGTAGCCGCGGCCGGCGTACTCGTCCTCGATGGACGGGATCTGCCGTCCGGTCAATGCGGCATAGATCACGAGCAGGTTGGAGACGCCGGGCTTGGCCTCGCGGTCGTAGCGGACGCTGCCCTCGGAATCGGTGACCGCCCGCATGACCTTCTTCGCGCTCACCGCCGGATCGTCCAGCAGCCACAGCACCCCCGCGTCGGACTCCGCCGATTTCGACATCTTCGCGGTCGGGTTCTGGAGGTCGTAGATCCGGGCCGCGTCCTGCTGGATCATCGGCACGGGCACGCGGAAGGTGTCGCCGAAGCGCGAGTTGAACCGCTCCGCGAGGTCGCGGGTGAGCTCCACGTGCTGCTTCTGATCGTCGCCAACCGGGACGACATCGGTCTGGTACAGCAGGATGTCGGCGGCCATCAACACCGGGTAGGTGAACAGACCGACGCTGGTGGCGTCCGAACCATAACGCTGCGACTTGTCCTTGAACTGGGTCATCCGCCCGGCCTCGCCGAAACCGGTGATGCTGCCCAGCACCCATGCCAGCTCGGCGTGCGCCGGCACGTGCGACTGCACGTACAGCGTCGATCGGGAAGGCTCGATGCCGGCGGCGATGTACTGGGCCGCTGTTCGACGGGTCTTCTGGCGCAGCTCGGCGGGGTCCTGCGGGACCGTGATCGCATGCAGGTCGACGACGGAGAAGAATGCGTCGTAGGACTCCTGCAGGTCACGCCACTGCAGCAGTGCTCCGATGTAGTTGCCGATCTGGAGGGAGTCGGCGGAAGGCTGCATTCCGGAGTACAGACGTGCTTTGCTCACCGGCCAAGTCTAGGCGGGACGGATGCGGGCCCGCGTGCGCTCAGCGTCCGAACGTGTAGTCGGCCACGACCGGCGCGTGGTCGCTCCACCGTTCGGCGTAGGAGCCGGCCCTGGCGACGCGGTAGTCGGTGACGCGCGCCGCGAGCCCGGGTGTCGCGAGCTGGTAGTCGATCCGCCACCCGGTGTCGTTGTCGAAGGCCTGGCCGCGGTTGGACCACCAGGTGTACGGCCCGTCGACCTCGCCGGCGAAGCGGCGTCCGATGTCGACCCAGCCCAGGCCCGCGCCGGTCGTGCCATCGACCCCGGTGATCTCGGTGCCCTGCTCGCCGAAGAACCGATCGAAGTAGGCGCGCTCGCGGGGAAGGAAGCCCGCCTTCTTCACATTTCCGCGCCAGTTCTTGATGTCGAGGGTGCGGTGGCCGACGTTGAGGTCGCCGACCACGAGCGCGAGCGGCCGGGTGCGTGCCAGCTCGGGAAGCCGATCGGTCATGGCGTCGAGGAAGCCGTACTTCGCGACCTGCTTGGGCGTGCCGTCCTCGCCGGAGTGCACGTAGGCGCTGACGACGGTCAGGGACTCGCCGTCGACGTCGATGTCGGCTTCGAGCCAGCGTCCCTGCGAGTCGACGGTCTCGTCGCCCAACTCGGTGCGCGTCGCAACGATCGGCAGCCGGCTCGCGATCGCGACGCCGGAGCGTCCTTTCGTGTGCGATTCGTCGTGTACGAAGTCCCAGCCCGGCAGGGCGGCCTCCAGATGTACACGTTCCGCGCGCACCTCCTGCAGGGCGAGCACGTCGACGGCGGCGGCGTCGAGCCAGCCGGCCATTCCGTTTCGCACGGCGGCGCGGATCCCGTTGACGTTGACGCTGGCGATGCGAAGAGTTCTGGGCACGGGTGTCAGCTTAGGGCGCCCCGCCGACAGGGAGAGTCATCCGTCTGCACCGCATCGCGATCGTTCGGTGCGTGCGCAGCGATCCGTGGGAACGGCCAAGGTTCGGCGGCGGCGTCGACAAAGCGGAAACCCCGCGCGTGCACGGCGGACCCTAACCGAGCAGGCTGTGCGAGGCCGCTGGCGCGGGAGGATCGGCCTCGACCCGGGTGAGCTCGTGCTCGGCACGACGGACGGCGCGATGCAGGATCGGACGCCGCCACCACGGCGCCGCATCCTCCAACCGTCGCGCCTCGCGCAGCTGCACGCGTGCCGCGGTACGCAATGCCTCGTATTCCTGCCGCAGCCGCTCCGCCTCGCTGAGCTCGACCAGGGGCAGGTCGCGGTCGCGGGTGGCGATGGCGATCCACGCCGCCGCGACCAGGATCACGATGCCGTTGAGCCGGAACCACAGCATGAACCCGATGAAGATCGCAAAGGTCGCCAGCAGTGGATTACTGGGGGAGTAGACCAGCAGGATGCCGGCCGCCAGCTGCAGCACGGCGAGCGCCGCCCCGCCGAGCAGCGACCCCGGCCAGATGCGACGCCAGCGCAGCGAGGTGCCGGTGAGAAAGCGGAACAGCAGCGCGAGCGCGACCGTGTTGATAGCGAACGCGACCACCATCGTCAATGTCCGCAACGCGATCGTCGACCAGACTCCGTCGGTGCCCCAACCGATCATCGAGAAGACGAGGTCGAGCGCCCACAGCGTGATCTGCACGAGCGCCCAGCCAAGAAGCAGCGCCATCCCGAACAGGAAGGCCGCGAGCAGATCCCGCGCTTTCAGAATCAGATAGCTGCGACGGTCGTATTCGAGGCCGAAGGTATCGCGCACCGCCCGGCGGGCGTAGGTCACGAAGCCGATGGCGGTCCACACGACGAGCACGAGTGCGACGAGGCCCGTGATGGTCACGACACTGCCGCCGGACTGACTCACCACGGCCTCGAGCTGGTCGGGCTGGATGAGGCCGTCCTCGCTGATCAGGTTGGGAATGTAGCCGTTGATGAGTTCGGTCAAGCCGTCGACGGCCTGCGTATCGCCGCCCAGCCACAGCCCCGCCGCCGCCGCTGCGAGGTAGATTCCGGCGAAGATCGTGAACAGCGATTGGTAGCTGATGCCGGCGGCCAGCAGGAACCCGTTGTGCTGGAGGAAATGGCGCCAAACGCGGACGGGAAACCAGGCGAGCGTACGACGAGTGAGGTCGGTCGCGCGCTCGATCGGCTCGTCGAAACGCTCCCGCAGGGCTGCCTGCGCCATCTCCCAGCGAGTGTGCAGGGCGTCGTCGTCGGGGGGCGACGATGGCGTCGACGCAGTCGTCACCGGTTCCCGTCGCACGCTCACACCCTATCGATCCGGCCGCGCCCTTTGACGTCCCAGCCCGGACGCGATGCTGTTCGCAGAGCGCCGAGGTGCAGCGTGAGCTCCCCCTGCGGCTGACTCGTGCTGCGCACGGGTGTCGGGTCAGGCCCCGCGGAGCACCGCCTGCTTGACCTCGGCGATGGCCTTCGTGACCTGGATGCCGCGGGGGCACGCCTCGGTGCAGTTGAAGGTCGTGCGGCAGCGCCACACGCCCTCCTTGTCGTTGAGGATGTCCAGCCGCACATCGCCCGCGTCGTCGCGCGAATCGAAGATGAACCGGTGGGCGTTCACGATCGCCGCCGGGCCGAAGTACTGCCCGTCGGTCCAGAACACCGGGCACGACGAGGTGCATGCCGCCCACAGGATGCACTTGGTGGTGTCGTCGAACCGCTCGCGGTCGACAACGGACTGGAAGCGCTCCTTACCCGGCTCCGCCGCGGTCTTCGCGATGAGGAACGGCTTCACCTCGCGGTACGCGGCGAAGAACGGGTCCATGTCGACGACGAGGTCCTTCTCCAGCGGCAGACCCTTGATGGCCTCGACGTAGATGGGCTTGGAGATGTCGAGGTCTTTGATGAGGGTCTTGCATGCGAGGCGATTGCGGCCGTTGATGCGCATCGCGTCGGAACCGCAGATACCGTGGGCGCAGGAACGGCGGAAGGTCAGGGATCCGTCGACCTCCCACTTGATCTTGTGCAGCGCGTCGAGCACGCGATCGGTCGGGTACATCTCGACGTCGTAGTCGACCCAGCGCGGTTCCTCGTCGGTCTCCGGGTTGAACCGGCGGACGATGAAGGTCACGAGGTACGACTGGATGGACGCTTCGCCGCCGACCTCGACAACGGTGTCCTCTCCGGTGGCGTCCGGGGCGATGGCGGTGGACATCAGTACTTCCTCTCCATCGGCGGGTAGTTGAACTCGCCCTGCTCATTCCGGGTGAACACGACGGGTTTCCAGCCGAGCTTGATGTGGTCCTCCGGATCCGGCGAGTGCGGGTCGCCGGTGAGGTAGGCCATCGTGTGCTGCATGTACTGCTCGTCGTCGCGGTTCGGGTAGTCCTCGCGCATGTGGCCGCCGCGGCTCTCCTTGCGGTTGCGGGCGGCGTAGGCGACGATCTCGGCCAGGTCGAGCAGGAAGCCCAGCTCAACGGCCTCGAGCAGGTCCGTGTTGAACCGCTTGCCCTTGTCGTCGACGTGGATGTTCTTGTACCGCTGGCGCAGGTCGTGGATGGTGCCCATGACGCTGGTCAGCGTCTCGTCGGTGCGGAACACCTGCGCGTTGGCGTCCATCTCGTCCTGCAGCTTCTTGCGCAGCACAGCGACCCGCTCGGTGCCGTCGTTGTTGCGCAGCCCCTCGATCAGGTCGCGGACGCCGTCGGCCGGGTTCTCCGGAAGCGGCACGAACTCGGCCGTCTTCACGTACTCCACCGCGTTGCGGCCGCTACGCTTGCCGAACACGTTGATGTCGAGCAGGGAGTTCGTTCCCAGCCGGTTGGCGCCGTGCACGGACACGCACGCGCACTCGCCGGCCGCGTACAGCCCCGGGACGATGGTCGTGTTGTCGGCGAGGACCTCTCCGCTGTTGTTGGTGGGGATGCCGCCCATCGCGTAGTGCGCGGTCGGCATCACCGGCACCGGCTCGACCACCGGGTCGACGCCGAGGTAGGTGCGGGCGAACTCCGTGATGTCGGGGAGCTTCGTCTCCAGCACCTCCGCGCCCAGGTGCGTGCAGTCCAGATACACGTAGTCCTTCTGGGGACCGGCGCCGCGCCCCTCCAGCACCTCCTTGACCATGCAGCGGGCGACGATGTCGCGGGGAGCCAGGTCCTTGATGGTGGGGGCGTAGCGCTCCATGAAGCGCTCACCGGAGGCGTTGCGCAGGATCGCGCCCTCGCCGCGGGCGCCCTCGGTGAGGAGGATGCCGAGACCTGCGAGCCCGGTCGGGTGGAACTGGAAGAACTCGATGTCCTCCAAGGGGAGTCCCTTGCGCCAGATGATGCCCACGCCGTCACCGGTGAGGGTGTGCGCGTTGGAGGTCGTCTTGTAAATCTTGCCGAACCCGCCGGTCGCGAAGATCACGGCCTTGGAGTGGAAGACGTGGAGATCGCCGGTGGCGAGCTCGTAGGCGACGACGCCGGCGACCTGCGTGTTGCCGTCGGCATCGGGCACGGTGATCAGATCGAGCGCGTAGAACTCGTTGAAGAAGTTGATGCCCAGCCGGACGCAGTTCTGGAAAAGCGTCTGCAGGATCATGTGCCCGGTGCGGTCCGCGGCGTAGCACGCGCGGCGCACCGGCGTCTTGCCGTGGTCGGCCGTGTGGCCGCCGAAACGGCGCTGGTCGATCTTGCCCTCGGGCGTGCGGTTGAACGGCAGGCCCATGTTCTCGA
>JAATGR010000220.1 GCA_015654575.1 Actinomycetales bacterium
CGACACCGGCACGCTCCGCGGAGACCTCCTGGCCACCGTGCGGGAGATCGCGCACACCCTCGTCGGCGCTCCGGGACCTTCCCTGATCGGGCTGCTCGAAGGGATCCGCGACGACGCCACACTCCGCGAGCTGGTTGCATCCCAAGTGAGGGAACGCAGCCACGAGGTCGGCAGGATCATCTGCGTGCGCGGCACAGAGCGAGGGGATGCTGTTCGCATCGATCGATCAGAGCGGGTCCTCGATATTGCATTCGCCCGCATATTCACCGACACCCTCTTCCAGGGCGGCATCCCTGACAGCGCAGCGCAGGAACAACTCGTCGACGAGATCCTCATCCCACTGCTGCGCCCCTAAGAAGGGCCTGGGTGCTCTCATGGATCGGGAGACAACGTGCGGGCACGACCGGACACGAATCTGTGTAGTGGAGAGGGGGCTTCGCGGTTGGGAAGCGCTGTGAAGCTTCGCAATCTGGCAATACCACGTGGGAATTTCTGGCGTCCCTGGTTGGAGCGGACGTGAAAGGGATGTGGGGTGTGCTCGAGTGCGGTTCGGTGGGTAGGCGATTATGCCTAGTCGGCGTGGGTCGCATCGGCCTCGAGGAGGGCGAGGATGTCGGCGGTGCTGCCGGTCTCGGCGAGCCGCGGGAAGATTCGGGTGATGCTGTTGTGGTGGGCGTCGGGGTCGCGGTCGCTGATGGCGTCGGTGGCGATGACGACGTGGTAGCCGTGTTCATGGGCGGCGCGGGCGGTGGATTCGACTCCGATGCTGGTGGCGATGCCGCCGAGGACGACCTGGGTGACACCGAGTCCTTTCAGGTGCTCGTCGAGCTCGGTGTCGTGGAAGGCGCCCCATCGGGTCTTCGTGATGCGGTGGTCGGTGGGTTGGGCGTCGAGTTCGTCGGCGAGGTCGGTCCAGCCCTCCATTCGCGGTGACCGCCCTGCGGCAGCCACCGCCTGGGAGGTGTCGGTGCGGCCGGGGGCGCCGCCGGCGACGTTGACCAGCACCACGGGCAGGTTCTTTTCGCGGAATGCTGCGGCGAGGTCGCGGGCGTTCTTCAGGACGGTGTCGATCGGCACGGGGGTGGCGGCGGCACCGGTGATGCCTTTCTGCAGGTCGATGAGGATCAGGGCGGCGGTGGGCTCGATGGTGGTGATGGGCATGGTGCGTCCTTAGTGGGTGGCTGGGTTCTGGTGTTCCGGGAGGGGGCGGGCTGTTCAGGCGGCCTTCGGGGTCTCGGTCTCGGGGCGGTCCTGGGAGGCGGCGCTCTTGTCGCGGCGGCGGAGGAGGGGGTAGAGGATGAGGCCGAGGACGATGGTGGGGGCGCCGCCGATGATGAGGCCCCAGCGGCTGCCGAGCTCTTCGGCGACCCAGCCGACCAGCGGCGCGCCGATGACCGTGCTGCCGCCCCAGGCGAGGGCCCAGAGCGCCATGACGCGGCCGCGCATCTCGGGTCGGGAGGCGAGCTGGAGGGTGGTTTTCGCGGTGGAGTTGAAGGTGATGCTTCCGTAGCCGACGAAGGCGAGGGCGATGAGGGCGATGGGGAGGTTCGGGTCGATGCCGGTGATCAGGATGGCGATGCCCCATCCGATCGCCGTGACGGCGAGCGAGCTGGAGTGTCGCGGGGTCTTCCGGCTTGCGGCGAAGAGTCCGCCGATGATGGCTCCGCCGGCCATGACTGCGGCCATGATGCCGTAGGTGGCGGCGGTGCCGTGGAAGGCCCCGGTGGCCAGCAGCGGGAGGGTGGTGGGGAACTCGTAGGCGAGGATCCCGGTGATGGTGAGCATGAGCAGGGGGAACAGCAGCTCGGGGGTGCCGAACGCGTAGCGGAGTCCTTCGCGGACCTGCCCGCGGGCGCGGGGTGCGCGGACAGGAGGGATCATGTCATCCGCGCGCATCTGGGCGAGACTGACCAGCACCGCGATGAACGAGGCCGCGTTGATCAGGAAGCACACCGGGATGCCGACCACGGCGACGAGTGCGCCGCCGATCACCGAGCCGAGCACCCGGGCCACGTTGAGGGACACCGAGTTGAGTACGACGGCGTTGGCGAGGGTCTCCCGGGGCACGAGATCGGCGATGAGGCTCTGTCGGGCCGGGTTGTCGAGCACCGTCAGGCAGCCGAGCACCAAGGAGAGCACGATCAGGATCGGGTAGGTGACCGCGCCGACGGCGGCGAGGATCGCGAAGACGATCGCACCGGCGGCCGAGGCGGACTGGGTCACATAGAGCAGTCGGCGCTTGTCGTAGCGGTCGGCGATGACCCCGCCTAGCGGGCCCAGGAGCACGAAGGGGAGGATGCGAACGCCCGCGACGATGCCGAGAGCGGCACCGCTGCCGGTCAGCTGCAGGGTCAGGAACGACAGGGCCAGCGTCTGCATGAACGTGCCCGCGACCGACACCGACTGGCCGAAGAAGTACAGGCGGTAGTTCCGCACCCGCAGCGACGAGACGACCGCCGCAGCACGCTCGCGGAGGGGAGACCGGGATTCGTTCATCGACCTCTCCTCCCGGTCGAGGCAGCGTCCAACTGGGAGAGCCGCTCCAGTAGGACGCCGGCCGTGAGGAGGGTTGCCTGCTCGTCTTCGTCCAGGAGCGCAGCGATGGCATCGCTCAGCCAGCTGTCGCGAGCCGCACGACTCTCCGCCACCAGCTTCCGTCCGGCGTCCGTGAGCAAGATGTTCACGCGCCGCGCATCCGCCCCGTCCTTGCGCCGGTGGATGAAGCCGCCCGACTCCAGTTCCCGCAAGGCGGCCGCGACGTTCGAGGTCGTCATCTGCAGCTCCTCGACGATGTGTCCCGGCTGGCATCCGTCGGCTCTTCGCGCGACCGCACCCAGGACCCTCACCGCGGAGCTCGACAGCCCCGCGACGGGAACCCGCTCCGCACGCTGACGACGCTGGAACGCCTTCAGCTGCGCCTGTAGCAGTCGCACATCGATCTCATCCATGTGCCTATTCTACATCGCTATATGGAATAGGCAAATAGTAGAGCGATGGGACGCCCGGCCGCGCAGCGAGTGATGCACACGGGCGATACCGCATGGAATCTTTGACGTCGTGCGCTTCTGCGCTGCTCCGCCAGGGACACGTGTCGTCGGGGAGCGCTGCCCAGATGGTTGTCAGCGTGCGGTTCCGGTGATGCCTCTGAGGATGATGTCGCGCCGGCGAGGAACTGGTCGCGGTCGTTGTGTTCGCTCAAGTGGGTCGCGATGCCGTCGATGAGAGGGTCGGAGTCGAGCGCTCTCCGTAGATCTGCCAGTATCTGGAGGTGCGTGGTCCGGTTGGTGCTGCGTGCGCGTGGGCGGGGATCGAAACTGTGGTGGACCGCCGAGCCGAGGATGAAGTTGGCCAGGGTGGATCCTGCGTCGGTGAGGACTGCCCCGGACAGGCCGAGCTGATGCAATTCAGTCCGATGCATCTTCCAGATTCGCAAAGCTCCGGGCTGGAGACCGCCGCGCGTCAACTGCGCTCCTAGTCACGCGCGCGCGTCGATCGAGTCGAAGATCGCTACGGCGATGGCCCGCAGCGCGGCGGCGGAGTCGGCGTCGACCGGCGCGTGCTCGAGTATTGGATCGGTCGTCATGACGTGACGCGCGAGCATTACACGGCGTTCTGCAAAGCCACAGGCCGGGCGGCGCCAGGGGCGGCGCACTTCGACGACAAGCTGGACGGCGACACGAGTAGTCATCCCGTGGTGATGGTCTCGTGGGATGCCGTGCAGGTCTACTGCGCGTGGGCCGGGCTCGCGTTGCCGAGCGAGGCGGAATGGGAAAAGGCCGCGCGAGGCACCGATGGCCGGAAGTATCCATGGGGGAACGAGTGGGATCCGACGAGGGTGAACTACCTCGACGTGTCGGTTCCGGCAACAAGATCCTGATGGGTAACCGGAAGACGCTCGATCAGCACACGGCTGCCTTCGGTGGACGCAACCCGGAGCACGATGACGTATTCCCCTGCACATCCCCGGTGGGCAGCTTCCCGACCGGTGCGTAGTCGTACGGTGCGCTCGACATGGTGGGGAACGTCTTCAACTGGGTCGAAGACTGGTGGGACGCGGCAGGCTTCCCGCGAACAGCCCACGGCGACTTCGATCCGGGCGTGCTGCGAACCATCAAGCGGTGTTCGGAGGCGGTCCGGTTGTAGTGGTCCGTGTCTGGGGTCGTGCGGCGTCGCGCAGCATGTTGATGAGTTGGGCGAGTCCGGCGTCGCTGAGCATGGTGGTGCGTCGGGCGGCCTCTATCTTCCTTTCGAGTGGGAGCGATGGGCGGGCGAGAACCACTCCTGCCGGGATCGCGGCTACGGTGAGATCGGGGACGAGAGCGACGCCGACTCCGACTTGGACGAGTTGGAGTTGGACGGTGAAGTCCATCGTTTCAGCGACGATCCTTGGCCGGAAGCCGGCGAGGCCGCATGCTCGGTCGGTCATCTCGAAGCAGGTCAGGTCGCGTACTGGTGTGATCCAGGAGTGCTGAGCGAGTTCGCTGAGGTCAATGTGGTCGCCCGCGAGTGGGTCGTCTGCGCGGATGGCGAGCCAGATCGGCTCGGTTGCGATCAATGCCGCCGCGATGCCCTCGGGGAGGGAACGAGGAACGTTCGAGTACGAGTGCACGATTGCCAGGTCCGTTTCGCCCGCGCTGAGGGCGGCGAGCGCTACCTCTGGCTCCGGGGTCGTTAGAGTCATCTCCAGACCCGATCCATTGGTGAGGAGCGCGGCCCACGCGTCCGCGACAATCGTGCGGGCTGCGGAGGGGAATGCGGCGACGCGGTAACGGCCGCCGGCCCCGCGCTGGAGTGTGTAGATCTCCAATTCGGCGAGTGAGAGCCGGTCGAGCATGTCGCGGCCGTGCGCGGCGAGTAGCCGCCCGGCCGGGGTCAGGGCGAGTCGTCGGCCCTGACGCTCGGTGAGGGCTACGCCGAGCTCACGCTCGAGAGCGTTCAGCTGCATCGAGATTCCCGGCGCGGTCAGGTGCAGTTCTTCAGCGACCGCAGCCACCGTCCCCAGCCGCTCTAAGGCGGCCAGCATCCCGAGTTTCCGAACATCAAGCATAAATGAAGCTTATCTCTTGGTAAAGATCAATTCACTGGTGGTACCGCTTTGATCTGCGGAGACTGAGGGTGTGAAGCTTGATCGTGCCATCCTCGCCGGCCTCGGCGTCGTCGTGCTCTGGGCGAGCGCGTTCCCGGCGATCCGTGTTGCGGCCCCGACTCTGGGCGTGATCGGGCTGTCGTTCGTGCGTCTTGCGGTCGCGATGATCGCGCTAGGCGTTATCGCCGCCATTCGTCACGTCCGGATTCCCAAACTGCGGGATCTGGGCTGGATCATCGCTGCTGGGTTTTTCGGCATGACCGCCTATCAGCTGCTGCTGAACTGGGGAGAGCTGCACGTCCCGGCCGGGACGGCAAGCATCATTGTCGCCGCCGCGCCTCTCGTCTCGATCGCCGTCGCCCGATTGTTGTTTCGCGAGCGAGTGAGCATGATCACGATCATCGGAAGCGCGGTCGCCCTCGGCGGCGTTCTCCTGGTCTGCCTCGCGCGCGCTGGGCTGTCGCTCTCCTCGTCGGTGTGGATCGTGGTGGCCGCGATGATCGCGCAGGGCATCTATCACCCGATGCAGAGACCGCTTCTGCGCACCTACTCCGGCCTCGAGGTGGCGACCTACGCGATGGTAGCCGGCACGATCATGACGCTGCCTTTCGTGCCCTTCGGCTGGTCGGAACTCGTTGGCGCCTCCTCTGGGGGATGGGCCGCCGCCGTGTATCTGGGCCTGCTGCCCTCCGCGCTGGGCTTCGTTCTCTGGGGCTACGCGGTCGGCCGTCTGCCCGTCG
>JAATGR010000141.1 GCA_015654575.1 Actinomycetales bacterium
GAGCCGGGGCCCGACGCCAGGTCGAGGATGCGGGGAGCCGGCTGATCGCCCACGACCTCGGCCACCACCCGGGCGATCGTGTCGAAGCGGGCACCGCGGTGGCGGATGTAGCCGGTCTGCTGTGCGTCCCAGCGTGCGATGAGCTCGAGCGCGGCCGACTGCTTGGCGGGTGTGGCGGCCGCGGTGGGCGCGGACGGGTCAAGGAGTGTCATCGGAGGTCCTTTCAGAGGGAGGAGGGCAGGTCGAAGGAGAGATGGAGCGACCCCGCGGGGGTCGGCAGGACATGGGTGCGCACGTCATAGACGGCGTCGAGGTGAGTCGGGGCGAGCACCTGCGCAGGCGCGCCGGAGGCGACCACCCGCCCGGCGTCGAGCAGCACCACCGCGTCGCAGCAGCGGGCCGCCAGCTCGAGGTCGTGCAGCACCACGACCACGGTCGGAGCGATCGTTCGCAGCAGGGCGATGAGTTCCAGGCGGTGGCGGATGTCGAGGTGGTTCGTCGGCTCATCCAGCAGGGCGTGGTCCGCCCCGTGCAGGATGCTGCGCGCGATCGCCACGCGTTGACGCTCGCCACCGGACAGGTTCGCGGTGACGTCCGCCGCACGGTCGTCGAGCCCCACGGTGCGAAGCGCCGTCAGTGCCGACGCCTCGGTGCGGCGGCTCTGCGCCCGCCAGGATCCCTGCCGGGCGATCGCGCCCAGCGCGACCTCCTCGCCCACCCGGAGCGTCGGATCCGGGTCGAGCATCTGCCCGACGAAGCTCACACGGCGCGCGATCCAGCGGCGCGTCGCGTGGGCGATGTCGGTGCCGTCGATGCGGACGTGGCCGCCGGCTGCCTGCTGCACACCCATCAGGGCGCGCAGCAGCGTCGACTTCCCGCTGCCGTTGGGGCCGACGATGCCGAGCACCTCGCCGTCGCGAGCGACCAGGTCGACAGCGTCGACGACGGTCTTCCCGCCCAGTCGCACCGTGAGGTGCTCGGCTTCGATCACGACAGGTCCGCCAGCAGGCCGCGGAGCACGGAGGGGCCCTCTGCGGTGAGCACGGTGGGCGGGTCGGTGTAAGCGAACGGCAGGGCGATGACCCGGCCGTTCTGCACTGCGGTGAGGGAGTCGACGCCCGCGGCGGAGAGGAAGGACTCCTTCACCGTCTCCGCGTCTCCGCTGGAGTACAGCAGCACGATCGTCCCGGGATCGCGGGCGATGATGTCCTCCAGGCTGGCGTCAAAGACCCGATCGTCCACGTCGGCGTAGACGTTCGTCAGTCCGGCCGCCTCGAACACGGGCGTCACCATGCTGGGGCCGCCGTAGGGGGAGAGCACCGCGCCGCCGGAGGAGACGTAGAGCCCCACGGCGGTGCCGTTCTCGGCCTCCGGCAGCGAGGCGAGCTCCGCCTGCGCCTGCGTGGCGATGGCCGCGGCGGCATCCGTCTCGCCCAGGATCTCGCCATAGGTCGCTAGCTCGTCCCAGACACGGTCGAAGGTCGCGGTCTGGGTGTACGCCGCGGGCACGTCGGTGCAATACGCGCTCGGGGTGTAGACGGCGACGCCGGCGGCGGTGAGCGCGTCGCGGTCCACGCCCTTCTCGGGCGCGATCACGAGGTCGGGCGCCATACCGAGGATGCTTTCCTGCGAGACGACCGATCCGCCGGTCGCGTTGGTCTCGGTCGACAGCACGTCGAGCGAGGCGATCGCCGCGTAGGTCTCGGGCTCGTAGAGGCCTTCGGCCGGGGTCGCGGTGACGGCGACGATGCGGTCGACGGCGTCGAGCGCTTCGAGGTTGGCGAGGCCGTCGTTGTTGACCAGGACGATCCGCTCCGGCGGCGCGTCGAGCGTGAGCTCGCTGCCGCAGTTGTCGATGGTGAGCGGGAAGCCCGTCGCGGAGGTCGCGGCGTCGGTCGTCTCCGAGCTGGAGGCGGTGGCGCAACCGGTCAGCGCGGCCACGGTCGCGGCGGCGACGAGGGCCACGGCGACCGGTCGGGATCGGAGGAGGTGCATGGGGGTGCCTTTCGGATGGGGGCGGGAAGGGACTCGGTCGCGGTGGCGCAGGTCACGGACCGGGCGTTGTTCCTCGGGTTCTCGGGAGACGCGACGGTGACGGTGGACCGCCCGCCGGGGTCATGACTGGCGTGAGGGGATGTGTCGCTGGGCGAGGAGGAACAGCAGGAACGGGGTGCCGATGACGCCGGTGACCACGCCGACGGGGATCTCCTGGGGGGCGAGCACTGTCCGCGCCACGGTGTCAGCGGCTACCAGCAGCGCCGCACCGATCAGGGCGGAGGCCGGGAGCAGGATCCGGTGCCTGCCTCCCACCAGCGCTCGCGCCAGGTGCGGTACGACGAGCCCGACGAAGCCCACGCCCCCCACGCCGGACACGACGACCCCGACCATCGCGGCGGTGCCGGCCAGCAGGATGAAGCGGTCCCGTTCGGGGCGCAGGCCCGCGGCCAGTGCGGAGTCGTCGCCCGATGCCAGCGCGTCCAGACGTCCGCTCGTGCCGATCAAGGCGCACAGCGCGATCATGACGACGATGGCGACGGCGGCCAGGACGACCGGCTGCACGGAGGCGATGGACCCGAGGAGCCAGAACATCACCGAGCGCGCGGCCTCGGCAGAATCGGAGAGGAAGACGAGCATGCTGGCGACGGCGTTGAGGGCGTAGCCGACCGCCAGGCCCGACAGCACGAATCGTGCCGGTCCGCGCGCGCGGGACCCACCGGCGACGGCGAGCACCAGGACGATCGTGGCCACCGCGCCGCCGAGCGCCGCACCGGAGACGGCGAGCGCCGTCGAGGCGCCGACCACCAGTACCACCAGCGCGACGCCCGCCGAGGCTCCGGAGTTGAGTCCGAGCAGGTACGGGTCGGCGAGGGGGTTTCGCACCAGCGCCTGGAAGACGGCCCCCGCCATCGCGAGACCGGCCCCGGCGAACAGTGCCATGCCGATGCGGGGCAGCCGGGTCGACCACACGATCTGATCGGCGATGGTGTTCTGGGCGGGTTGCCCGGTCAGGCGGCGAACCAGCACATCGATCACGCCGAGCGGGTCGATCGCGACGGGGCCGATGCCGATCGCGACGATGACGACCACGACCAGCACGACCGCGGAGCCGATCAGCGCGAACCGGGCCCGTCGTCTCCGCAAGGCGAGCAGGGCGGCTGCTGCGGGGGCGGCATCGGTGGCTCGTTGCCGGGTGGGAGTCGCCGCGGAACGGCTCGAACGACGCAGAGTGGTCGGGGTGGGGGACATAGAAGATTTCACGATCGACAATTGAGAAATGTTCTCAATAGTGGGATACCGTACCGAGGGCGTCTCCATCGCGCAAATCCATCGGATCCGCGTCGCCGCGCGGGATCTGCCCGGCGCCGCGGCGCCGTTCGGCGTGCCTTGCGGGAAGGGTGGAGTGCCCCTGCGGGGCGCAGATCGGCGCCCCGGACGACGGCGTGACGGGCGCGCCGCCATCCGGGTATCGTGCCGCTGGTGACTCCCCATCTCCCCGCCTACCTCGCGCGCATCGAGCATCCTCCGGTGGTGGCCGCCGATGCGCCGACCTTGGCCTCCCTGACGGCGGCGCACGTGCGCCGCATCCCGTTCGAGAACCTCGATCCGCTGTGCGGTGTGCCGGTCGCCGATCTCAGTGCCGACGCGCTCGCCGGCAAGCTGGTCTCCGCCGGTCGGGGCGGATTCTGCTACGAGCAGAACGGGCTGATCGGGCATGCGCTCCGCGCACTCGGCTTCGGGGTCGAGCGCCTCGCCGCGCGGGTGGTGTGGATGCGGCCGCCGGAGGCGGGCACCGCACCGCAGACGCACGAGCTGCTCGCGGTGAGCGTGGCCGGGGGAGAGCGGTTCCTCGTCGACGTCGGGTTCGGGGATCCCACACCGCCCCAGCCGCTTCGCGACGTGCTCGGCATCGAGCAGGAGACGACCCACGAGACCTATCGCCTGGTGCCGGACGTCACATCGTCGGCCTCCCGCTTCGTGCGGCTGGAGGCACGCATCCGGGACCGGTGGCAGCCGCTGTACGTGATCGACCCGGAGCCGCGCAGTGCGATCGATCGACGTGTGGCGTGCTGGTATGTCTCCACGCATCCGGAGTCGGCGTTCGTGACGACGTTGAAGGCCGCGGCCGTCACCGACGACGGACGCCTCACGCTGGCCGGTCGGCGCCTCGCCGAGCACCGGGGCGGGGAGACGACCCGGGTAGTGCTGCCGGATGCGTCCTCGGTGATCGAGGTGCTGGCCTCGCGTTTCGGCATCGCGTTGGGCGGGATCGATCCGGACCTGCTCGAGTCGAGGATCGCCGCCGTCCTGGACGCCTAGGCGGGGCTTGGCGGGGCCCGGTGCGGCGCCTGCCCCGTGGTGCGGCGGTATCGGCACCCCGCTGCGCCGGCCTGGCGAACCGCCCGGGCTCCCGACGGGTTCAGAACTCAGGACATCTGCGTCTGTGGCGGCGGATGATCGGCGTGTCGTGGCCGGCGCCCGCGGATGTCCTGAGTTCTGCACACGCGGACGGCGGACGGCGACCGGGGTAGGGCAGAGCGACGGAACGGTTCAGCCGGTGAAGACGGTCGAGCTGCGTCGCTCGTACCAGCGGGCCAGCTGCTCGCCGGCGCTGATGACGTGCGCGCGCATCTCCTCTCGGGCGGCCTCGATGTCGCCGCTGGCGAGCGCGTCGACGATGCGGCTGTGCTCGAGGTAGTTCTCCTCGCGGTGTCGTTCGTCGTTCACGAGCAGCTGCGCCGAGACGTTGCGAGGGAAGGTCTCGTTGATCTCCTCGATCGACCGGGCCAGCCGTGTGTTGGCGGCGACGCGGGTAATCGTGGTGTGGAAGATGTCGTTCTCCTGCCGGCTGCTCTTGCCGGCGTCCTGACCGGACAGCGAACGGTCGTACATCTCCTGGTTGGCGGTGCGGAGGCTGTCCAGGTCGGCCTGCGAGATGCGGCTGACCGCGCGGGCGGCCGCGAGCGACTCGAGCTCGGCGCGCACCTCATAGGCCTCCCGCACCTCCCAGGGTGCGGGCACGCGCACGACGGCGCCGCGGTTGGGGACCACCTCGATGAGTCCGCCGGTCTGCAACTGGCGCAGCGCTTCGCGTACGGGCGTGCGGCTCACCCCGAAGTCGTTCGCGAGCTCGGCCTGTCGCAGCTGCGCCCCGATCGGGATGTCGCCGTTCATGATCCGGCCGCGGATCTTGCCCGCGATCTCATCGACCAGCGCGTGCCCGGAGGCGGTGGGAGCGAGGGACTCGTCGGTAGCGGGCATTGTTCCTCCTGTACGCGCGGTCCCGGCCGCACGTGGGGAACCGTAGCAGAACGTCGCGCGGTGGACCCGATCTGGTCGGGTGTGGCGCACGGTATCGCAATATTGGATCCATTAACTACGTGTTAGGATCCAAATATGGCTGGCCTCGAACGACCCCGCGACATCTCGGTGCGCGTGCGCGGCCTGGTGCGCGAAGCCGATCGGGTACTCTCGGTCGAACTGGAGCCGATAGACGCTCCGCTGCCGGAATGGACTCCGGGTGCACACGTCGATCTGCTGATCCCCGGTGCGCCGGTGCGGTCCTACTCGCTGTGCGGGGATCCGGCCTCCTCCCGCTACCGCATCGCCGTGCTCCGAGAGCCCGACAGCCGCGGCAGCAGCCGCGCCATCCACGAACGACTGCGTCCCGGCGACGAGCTCTCGCTGCGCGAGCCGCGCAACCACTTCGCCCTGGAGGACGCCCCGGAGTACCTCTTCATCGCCGGTGGCATCGGTATCACGCCGTTGCTGCCGATGGTCCGTCAGGCGCAGGCCGCGGGAGCGCGGTGGCGCATGCTGTACCTCGGTGCCTCGCGCACCCGCATGCCGTTCCTCGAGGAGCTTCAGTCGATCGGCGGCGATGTCCGCATCGTCGCGGCCGACGAGGACGCCCGGGCCGACCTCCCCGCCGAGGTCGCCGCGTCTGGCGACGCGCTGGTCTACGCCTGTGGGCCGCAGCGGATGCTGACCGCCCTCGTCGAGGCCGTGCCCGATGCCGAGCGCCGGTTACGGGTGGAGTACTTCGCAGCCCCCGAGCTCGAGTACCAGCCCGGCGGCCCGTTCCGCATCCGACTGGAGCGCACCGGCCTGGAGCTGGATGTGACGCCGGAGGAGAGCATCCTCGAGGTCATGCGCGGAGCCGGCGTCGACGTGCTCACCGACTGCGAGGAGGGCATCTGCGGCAGCTGCGAGACGCGCGTCGTGGAGGGAGAGGTCGAGCACCGCGACTTCGTCCTGACCGCTCAGGAGCGCCAGCGCGGCGACTGCCTGATGGTCTGCGTCTCCCGCGCCGCCTGCCCCCTGCTCGTCCTCGACGCCTGACAGACAGACACCCACCCACCCCCACCGAATGAGCACCACCCATGCTCAAGCAGGAAGACAACGAGAAGATCACCCGATCGGGGCCCGGCACCCCGCTCGGAAACCTGCTGCGCTCCTACTGGCAGCCCGCGGCCCTGGTCTCCGAGATGCCGGGCGAGCGGCCCGTCAAGCAGGTGCGCATCATGAGCGAGGATCTCGTGCTGTTCAAAAAGCGTGAGGGCTGGGGTCTCATCAGCCGCTTCTGCGCGCACCGCGGCGTCGACCTCTCGTACGGGCGGCTCGAGGAGGACGGCATTCGTTGCCTGTACCACGGCTGGCTCTACGACGGCCAGGGGCGGTGCGTGGAGCAGCCCGCCGAGCCGGACCACAGCCAGTTCCTCGGCAAGATCCGCATCGCCAACTACCCCTGCGTCGAGCGCAACGGCATCATCTTCGCCTACATGGGCGCCGGCGACCCGCCGCCGTTCCCGCACTACGACTGCTTCGTCGCCCCGGAGGAGTACACCTTCGCGTTCAAGGGCCTGTGGGAGTGCAACTGGCTGCAGGGGCTGGAGGGCGGCATCGACCCGAGCCACGTCTCCTTCCTGCACCGGTTCATTCAGGAGGACCCGCGGGAGATGTACGGCCAGCAGTTCGCCGAAGAGGTCGAGGGCACCGGCAAGAAGCTGTCGATGCTCGTCGGCGAGAGCTATCGGCCCGACATCGAGGTGGAGAGCGCGGAGCACGGCCTGCGCGTCTACGCGCTGCGGCAGCTCACCGAGGACATCAAGCACGTGCGCGTGACGAACCTGATGTTCCCGAACGCTTTCGTCGTGCCGTTCGGCAACACCAAGGTGTTCACGCAGTGGCATGTGCCGATCGACGACGAGAACTCGTACTGGTACATGATCTGGTACGACTTCGCCGAGACGACCGACAAGGACACGCTGCTGCAGCAGCGGCTGGAGGGCGTGAGCCTGCCGGAGTACCGTCCGCTGCGCAACCGCAGCAACAACTGGGGCTTCGACCCGCAGGAGCAGAAGGACCTCACCTACACCGGCATGGGACTGGACATCAACGTTCACGACCAGTGGGCGGTGGAGAGCATGGGCGCAGTGCAAGACCGCACCGTCGAGCGCCTCGGCGTGTCCGACCGGGCCGTCAGCGCCAACCGGCGACTGCTGCTGCGGGCCATCGACGCGTTCGCCGCCGGGGCGCAGACGCCGTCACATCCCATCAGCGAGGACGAGGCCGCGGAGCTGACCGGACCGATCGCGATGGACACGATCGCCGCCAACGAGGCGTGGCAGTCGCGGTGGCTCCAGCGGGAGAGTGAGCGGCGGGCGGCGTCCCCCTGGGCCGGTCCGCTCCTGAACGCGCAGGAGACCGTCGATGCGTGAACGCAACGTCGACGAGCGACGGGTCTCCGACAATGGCGGGGGCGTCTCGGCGCGGCCGATGCTCGCGAAGGACCGTGCCGGCTTCATCGGACGACACGGGCTGTGGAGCGAGGCGCAGTACGCGGCCGCCGGACAGCTGCGGCGCGTCATGGACGAACTGGGCATCGAGATGGTGCGCTTCTCGTTCGTGGACCAGCACGGCATCCTGCGGGGGAAGACCATCGCCCGTGCCGGCGTCGACGCCGTGTTGCGATCGGGGGTCACGGTCCCCAGCTCACTGCTGCTGAAGGACACTTCCGGGCAGTCGGTCTTCGCGGTGTTCAGCGCCGAGACGGGCGTCGGGGTGGAGGGCTTCAGCGGGGCCGGTGACATCGTGCTCGTCCCCGATCCGCGGACGTTCCGCGTGCTCCCGTGGGCCGATCGCACCGCGTGGATCCTCTGCGACCTCCGCTTCCCCGACGGCGGCGTCGTGCCATTCTGCACGCGCTCGATGCTGCGCACCGAGCTGGCCGCGCTCGAGGCGAAGGGGCTCGGCATGACCGTCGGCGCCGAGCTGGAGTTCCACGTCTTCCGGATGCCGGATACGCAGCTGTCCGCCGAGCACATCGGGGCTCCGGGGCGTCCGGGGTCGGCGCTGGCGGTCTCGCCCACCACGAGGGGCTCGCAGCTGCTGCACGAGGAAGCGCTCGACGATATGCAGCCGCTCGTGGACGCGCTCTATCGCGGGCTCACCCTGCTGGATCTCCCGCTGCGATCGATCGAGCTCGAGTTCGGTCCCAGTCAGTTCGAGATCACGATGGAGGCGGGCGACGCCGCCGCGATCGCCGACGCCATCGTGCTGCTGCGCACCGCGGTGCGGCGCATCGCCCGCGGTCTCGGCTTCCACGCCACCTTCATGTCCCGCCCGCAGGGCGCCGAGGGGGCGTCGACCGGGTGGCACCTGCACCAGTCGCTCTATGACCTCCGCACCGGGGAAGGCGTGTTCGTGCCCGATGCCGAGGGCAGCACGCTGTCGCTGACCGGGTCGGCCTACCTTGCGGGGCTGCTCAGCCACGCGGCCGCGGCTGCAGTGTTCTCTACGCCCACGGTCAACGGCTTCAAGCGGTACCAGCCGTTCTCGCTCGCCCCGGACCGCATCGCCTGGGGCATCGACAACAAGGGAGCGATGATCCGTGCGGTCGGCGGGGTCGGGGATCCCGCCACCCGGTTGGAGAACCGCTCCGGAGAGCCGGCGGCCAACCCCTACCTCTACATCGCCTCCCAGCTGATCAGCGGGATGGATTGCGTCGAACGCGGACTCATCCCGCCCGCCCCGACGGCCGATCCGTACCGCACCGACGCGGAGCCGCTGCCGGCGTCGCTGGGGGATGCCGTCGAAGCGTTCCTCGCCGACGACGTCTTCGCGACCGCGCTCGGGCCGGTCGTGGTCGACTGGTACGCGACCATCAAACGAGCCGAGTTCGCCCGCTACCTGCGCCACGTCTCCGACTGGGAGCAGCGCGAATACTTCGAGATCTTCTGACCCCGCCGAGGAGAGCACCATGAGCATCCGTACCGACGTCGCCGCACTGCCGGGCTACGAACCCTTCTTCCTCGGGGGGGAGTGGGTGGACGCTGTGGACCGCGACACGTTCGCGGTCATCGACCCCGCCACGCAGGAGACGCTGACCACTGTCGCCCAGGCGACCGCTGCCGACGTCGACACCGCGGTACGGATCGCCGCGCAGGCGCACGCCGACCGCCGCTGGCGGGGACTCGCACCGCTGGAGCGCACCCGCATCCTGAGTCGCGTCGCCGACCTCATCGAGGAACGCGCGGAGGAGCTGGCGATCCTGGAGACCCGTGACAACGGGAAGCCCATCGAACGCTCACGGGCCGATACGCTCACGGCGGCGCGCACGTTCCGCCATTTCGCGGGGGCTCCCTCACGGTTGGGCGGTACCGTCATCCCGGTCGACGACGGCGCCCACCACGTCTACACCGTGATGGAGCCGGTGGGTCCGGTCGCGGCGATCCTCCCGTGGAACTTCCCGATCATGGAGGCCGCGTACAAGGTGGCTCCGGCGCTCGCGGCGGGCTGTCCCGTCGTAGTCAAGCCTGCGGAGGACACCCCGCTGACGGCGTTGCGCATCGCCGGCATCCTGCAGGAGGCCGGCGTGCCCGACGGCACGGTGAGCGTCCTCACCGGCGACGGGCGCGTGGGTGCGGCACTCTCGCAGCATCCGGACATCGCCAAGATCACCTTCACCGGCTCCACCGAGGTCGGACGCATCGTCGCTCATGTCGCGGCCGACGACTTCAAGCGCGTGACCCTGGAGCTGGGAGGCAAGAGCCCGAACATCGTGTTCGAGGATGCAGACCTGGACGCTGCGGTCCTCACGGCGATGCGTGCCTCCTTCGGGCACTCCGGGCAGATGTGCACCGCCGGCAGCCGGCTGCTCGTGCAGCGGTCGATCCTGCCGGAGATGACCGAGCGGCTCACCGCCGCGGTGCGCAGGGTGCCGGTGGGAGATGGCCTCGCCGGCGGCATCACCGTGGGGCCACTCGTCTCCGAAGAGCAACGGGAGCGGGTGACCGGCCACATCCGCACCGGCATCGAGGAGGGGGCGACGCTCGTGATCGGCGGTGGCACCCGCTCGCCCGGCTACTACGTCGAGCCGACGCTGTTCAGCGACGTGACCAACGACATGACGATCGCCCGCGAGGAGATCTTCGGCCCCGTCGTCGGCATCATCCCCTTCGAGGACGAGGCGGATGCGGTGCGCATCGCCAACGACACGACGTATGGCCTGGCCGCGGGCGTCTGGACGCGCGACCTGTCTCGTGCGCACCGCATGGCCGCCGCCATCCACGCCGGCACGGTGTGGGTCAACACGTACAACTTCTTCGACCCGGCGCTGTCGTTCGGCGGAGTGGGGGAGTCGGGGCTCGGCCGTGACCTCGGCGACGAGGGACTGCGCGGGTTCTGCGAGCCCAAGAGCGTCGTCATCGCCATCTGAGGGACGGCGAAACAGAGGAGGGAAGACGCATGCCGCACACCGTGCAGACCGTGACCGGTCCGATCACCGCCGACCAGCTCGGAGTGACGCTCCCCCATGAGCACGTCTACATCAACATGACGCGCACCACGCCGCAGGACGGGTACCTCAACGTCGCGGACGAGATGGCGCAGGAGCTCGCGCTGTTCACCGCGGCGGGCGGCTCCACCCTGATCGACATGACCAACGGCGAGCTCAGCGACTACGCGGCGCCCGTCGGATACGCGCCCGACGCGCGGGCGATGCAGCAGAACCCCGACACCGGCTCGCGCTCGGTCTCCAACGTGCTGGCCACCAAGGAGATGGCGCAGCGCACCGGGGTGCAGGTGATCCTCGGCACCGGGCACTACTACGACACCTACCTCAACAAACAATGGTTCGATCGCAACTCGACGAATCAGATCGCCGACTTCCTCGTCGCGGATCTGCTCGAGGAGATCCCCGGCACCGGGGTACGCGCCGGGATCATCGGTGAGATCGCCTCCGACCTGTCGCACATCACCGCGGTGGAGGAGCGCTCGTTCCGCGCGGCGGGCCGGGCGAGCCGGGAGACCGGGATCATGGTCTCCACGCACGCGGCGACCTTCCCCACCGGTCTCGCCCAGCTGGAGATCCTGCGGGAGGAGGGCGTCGACCCCTCGCGGGTGGTCATTGGCCACGCCGACACGGTCAAGAGCGTGGACTACTCGCTCGAGATCCTCCGTCAGGGCGCTTTCGTCGAATTCGACTGCCTCATGACATGCCGGATCGGCGGTCGCGTCATCGACCATCAGGTCGACCGGCGGCTGTCGTACCTGAAGACCATGATCGACGCCGGATACCGGGATCGGATCCTGCTCTCGCAGGACGTCTGCCAGCGGTCGCACCTGCGCGCGCTGGGCGGACCCGGATACACGTTCCTGTTCGAGGAGTTCCGCAGCGCGGCGATCGACGCCGGCATCGAGGCCGAGATCCTCGATGCCATCCACACTGACAACCCACGTCGCGCCGTCTTCGGCGACTGACCGCCACCAAGGAGCACCATGCCCATCCACACGGTTCTCGGCCCGATCGCGGCGGAAGACCTCGGCGCGACCTCGTTCCACGAACACATCCTCAGCGACCTCAGCATGTGGGCGAAGGAGCCGAGAGAGCATCGACCTGACGGTGTCGGGATCGGGCCGGAACTGGCGGGCTACCTGCGGTGGAACGCACTGTCGGTGCCGGAGAACCTCGTCCTGGACGACGCTGACGCCGCCGCGGAGGAGCTCGGCGAGGTCGCCAAGGCCGGCGGCTCAGCGGTGCTCGAGCTCACACTGGAAGGTATGGGGCGCCGAATCGAGGAGCTGCCCGCGATCTCGCGCGCGTCGGGCGTCCACGTGATGGTCGGCGGCGGGTTCTACGTCGAGGAGACCATGCCGGATGAGGTCCGCGCCGCGGACATCGACGCGCTCGCCGAGATCCTCGTCGACCAGTTGCGCACCGGCATCGGAGACACCGGCATCCTCCCCGCGATCCTCGGCGAGATCGGCACCAGCTGGCCGATCACCGAGGCGGAGTGGCGATCGGTGCGGGCGGCCGGCCGCGCCGGCGCGCAGACCGGCGCCGCCGTCTACACGCACCAGTCGTTCCGTGGCCAGGGCGGGGTCGGCGTCCTCGAGGCACTGCTCGAGGAGGGAATGCCGGCTGACCGCATCGTCATCGGCCATCTCGATGAGCTCTGGGACAGGGAGTACCACCGGGAGATCGCCCAGTCCGGCGCGATGCTCGCCTACGACACCTTTGGCACCGACGCCTACTACGGCAGCGTGGCCTTCCGCAGCCCGACGGACGCGGAACGGCTGGCCATGATCGAATGGCTGCTCTCCGAGGGCTACGGCGACCAGCTGGTCATCGGATCCGACATCTGGATGAAGGCACATCTGCACCGCAACGGCGGGCACGGCTACGACCATCTGTTCCGACGCATCGGTCCAGCGATCGCCGCGCTGGGGGGCGCGGCCGTGGCCGAACGGATCCTGGTGCACAACCCGCGACGTCTGCTGGAGCGGGCGTGAGCGCCCCGCGCGGGAGCATCTCGGTCGTGGGCGCACCGGTGCTGGTGGTCGTCGACGTGCAGGGCGGCTCGGGGGCGGCCGCACCGGACGAGGGCGGTATCCCGACGATGGGCGGTCGCGGCGAACGTGCGCCGCGCGTGCGCCGTCTCATCGACCTCGCGCGCGCCGCGGCGGTGCCCGTGGTGTTCATCCAAGAAGTGCACAAGCGCTCGCTGGTCGACATCGGCCGGGAGCTCGACGGCGCCGAGGGGCCGCACTGCATCGAAGGCGACGATGGCACCGAGCTCGCCTCCTGGCTGGATCCGCAGCCGGACGAGTTCGTGATCCGCAAACGGCGCTACTCGGCGTTCTTCGGTACCGAGCTGGAGATCGTCCTGAAGGCGTATGGGGCAGACACGCTCCTGCTCGTGGGTGGACTGACGGATGTGTGCATCCACTACACGGCCGTCGACGCGCATCAGCACGACTACCGCGTCCGCGTGATCACCGACTGCGTCGGTGGCTCCAGCGAGCGCGCCCACACGGCGGCACTCGAGGCGATCGCGTACCTGCAGCGCGACGCGCTGGTCACCAGTGACGACGTCGCCGCCTGGCTGGAGTCGGCGCCGCTTCGCCCGGAGAGATGACCCCGCCGGCGCGGAGCGCCGGGACAGACACCCAGACCAACGGAACGGAGCACACCTCATGAGCACCACCCGACGCTGGCGGATCGCGACAGACGTGGGCGGGACCTTCACCGATCTGGTCCTGGACGACGGCTCCGACCTGCTGGCCTTCAAAGCGGCCACGACGCCCGATGACCCCACCCGCGGCGTGCTCGACGCCGTCGCGGTCGCCGCCGGCGCGGTGGGGCTGGACAGTGCGGCTTTGCTCGCCGACTGCGAGGTGTTCGTCCACGGCACAACGCGTGCGCTGAACGCCATGCTGACGCACACCACGGCGCGGACGGCACTGCTGGTGACGGCGGGGCATCCCGACATCCTGCTGCTGCGCGAGGGCGGTCGTCATCGCCCGTTCGACCTGTCGACCGAGTACCCGCAGCCCCTCGTGCCGCGGGCGCTGACCTTCGAGATAGGCGGGCGGGTGGTCGCCGACGGCCGCGAGCTGGCCGCGCTGGACGAGGCGTCCGTTCTGAGGGCGATCGACGCGATGGCGCAGGCGCGGGTCGAAGCGGTGGGCGTGTGCCTGCTCTGGTCCGTGGTCAACGGGGAGCACGAACGCCGGGTGGGTGAACTGCTCTCCGAGCGTCTTCCCGGTGTGCCGTTCACGCTCTCGCACCAGCTCAACCCGGTGATGCGCGAGTACCGGCGGGCGTCCTCCACGGTCATCGATGCATCGTTGAAGCCGTTGATGACCGGGTACATCGACGGCTTGGAGGGGCGTCTGCGCGAATCCGGGCTGAGCGGACAGGTACTGCTGGTCAGCTCGACCGGTGCGACGGTGCTGGCCGAGGCGGCCGCGGCGTCGCCGATCCACACACTGAACTCCGGCCCCTCGATGGCGCCGGAGGCCGCGCGGCAGGTCGTGATGTCTGAGGTGCTGCCCGGGCGATCCGATGTCGACGCGATCGTGTTCGACAGCGGCGGCACCACCTGCGACATCAGCCTCGTCCGCGCCGGGCACACCGTCTCCACGCGGGAGACCTGGATCGGCCAGATCGGCGCGGGGCACATCACGGGGTTCTCCTCGGTCGACGTCCGTTCGATCGCCGCCGGCGGCGGCAGCATCGCCGACGTAGACGAATGGGGTCTCCTCCGGGTGGGACCGCGCAGCGCGGGGGCCGTTCCGGGGCCCGCATGCTACGGGCGCGGTGGCGTCGAGGCGACCGTCACCGATGCGAGCCTGGTGGCCGGTTACCTGGATCCCGACACTTTCCTCGACGGGGCGCTGCGTCTCGACCTCGCCGCGGCAGAGCGAGTGGTCTCCGCCGTCGGGGACCGGCTCGGAATCGGCCTGCGTGAAGCCGCTGACGCCATCGTCTCGCTGGCGACGGAGCAGATGGTCAACGCCATCGAGGCGATCGCTCTCGGGCAGGGCGTCGACCCGCGCACCGCGGTGCTTGTGGGCGGGGGAGGGGCGGCGGGCCTGAACGTCGTGGAGATCGCCCGGCGCCTCGGCTCGCGGCACGCGGTGATCCCGGCGTACGGCTCCGTTCTCGCCGCCGCCGGCGGGATGCTCGCCCCACTCTCCGAGGAGGTCTCGCTCACCCTGCCAACCAGTTCCGACCGCTTCGACGTCGCCGGCGTGACCGACGTGGTCACACGCCTGCGCGCCCGCGCCGTCGAGTTCGCGCGTTCGATCGGGGTCGCGGAGGCGGCGATCAGGTCGGAGTGGACGGTCGAGGCCCGGTACCGCCAGCAGGTCTGGGACCTCGTGGTGCCCTTCGACGACGCCGATCTGGCAGACCCCGTCGCCCGGGAGTGGCTGGTGGCGGCCTTCCACGCGACGCACGAGCACGCGTACGGGGTCGCCGATCCGAGCGGGGTGATCGAGTTCCTCACCTGGAGCGTGCGCGCCACCTACGGCGCCGACTCCCGGCGCGGTTTCCTGGCGGCCTCCGCCGAGCACGTGGCGGTGGCACGACCGGTGTCATTCGGATCCGATGCGGTCGACGCATCCGTCGTGCCGGCGACACGGATGGCCGGACGCACCGTCGCGGGCCCCGCGATCGTGGAGGCGACCTCCACCTCGATCGTCATCCCGCCCGGTGCCACCGCTCGGTTGACGCCCGCCGGCCACGTCCTCATCGATCCTTTCGCCGACCGTGCGGCGGCCGAGCGAGCCACCCTGGAAGGAGCCCGCGCATGAGCGCCACTGAAACTCCGAGCGTCGATCTCGCGCTGTGGGCGGGTCGATTCGAGAACGTCGTGCGGTCCATGGCGAATACGCTGTTCCGCACCTCGCGGTCGGGCATCATCAACACGGCGCACGATTTCTCCTGCTGCATCGTGGGTCGCGGTCACGAGATGATCGCGGCCGCCAACAGCCTGCCGATCCACGTCCTCAGCGGGCCGGACCTGATCTCGCGCTACCTGGTGGAGCAGCATCCGCTGATGCGTCGCGGCGACGCCTATCTGCACAACTCGCCGTACCACGGCAACTCCCACGCCGCCGACCACGTGATCCTCGTCCCAGTCATCGACGACGAGGGGGTGCACCGGTTCACGATGCTCGCGAAGGCCCACCAGGCGGACTGCGGCAACTCATTGCCCACGGCGTTCCATGTCGAGGCCAAGGACGTCTACGAGGAAGGTGCGCTCATCTTCCCCGCGGTGCAGGTGCAGCGCGACTTCACCGACATCGAGGACATTCTCCGCATGTGCGAGCTGCGTATCCGCGTGCCGGAGCAGTGGCGTGGCGACTACCGTGCGCTGGTCGGCTCCGCCCGCATCGGTGAGCGGCGCATGCACGAGCTCGCGACCCTCGCTGGCGGCTGGGACCACCTCGAAGAGCTCGCCGAGCAATGGCTGGACTACAGCGAGCAGCGGGCAGCGGATGCCGTCCGCGCGCTCGAATCCGGACGGGGAAGGGCGGTGACCCACCACGACCCGTATCCCGGGATCCCGGCCGACATGGACATCGTCGCCGACGTGACGGTCGATGCGACGGCGGGATACATCGACGTCGATCTGACCGACAACCCGGACTGCGTCGAGTCCGGTCTGAACCTCACCGAGGCCACCACCACCTCCGCGGCGCTGATCGGGATCTGGAACACGCTCAATGGCGCCGCGCCGCTGAACGGCGGCAGTTTCCGGCGGATGCGGGTGCATCTTCGTGAGGGGGCGTGCGTCGGCATCCCGGTGCATCCCTACAGCTGCTCGCTCGCCACCACGAACCTCGCCACGCGTGCGGCGAACGTCGTGGGCCGAGCCTTCGCGGAGATCGCCCCGACGATGGGCATGGCGGACGCCGGTCTCATCATGCCGCCGTCGTCCGGCGTGATCTCGGGCCGTGACCCGCGACGCGACGGCGCGCCGTTCGTGAACATGCTGATGCTCGCCGGCACCGGCGGCGCGGGTAGCCCGCACGGCGACGGATGGCTCACGATGGGCGACTCCGGCACGGCCGGCATGCTGCGCCGAGACTCGGTGGAGATCGACGAGTGGATGTTCCCCATCGTGATCGACCGACAAGAGCTGCTGGCCGACTCGGAGGGATCCGGATATCGGCGCGGCACCCCCGGCACGATCGTGGAGTTCGGCCCGCTGGGGTGCGACATCCGCGTGCAGTATTCCTCCGACGGCACGGTGTACCCGCCGCAGGGCGCGCGCGGCGGCGGTGACGGCGGCGCGGCGCGGCAGTGGAAGCAACGGGTGGACGGCACCGCCGAGCCGATGGCGGCGGTGGGGGCGGTCGACCTCCGCGACGGCGAGAAGATCGTCTCCATCCGGACCGGCGGCGGCGGCTTCGGCGATGCCCGCACCCGCGAGCCGGAGCGCGTCGCCGTCGACGTGGCGGAGGGCTGGATCAGCAGCACACGTGCGCGAGAGGTCTACGGCGTGAGCGTGGACGGCTCCGGACGGATCGACCACGACGCGACGGCGTCGTTGCGCGCATGAACGCACGAGAGGACACACGAATGAGAGCACTTCCGCAGGACGCCGAGTACATCATCGTCGGCGGCGGCACCGCAGGCAACGTCGTCGCGGCCCGCCTGGCCGAGGCGGGGAAGGACGTCCTCGTCTTGGAAGCCGGGCCGGACTTCGGCCCCCAGGGCGATCCGGCCTGGCCGGCCGACCTCGTCGACGCGACGCGGCTGGGCCGCTCGCACGACTGGGGGTACGACTCCGGGGACTCGTACCCCTGGACGGTCGGCTTCGAGCGGGCGCGGGCGATCGGCGGGTCCAGCGATATGAATGGCTGCACCCAGACCTGGGGGCACCGGCGCGACTACGATGCCTGGGCCGAAGCGGGGCTGGACGGCTGGTCCGCCGATGAGCTCGTTCCGCTGTTCGAGGAGGGCATGCGGCGGATGCGGGTGCGTCAGTTCCTCGCGTCGGAGCTCACCCCCTGGCAGCGCGCCTGGTATGACGCCGCGCCCGCGGCGGGCATGCCGAGCATCCCGAGTCTCAACGATCTGGACGAGGCATCCGGTTTCGCGCCCGAGGCGATGAACATTCAGGACGGCGTCCGGGTGAACTCCGCCTTCGCCTACCTCGATCCGGTGCGTCACCTGCCCAATCTGTCGATCGTGGGCGGTGCGCTGGTCGAGCGGGTACTGCTCGAGGCGGGCGTCGCCACGGGGGTCGTCGTCCGGTACCGCGGTGAATCCGTCGTCGTGCATGCCGGGAACGTCGTACTCGCCGGCGGCGCGTACAACTCGCCGACGGTGCTCCTCCGGTCAGGGATCGGGCCGTTCGCGCAGCTAGCGCCGCTGGAGATCCCTCTGGTTCATCATCTGCCCGGCGTCGGTGAGAACCTCCACGACCAGCCCTTCCTGCTGATGAGCTGGGAGGGGTCGGAGCGGATGTCGCAGGAGATGTCGGCGGCCCGCGCCGCGGGCTGGGCGCCGGACGAACAGGCGATGGGGAAGGCGGCGTCGAGCTTCGAGAAGGAGGCCTTCGACCTGCACTTCCTGCCGTACAGCCCGACGCACCGTGGTGATGTGAAGCGGTGGAGCGTCGGGACGTCGGCGCTGCTGCCGCGCTCGCGCGGGTACGTGAGGCTCCGGTCGGCCGACGCCGAGGCCAAGCCGATCATCGACCACAGGTTCCTGAGCGATCCCGAGGGCACCGATGTGGCAATGCTCGTCGAGGGTGCACAGATCCTGCGCGAGCTCGCTGCCTCGCTGGCCCTCGCGCCGCTGGTGGGGGCCGAACTCCATCCCGGGCCGGACACGTTCCGGGCGGAGGCGCTCGCCGCGCACCTGTACCGCAACCCGGACAACTATTGGCATCCGGTCGGCTCCTGCAAGATGGGCGTGCCCGCAGACACGATGGCCGTTGTCGACGCCCGCGCCCGCGTGCACGGGATCGAGGGGCTCCGCATCGCGGACTGCTCGATCATGCCGAACGTGCCGCGCGCGACGACCGCGATGCCGGCGATCGTGATCGGAGAGAAGGTCGCGGGGATGCTCCTGGAGGACGCATGACCTCCGAGCTGACCACGATGACAGCGGTGGCGCTCGCCGAGGCCATCCGCACGAAGAGAGTGAGCAGCGAGGACGTCGTCGCCGCGCACCTGGAACGGATCGACGCGACCAATCCCCGCGTGAACGCGATCGTCTCGTACCGGCCTGAGGAGGCGCTCGCGCAGGCCCGCGAACGCGACCGGGAGCTGGCCCGCGGGATCATCCGCGGCCCGCTGCACGGCCTGCCGACCGCCGTGAAGGACCTGATGGATGTCGAGGGACTTCCCACCAGCCACGGATCGCGCATCTACGCCGGCACCGTGGCAACCGGCGACAGCCTCATCTCCCGGAAGCTGAGGGAAGCGGGGGTGGTGTTCGTCGGCAAGACGAACACGCCGGAGTTCGGCGCCGGATCGCACACCTTCAACGAGGTTTTCGGCGCGACGCGCAACCCCTACGACCTGACGAGGTCGGCGGGCGGCTCCAGCGGGGGCGCGGCGGCCGCGGTGACCAGCGGGATGCTCCCGCTCGCCGACGGCTCCGACCTGGGCGGCAGCATCCGCAACCCGGCCAGCTTCGGGAACCTGGTGGGGCTGCGTCCGACGGCGGGCCGGGTCGCGTCGGCGCGTCCAGGGAACCCGTGGGATCCCGGTTCGGTCCTCGGTGCGCTCACCCGCGACGTCCGCGACAGCGCGTTGGTGCTCTCGGTGATCTCCGGCCCGGAACGTCGTGCGCCGCTGTCGATCGACGAGGACCCGTCGCTGTTCCTCTCGCTCGATCCGCGGCCCTTCGCGGGGGCGCGGATCGCGTTCTCGGAGGACTTCGGCGGCCTTCCGCTCGAGCCTGCCGTGCGCGCGGCGACGCGCGCGGCGGCGGAGCTGGCCGCCGCCCTCGGCGCGGAGGTCGTCGAGGTCGATATCGACTTCTCCGAGGCCGACGTGGTGTTCGAGACGTTCCGCTCGCTGGAGTTCTTCGACGGTCACGGCGGCGACGTCGTGGACCACCCTGATCTCGTGAAGCAGACCGTCCGCGACGACGTCGCGTGGGGCAGCGAGCTCACGGCCGCCGGGATCACCGCAGCCGCCGCGGCGCGCACCAGTCTCTTCCGACAGTTCCAGGCCCTGTTCGAGACGTTCGACCTGGTGCTCGGCCCGACGACGCAGCTGCTCCCCTTCCCGGTGGAATGGGAGTATCCGACGCGCATCGACGGCGTCGAGATGGACCGGTACTACACCTGGCAGCGCTCCTGCAGCCGCATCACGGCGACGGCGATGCCCGCGCTCTCGATGCCGATGACCTTCTCCGAGGGCGGGCTGCCGATCGGTGTCCAGTTCGTCGGTCCCTACCGGGGCGACCGGCTGCTGCTGGAGTTCGCACTGACCTGGGAGAGCGCCGTTGCGGACGCGATGGCCCGGCGGCCGGTGCTATGACGGCGCCGGAGGTGGTGAGCCGCGCGGGGGCAGGCACGTGGGCGAGGCTGGATCTGATGCCGGTCGGCATCCCCTCGGACGGCATGACGATCGCGGTGGCCGTGGTACCGCTCCATCCGGGCCGGCGAGATCTCGGACCGCAGGCCGTGCTCGCGCAGGCGCAGGAGGCGGCGGGGTGGGCGGTGGGCCTGTCGGTCGATGGGCGGGCGAGCATCTCGGTGGGCACGACCGCCGGTCCGGTGAGCCTCATCGCCGGGGACCCGCTGCTCGCCGGAGATCGAGCGGAGATCGTCGCGCGCATCCCCGGCGCGCCGGGCGGTCGTCTGGAGATCGAGGTCACCCCTGCCGAGGGTCCTGCGCGTCGCTCCTCGGTCGTGCTGGGCGCGCCGGTCATGCCGGCCCGCGCGGCGCTGCTCTGGGGCTGTCGCGAGGTACGCGACGGCGTGCTCCCACAGCAGCAGTTCGACGGGAGCGTGTCGGCTGTGGCTGTGGTCGCCGACGCGCGGGCGTCGATCCCGCTCGACGGGCACCCCGCGCTGGTGGCGAAGGAGCAGTCGGCGGTTCAGGTGGGCCGCGGCGACGGAGAGGGACCACCGCCAACATCGTCATAATGGATCCAACAAACAGATGATAGGATCCAATTATTCGAGACCTCCGGGACCGGAGATCCCCATCCGGACGGGTCGCGGTGGTCGTCCTACCGAAGGAGAACGATGTCCGCGAGTCCCGGTGTGTTCCTCGCCCCCCGTACGTCGCTGTTCGGCACGCGGCATTCCGCTAGTTCCGGGCACTATCTTGCCTCGGCCGCCGCGTTCGCGATCCTCGAATCCGGCGGCAATGCGATCGACGCGGGGTGCGCGGCGGGCATGGCGCTCGCCGTTCTCCACGCCGACGAAGTGAACTTCGGTGGCGTCGCGCCGATCATGATCCGCACGGCGGACGGTGAGACCGTCTCGATCGACGGGCTCGGCGTCTGGCCGCGCCGGATTCCCGCCGACCTGTTCATGACCGACCACGACGGCACCATCCCGATCGGCATCCTCCGCACCGTCACCCCTGCCGCCCCCGACGCGTGGATCACCGCGCTGCGCGACTACGGCACGATGACCTTCGGTGAGGTCGCCGCCGAGGCGCTGCGGCTCGCGCGCGACGGATTCGCGGTGTTCCCGCTGCTGGCAGAGGGGATCGCGAATCGTCAGGCGGGTTACCGGCGGTGGCCGGCCAATGAGGCGATCTATCTGCCCGGAGGCCGTCCGCCCGAGGTGGGGGAGCGGTTCGTGCAGACCGACCTCGCACACACGATCCAGCTCATGGTGGACGCCGAGGCGGCGGACGGTGGCGACCGGGTCGCGGGGCTGGAGGCGGCGCGAGCCGTGTTCTACGAGGGAGAGGTCGCCGAGGCGATCGTCGGCTATCACGAGGAAAACGGCGGATATCTCCGTGCCGACGACCTGGCCGAGTTCCGCTCCCGGTATGAGCCGGTGGTGGCCACTCGCTGGCGCGACTTCACGCTCTACACCTGCGGTGCCTGGTGCCAGGGGCCGATCCTCGCCGAGGCGCTGCTGATCCTGGAGCAGGTCGGCATCGATGGCCTCGCCCACAACAGTGCGGACTACGCGCACACCGTGATCGAGGCGCTCAAGGCCGTCTTCGCCGATCGTGAGCACCACTACGGCGACCCCGCATTCGTCGACGTGCCGCTGGAACGGCTGCTGGGCGCGGAGCACATCGCGGCGCGCGCCGCAGAGATCGACCCCGAGCGGGCCTGCCGCGATCTGCCGCCGGCGCTGTTCGGCCGTACGCAGGAACTGCCCGACGCGATCACCGCCGACGAGGTGAGGCACATCGGCGAGGGCGGCACGAGCTACGTCTGCGTCGTCGACAGGTGGGGGAACGCGTTCAGCGCCACACCCTCCGACGGGGCGTCGACCTCGCCGGTCATCCCCGGAACCGGCGTCGTCCCCTCGCTGCGAGGGCTCCAGTCGCGTCCCGATCCCGCCCACCCGTCCGGTGTCGCCCCGGGCAAGCGTCCCCGGCTCACGCCGAACCCGGCGATCGCGGTCCGCGACGACGGCAGCGTCTTCCCGTTCGGATGCCCAGGCGGCGACATGCAGGTCCAGGCGATGCTGCAGGTCTTCCTCAACGCGTTCCATTTCGGCATGGACCTGCAGGAGGCAGTCAACGCGCCGAGGTTCTCCACCTGGAGCTTCCCGAACTCGTTCGCGCCGTTCGACTACCTCGCCGCACACGTCTTCGTCGAGGACCGTTTCGATGAGGGTGTGTTGGCCGAACTCGAACGCCGAGGACACGATGTGCGGCGCTGGCCCGCCTACACCCGGGACGCCGCGGCGGTCGAGGCGATCTACCGCAACGCGCAGAGCGGGTTCCTGGAGTCCGCGGCCGATCCCCGGCAGCCGGCACAGGCGGTGGTCGCATGAGCGCGACGATCCTGATCGCGCCCATCGTCACGATGGACCCGGAGCGCCCCCACGCCGACGCGATCGCCGTCGCGGAGGGGCGGATTCTCGCGGTCGGAACGGTGGCAGAGGTCCGCGCGGCCGTCCCCGCGGGCACGCCGGAGGAGGAGCTGGCCGGCACGATCCTGCCCGGCCTGATCGACGCGCACTTGCATATGGAACGCGGCGGCCTCAAGGCGCTCAGCTACTTGCCCGCCGGCGCAGACGCTGCGGGGTTCATCGCCTCGATGGACGCGCACTTCGCCTCCCCGGACTGGGGCGGGGACGTGCCGCCCACGCTGGAGCAGCGGGTCGAGGCGCTGCGACTCGTGCAGCCGCTGCTGCATGCCCTCGGCTTCACCGGTGTCATGGACCCGGCGGCGCGCCCCGAGGAGATGCGCGGCTACCAGGAGGCCCACCGTCGTGGTGCCCTCACGATGCGCACCGTCGCGATGCCCTACTTGGAGATCGGCTCGGCGCAGACGCCCGACGTCGACGCGGTCATCGCCCACCTGGGCGGCTTGGGAGTCTCGACCGGCTTCGGTGACGACCTGCTGCGGATCGGGCCCATCAAGGTCTACGCCGATGGGGAGGCCCTCAAGGGTCAGGCGCTGCTGGAGCGGCCGTGGGATGCCGGCACGGGCTACCTCGGCGAGCAGCGGATCCCCACGGTGGACTTCGACCGCCTGGTGGACTGGTGCGCCGCGCACGGGTGGGGAGTGGGGACCCATGCGGTCGGCGGAGCCGCGGTGGCCATGGTCACCGCCGCGTACGCTCGTGCAGGGCAGGCCGTCCGGGACCGCCGGTTCCAGGTCATCCACGCCTATCTGGAGCCGAGTGTGCAGAGCATCGCGGCCGCCGCAGCGGCGGGAGCCATCGCTTCGCTCCAGCCCTCCATCATCTGGCACAACGGCAAGGGGCTGCGGGCCGCGGTCGGTGCGCGCGCCGAGACGGCGAATCCGGTCCGATCCTGGCTGGATGCCGGCGCCGTGGTGGCCTTCGGCTCGGACGGCCCGTTCTTCGCATTCGACCCGCGCCACCTGGTCTGGCAGGCCGTCACCCGCCAGGTCAAGGGCGAGCAGGAGCCGCTGAGCCGCTCCGAGGCGATCACCGCGGCGGAGGGATTCGCGGCGTACACCACGGGCGCCGCCTACGCGGCTTTCGCGGAGCACCGCCGGGGGATGCTTCGCGAAGGCTTTGACGCCGATTGGGCGCTGTGGTCCGCCGATCCCACCGCGATCGAGATCGCACTGCTGCGTGGCGTCGAGGTGCTGCGCACCGTCGTAGGCGGGGAGACCGTCTACCAGAAGGCGGCGGGGCTGTGAGCGACGCCCCGCTCCACGGGTGGAGCGCTCGGGAGCTGGCGGCCGGCATCGCGAGCCGTGAGATCTCCGCCGTCGAGGTCATGCGAGCGCACCTAGACCGCATCGAGGAGTACGACGAGGCGGTGCGCGCCTTCGTCAGCCGCATCCCCGACGCCGATGCTCTCGCCCTTGCGGCCGAGGCAGACCGCGCTGTGGCTCGGGGCGAGGAACGGGGGCCGCTCCACGGCCTGCCGACCGGCGTCAAGGACCTCATGGACGTGGCGGGCCTGCCCACCTCCCAGGGCTCGGCGGCTTATGCGCACGAGCTGCCTGCCACCAGGGACAGCGTGCTCGCCGAGAACCTCCGTCGCTCCGGCGCCCTCATCATCGGCAAGACCAACACCCCCGAGATCGGGCTGGGCACCCTGACCTTCAACGCGGTGCGAGGCGTCTGCCGCAATCCCTGGGACCTCGACCGGCACGCCGGCGGCTCCTCGGGCGGCGCCGGTGCGGCGCTGGCGGCCGGCATGCTGCCCATCGCGGACGGCTCGGACTCCGGCGGCAGCATCCGCTACCCCGCCTCGTTCTGCAACGTGGTGGGGCTGCGACCGACCCCCGGTATGGTCCCGAGCGGTCGCACGGGCAACGGCTGGGAGCCGCACGGGGTGACCGGACCGATGGCGCGTGACTCCCGCGACGCAGCGCTGCTGCTGTCGGGCATCTCCGGGCACGACCCTCGCTGGCCGCTGTCGTGGGTGGACGATCCCCGCGCGCTCGCCGAGCTGGAGGAACTGGATCCCGCGGGCCTGCGGCTGGGCTGGAGCCCCGACGTGGGCGGGCTGCCGATAGATCCGGAGGTCCGGCGCGTTCTGGCCGGCACCCGGCGGGCGCTGGAGGCCGCAGGGGTCACGGTGGTGGACCTGGAGCCCGATCTCTCGGGTGCCGACCAGGCCTGGGAGGTCGTGGAGCTGTTCGGCTTCGCCGCCGACGGGCGACCGCGGCTCGAGGCGGGGCGCACCGGCTTCCGTGAGGACTACCTGCGCAACGTCCGCGAGGGCCGGGCGTTGACCGCGGACACTCTGATGGATGCGATGGCACACCGGACGGAGCTCTTCCGCCGCACCGCCGCGACGCTCGGGCAGGTCGACGCGATCGTCTATCCCGCGACCCCGGTCCCCGCGCCGCCCGCTGAGGTGGAATGGGTGGACGAGGTCGATGGCGTACGGTTCGATCGGTACTTCCTCTGGCAGCGGGCCGCCTGCCGGCTCACCGTCACCGGTCATCCGGTGCTGGCGACCCCGGCTGGTTTCACCGCGGATGGCCTGCCGGTCGGGATGCAGCTTGTCGGAGCCTCTCGCCGTGATGCGCGGCTGCTCGCGATCGGAGCGGCGATCGAGGGCGTGCTCGGGCTCGTCGGTCGGGTGCCGGCGGCGCTGTCCGCCTGATCCGTCGGCCGGGTGCACCGTTACATACCGGAAACAGGCATGATACGTAATTAGGATCCATCTACTCATATATTGGATCCATAGTTCCGAATGAGTATCCCATGCACCACTCATCCGAGAGGATCACCGTAATGTCCTACCTCACCCGCCTCCGAAGGAGCGCGGTCGCTGTAGCCGCGCTTGGCGCCGTCGCGCTGATCGCGGCAGGCTGCTCCGGCTCGAACTCGTCCGACGAATCCTCCGGAGAGGCCTTGAGCGGCCAGGTCGTCTGGGCCGACTACGGCGGCGCCACCAACGAGACCCGACAGACCGCGTACTTCGACGGCTTCACCGAGGAGACCGGCGTCGACGTGGTGTCCACCGACATCGAAGACGCGGTCTACATGAGCATGCTGGAGGGTGACGAGGGCGACTACAGCATCTTCCAGGCAAGCGCCGCGGAGGTGCTGCCCGAGACCGAGAACCTGCTCGAGGTCCCGGAGGAGGCCCAGGGCGACCTGCTCCCCGACAACCTGAAGCCGTACTACATCGGCGGCTTCGTGTTCGGCATCGCGCAGGGCTGGCTCACGGACACCTTCGCCGACGGCGGCCCGCAGGACTGGGCCGATTTCTTCGACACCACGACCTATCCGGGCAAGCGTGCCTGGCCGGGATCGCCTGGATCGTTCGACGCGTCCTACGAGATCGCGCTGCTGGCCGACGGTGTGGCGGCCGAGGATCTGTACCCGTTGGACATCGAGCGGGCAGAGGCGAAGCTGGACACCATCCGCGACGACCTGGTGTTCTACACCTCGTACCCGGAGGTGCAGTCGTTGCTGACCAGCGGCAGCGTGTCGATCGCGGTCACCGTGACCGGTCAGTTCACCGCATTGCAGAACGCCGGCGAGGACGTGACGGTGCAGTGGAACCAGGCGTTCTCGGTGCCCTCCGGCTTCGTTGCCCAGGCGGACGTCGACAACGAGGCGGCGGTCGAGGCGCTCGCGACCTACATGAACGATCCCGAGAGACAAGCGGTCTTCAGCGAAAACACCGGCTACGGTCCCGTCAACTCCGCCGTCTTCGACTATCTGGATGACGACGTCGCCGCGAATCTCGTCAACTCGCCCGAGCATGAGAATGTCCTCGAATGGGACAACGACTGGCGCGCCGACAACTATGACGACCTGCTGAACTCGTACACCACCTGGCTCGCCGGGTGAACCACGCCGGCTTCCACCCCCGCACCACTGCGCTCCACCCCACCCGAGAGGATCTCATTCCATGACCATCCCGCACACGCTTCGGCGCGCGGTGACCGTCGGCATCGCCATCGGCGCCGTCGCAGCCCTCGCGACCGGATGTGCCAGCTCGTCTTCGAGCAGCGACTCAAGCGCGGACTCGATCAGCGGCCAGATCGTCTGGGCCGACTACGGCGGGTCGACGAACACGAGCCGGCAGACGGCCTACTTCGACGGCTTCACCGAGGGCACCGGCGTCGATGTGGTCTCCACCGACATCGAAGACGGCATCTACTACGACATGCTCGAGGGTAATGCGGGCGACTACGACACGTTCCAGGTGAGCGCGGCGGACGTCCTCGGTTACTCGGACAGCCTGATCGAGATCCCCGAGGAGGCTCAGGGCGACTTGCTGGATGACTCCCTGAAGTCCTACGTACTCTGCGGGTTCTACATCGGCATGACGCAGGGCTGGCTCACGGACACCTTCGCCGACGGTGGCCCGCAGGACTGGGCCGATTTCTTCGACACCACGACCTATCCGGGCAAGCGTGCCTGGCCGGGCTCGCCCGGCAGCTATGACGCGTCCTATGAGATCGCGCTGCTGGCTGACGGTGTGGCGGCCGAGGATCTGTACCCGTTGGACATCGAGCGGGCAGAGGCGAAGCTGGACACCATCCGCGACGACCTGGTGTTCTACACGGCCTACTCCGAGGTGCCGTCGCTGCTGACCAGCGGCACGGTGTCGATCGCGGTCAGCGTGACCGGTCAGTTCACCGCGCTGAAGAACGCCGGCGAGGATGTCACCGTGCAGTACAACCAGGCGTTCATCGCCGCCAACGGCTTCGTGATCCCGTCGGAGTCGAACAACCCCGACGCGGTCGCCGCCCTGGCCACGTACATGAACGATCCGGAGAGACAGGCGGAGTTCTCCACGCTCACCGGCTACGGCCCGGTCAATTCCGAGGCGTTCGACTATCTGACCGAGGATGAACAGGCAGACATCGTCAATTCGCCAAGCCATACCGGGCTTCTTGAGTGGGATGAACAGTGGCGATCCGACAATAAGGATCTGTTGCTCTCGTCGTATACGGCCTGGCTCGCAGGCTGACACGCGACACGGACAGGGGCGATCGGCGCATGGCGCCGGTCGCCCCTGTCCGTGTGCGGCATCCCCCGGTAACACGTCACACGAACGAAACATCCGTGCAACCAAAACGGATCCATAGCGACCTAAATTGGATCCATACTCTCCGTTGACAGGAGAGAAACACCCGTGCAACGTGAATCCTGGAGCATGACCGAGTGATTACCACGACAGTCATCGACCCGCCTCGAGCGATCCCGACACCCCGTCGGCGTGCCGCCATCCCCGGTGTGTCGACCGCAGAGCGCCGCTGGCTGACCTGGCCGCCGCTCATCTTCTTCATCGCGGCGCTCGGCGTGCCGCTGGTCATCCTCCTGGTCCAGTCGCTGGAGGGCGGCGGGACGGCCTACGCGGAGATGTTCGACGTGGCCGCCTTCCCCGGATCTCTGCTGCGCACGCTGGTCATGGCGCTGGTCACGATGGTGCTCACGGCGATCCTGGGGTCCGCCTACGGCCTGGCGATCGTGGCCTCGCCCGCATGGCTTCGCGTCTTCCTGCTGGCCGCCCTCATGCTCTCGCTGTGGACCTCGGTGATGGTCAGAACGTTCGGGTGGATGCTCCTGGAGCTGCCCAAGGGCGCCATCTACTGGTTCCTCGGCCTGTTCGGGCTCGCCAACGAGCCGATCGAGCTCTATCAGACGACCATCGGCATGTACCCGGCCATGGTCGCGGTCATGCTGCCCTTCGCCGTCTTGCCGGTGATGAGCGCGCTGCAGTCCGTGGACAAGGAGCAGCTCAAAGCGGCGGCGATCTTCGGCGCCGGGCCGCTGCTGACCTTCCGGGCGGTCACCTGGCCGCAGATGCTGCCGTCGGCGATCAGCGGCGGTGTGCTTGTGTTCGTCATGTCGCTCGGCTTCTACGTGACCCCGCTCCTGCTGGGCGGACCCGCCAACATGACGGTCTCGGCGGTCATCGACTCGCAGGTGAGCACAGCCAACCGCCCCGATCTGGCGGCCGCGATGAGCATCCTCCTGGTTGGCGGGACGATGATCGTCTATCTGATCGCTGACCGGTTGTTCCGCGTGAGCGAGAAGTGGGGCTGAGGACATGAGCACATCCATCGGACGCAGCCTCGGAGGCTACCGTCACCTCGTCTTCGCCGTCGCGATCCTCGCGAGCCTGCTGTTGATCGTGCCGTTCCTGATCCTGGTGGCCACCTCGTGGACCGAGGGCACCTTCGCCCTCTTCCCCCCGACCGGCTTCACCCTCGAGTGGTACGCAGAGGTTCTCACCAGCAAGAAGTGGATGGCGGCTCTCACGCTGTCCCTGTGGGAGAGCGCATTGGCGACGCTGATCGCCACGGTGCTCGGAGTGGCGGGGGCCATCGGACTGACCCGGTTGCGGTCGAGGCTCGCGCAGCGCTGGGTGCGGACGCTGTTCATCGTGCCGATCGCGCTGCCGCCGATCGCCTACGCGGTGGGGCTGTACGGCATCAACACGGATCTCGGCATCCCGAAGAACACCCTCATCACGCTCGTTCTCGGGCATGCGCTGATCGCGCTGCCATACGTGTTCGTCATCGTCTCCGGCGGTCTGTCCCGCATGGATCCCGCGCTGCGACCGGCGGCCTGGACGCTCGGCGGCCGGTGGCCGTTGGTCCTCTGGAAGGTGGAGCTGCCGGCGTTGATCCCGTACATCCTCTCCGGTGCGCTGTTCGCCTTCGTCGTCGTGTTCGACGAGGTGGTCCTCGCGGTCTTCCTGCTGCCTCCCGGTGTGCAGACGCTTCCGCTGAAGATGCTCAGCACCGCATCGGAGTCCGTCTCGCCGGAGCTCACCGCCGCATCGACGATGGTCTCCGTCGCCGCCATGATCGTCATCGGTCTCATTCCGCTGGTCGTCGGCCTCGGCCGTCGCCGCGGAGCCGGGGCGCGCCGCACGCCGAAACCGGCTCCGGCGCTCGAAGAAGGAGTCGTCGAATGACCACTGCGCTGTCCGTATCCGATGTCCACGTCACGCTCGGGCCCAATCACGTCCTGAAAGGCGTCTCGCTGGATGTGCGCTCCGGTGAGTTCGTCACGCTCCTGGGCGCCAGCGGCAGTGGCAAGTCCACGCTGCTGAACGTCATCGCAGGCCTGCAGGCCGTTGACAAGGGTCACGTCACGTTCGACGGGGTCAACGTAGAGAAGCGCCCGCCCCAGAAGCGCAACGTGGGCGTGGTGTTCCAGTCCTATGCGCTCTTCCCCCACATGACGATCGGTGAGAACGTCGCCTTCCCGCTGCGCGCCGCTCACCGTCCGGCGAAGGAGCGACGCGCCGTGGCGGAGGAGATGCTCGCCCTGGTGCAGTTGCCCGGGATGGCCGATCGCGAGCCGGCGTCCCTGTCCGGCGGTCAGCGTCAGCGCGTCGCGCTGGCGCGTGCGCTGGCTGCGAGCCCCGGTCTCCTCCTTCTGGACGAGCCGATGGCTGCCCTCGACAAGCAGCTCCGTGAGCACATGCAGGTGGAGATCACCCGCATTCAGCGCAAGGTCGGCATCACCACCGTCTCGGTCACCCACGACCAGACCGAGGCGCTGACCATGTCGGACCGTGTCGCGATCATGCACGAGGGTCAGCTCGTCCAGGTCGACTCGCCGGAGGATCTGTACCGCCGGCCGGTCAACGCCTATGTGGCGAGCTTCCTCGGCGAGGCGAACCTGCTACCGACCGTCGACGGACGCCTGCTCGACGACGCGACCGGAGCGTTGGTCGACGGGACCGCAGTCCTGCGCCCGGAGGATATGAGCGTGGTCCCCGTCACGGAGGCGACGCCGGCCTGGTGCGTCGAAGGCTCGGTGAGGCTCGTGAGCTTCCAGGGATCGCGCTATCGGCTGGAGGTGTCCACCGACCACGGGCGCAAGGTCGTGGCATCGCTGGCTCCCTCGACGGACCTCGCCTCGCTCGCGCCCGGTGCCCGCGTGCGGATGGGATGCCGCAACCCGGATCGTGTGCACGTGATCGAGCAGGTCGCGACCGCGGCGATCCCGGTTCCGGTGTGACCGCACGCGACCCGACGCTGCTCCGCCTCTGCGCTGCCGGCTGCCTCATCGTGTCCCGGTTGCGACCGGGTCAGAGCGCGCTGGTCGGCGGGTCCGGGCGGTCCAGTAGGAGCGCCGGGGCGGTGACGAGCAGGCCGCGCAGACGCTCGTCCTCCACGCCGAGCCGCCGCAGCGCCGGCACGACCCGGCGCAGGACGTGGTCGTAGCCCATGCCGCCGTGCCGGGCCAGCTGGCCCTTGGTCCACACCGAGCAAGACAGCGTGACGGCAGCCTCCGGCCGATCCGCCAGCAGCGCCAGCAGGAACTCGATCCGGTCCGCGTCGGTGGCATCCCGCGCCCGGTCAGCGAAGGAGTGCTCGCTGCCGAAGGCGAATTCGATCACCGCGCCGGTGTCGGCGACGTCGCCGACGTAGGCGGCATCGATCACTTTGTCCATGTTGCAGAACAGGATGCGTCGCGCGGGAAGTCCCTGCGCCGTGAGGATCTCCGCGACCTCCGGGCCGCGACGCGCCGCACCGTCGAGACGGATGCTGACCGCGCACCCCGCGGCGACGGCAGCACGTGCCGCCGCGCGCAGGGCCCGTGATTCCGCGGCGGTGATCTCGGCGCTCGTGCCGAGCAGCCCGAGCAGTCCGGCGCGGAACGACGTGCCGGGGACGGCCTCGGTGAGGGCCTCCCGGAACCGATCCTCGATCTGCGCCTCCGACAGGGCGGACCACCAGGGGGGCAGCGTCTTGTCGATATAGCTGCCGTAGGCGCTGACAATGTGGACTCCGGATCGCCGGGAGATCGCGGGGAGCGCCGCATGGCGCGGCCCCATGCCCCACGACGTCGCCTCGACGATGGCGCCGAGTCCGGCCGTGTGCGCACGGGCGAGTTCCTCGGTGGCCGCCTGCTCGTCGTCGAGGGTCAGGTTGTCTGCCAGGGACATCCAGCTCCACCTCAGGTCGCCGAGGATCTCTGCGCGGATCGGCCCGTCGAGCGTGGCGCCTTCCCGGGTGGGGCGGAGCAGGTGACGGGAATCGGTGAGCAGGTGCTCGTTCGTGGACACCGGCCCGAGCGCCGCAGCCGGAACCGGACCGAGGACCGTCTCGATCACGGGGCCTCCGATAGCTCAGTAGGTGGATCCTATATAGGCTAATCTGGATCCTATCTTTGCGAAAGGGATCACGATGATCATCGACGCCTACAACACCACGCAGGACGTACGTGGGCGCTCGGACTATCTCACCGGCGCCCGCCCGGGGGACGAGCCACCCGCGTACGTGCCCTTCGACGTGGGGCGCATCCTCGGCAGCATGGACGCCGCCGGAGTCGACATGGCCATGGTGTGCTCCCTGGCGCAACGGATCGAGAACGACTTCATCATCGGCTTGCAGGAGGCTCACCCCGACCGGCTCATCGGCTTCGGCCAGGTCATGCCGCAGGCCGACGACGCGATAGCGGAGATCCAGCGGCTGGCGGACGCCGGGATCCGTGGCCTCAAGCTGCATCCGAGTATGCACGGGTACCACGTGGCCGACCATGGGCTGCTCGACCCGGTGTTCCGGGAGTGCGCGCGTCATGGCATGGCGGTGATCATCAACGCGCTCGACGACGCGTTCTGCGCACCGTTCGCCATCGAGGAGATCGTGAAGGACCACCCAGATGTGCCGACCGTCATCGCGCACATGGGCGCGGTGTGGAACGTGCCGGAGGCCATCATCGTCGCCGAGCGCCGGGACAACGTCTATCTCGAGACCTCCGCGACGCTGATGGCTGATGTCAAGCGCGCGTATGCGCGTCTGGGGCCGGAGAAGATCCTGATGGGTTCGGAGTGGCCGGGGTCCGATTTCGACATCGAGCGTCTCAAGATCTCCAAGGCGGTCCCCGACCCCGGTGATCGCGCGCTGGTGGAGGGGCTGAACTACGCCCGGCTGCTGCGCATTCCGGCCGTCCGGTGAGCACTCGGCCACCGCTGTCCCGGCCGGCGGAGATGGGCGATTCGGACGCGGAGCTGCTGGATCTCGCGCGGCACCTGCTCGCGGACGTCTTCGAACCCGGGCGGCATGAGGTCGTCGCTGCGTTCCGCCTCGGCGACGGATCCGTGGTGACCGGGGTCCATGTGGACGGCTCTGCCCGTCGCAGCACGGTGTGCGCGGAGGGGGTGGCCGCGGGGAACGTGTTCGGCGGCCCGGCGGGGGCCTCGCGCGAGGTCGTGTCCGTGGTCAGCGTGCTGCGTCGCGAAGGGGGCCTCGAACACATCATCGAACCGTGCGGGGTCTGTGCCGAACTGCTCGGAGACTACTGGCCGGACGCGAGAGTGTGGATCACCGAGGGTGAACGCGTCGTCGCGGCGACCGTCGCCGCGCTGCTGCCCGCGCGTCGTCGCTGGTGATACGGGCTCACGCCGCCGGATCGCGCGGCTCGTCCGTGGTGCCGCGGTCACGGGGAGACTCGTCGCGGGTGAAGACCGTCAGCACGACCAGCGCGACGACCTGGAGCCCCGCCACGATCAGGAACGCCCACATCGAGGAGGCCCAGGCCATCACGAAGCCGCCCACCAGGGCGCCGGCGCCGTAGCCGATGCTCGTGAAGCTGGAGAAGAGTCCGAGACCCAGGGCACGATTGCGCGGCACCAGCTCGCGTGTCGCGATCATCGTGAGGGACGGATACAGCGGGGAGAACCCCACGCCGATGAGCACCGCCCCCGCCGATGCCACCCAGAAGTTCGTCGCCAGCGCCAGCACGGTGAGGCCGGCGGCGAGGCAACTGAGCGAGATGGCGGTCGAGCGCAGCGGACCGATCCGGTCGGGCAACGACGCGAGGGCGAGGCGGGCGAGGATGACGCTCACGGCGAAGACGGCGTAGACGGACGCGGCGCCGGTGATCCCCGTGGAGGGGACGCCCGCCGAGACGAGGTGGACGATCAGGAACGCGATCATGATGCCCTCGCCGCACCATGCAGCCGCGGCGACCACGCCCGGCACCCAGACCGCGCGAAGGCTGTGCCACAGGGCCTTGCCGCTCTGGCGCGGCAGGCTGATCGGTCCGGTCGCGGTCGAGACCGGCGGCATCTTCTTCGGGTGCGGCAGCAGTGCGATCGTCGCCGCGGTGGCCAGTTCGAGTGCGGCGCAGACCAGGAAGACGGTGGTGGTGCCTCCCATCTGCTCGACCGCCGTGCCCAGTTGCGGGCCCAGCGCGAGACCGATCCAGACGCTCAGGCCGAAATAGCTGAGCGCCTTGCCGCGCTGCGGGGCCGGCGTGATGGCGACGAGCCACGCCATGACGAGCGTCATCGCCGCGGCGTTTCCCAGGCCGAAGAGCACCCGGCTCAGCGCGGCGCCCCACAGCGCGGGAAGAACCGCGAGCAGGAGCATCGCGCCGGCGGCGATCACGCTGCCGCTCAGTGCGGTGAGACGGTATCCGCGTCGGTCGGCCAATGCGCCGGCGGCGGGCATCGCGACCATCGAGGCCACCGCTGCCAGTGCGATGATCGAGCCGGCAAGGGTGCTGTCTCCGCCGAGCGTGTTCTCGACGTATTCCGGGATGACCGGTGTGCTGGCCGAGTTGGTCACGCCGCCAAGGGTGGAGGCGATGAAGATCAGCCAGAACGGGATCGTGCGGGTGACGTCGCGGGAGGCGGCCACCGTCGCTGCTGTCACAACGAGGTCTCCGGGTGGCACTCGAGGCTCAGCCACAGTTCGAAGCAGTTGTTGCGCGAGAGCGACGTCGCTCCGATGGATGCGCGGCCCACGCTCCCGATCTCCTCACCGAACACGTCGAGGAAGAGATCGGTCGCGCCGTTGGCGACGAGATGGAGATCCTCGAAGCCGGGAGGGCACACCACGAAGCACAGTGCGCGCGAGAGGCTGACAACGTTGTCCAGCGAGCCGACCGCGTACCGGATCATGCCGAGCGTGTGCACCGCTGTCAGTCGCGCAGCGGCGTACCCCTCCTCGATTGTGACGTCGACGCCGATCGCGCCGGGATGGAGCCGCTGGCCCGCGCGACTCTCCGGCGTGAGGCCGGCGAGCTCGACGAGGTTCCCGATCCGGTGGAACGGCTTCATGCGTCCGTAGCGGGCCCCGAACGGGGGATCCGAGTAGTCCGGGATGCTCAGGCCGAGCTCCTCGGCCTTCTGCTCTGCACTCGCCATCGTTCTCGCTCCTCCATTTGTATCCGATACCAACTAGAATGGATCCACTCTAGCCATGATGGAGGAAGCATGCTGCGGAGCGCAGAGGAACGTGTCTCGGAGCTCGGACTTGTCGTCCCCGACTACTCGAATCCCCCCTATGGAACCCGCTACGCGACGATGAAGGCATTCCACCATCTCGGGCGCACGCTCACGATCAGCGGCATCACCCCGGAGGACCGTTCCGGCAACAAGGTGCATCCCGGTCGGGTCGGGCAGAACGTCACGGTCGAACAGGGATATGCGGCGGCCCGGTATGCGGCGATCAACGTCCTCGGTCTGATCCGGTACGCGGTCGGATCGCTGGACGAGGTCGCGGGATTCGTCCGCACGCTGACCTTCGTCTGCGTCGATCCGGACTTCTGGGATGTGAACCTCGTGACCAACGGCGCAGCGGACCTATTCGTCGAGGTGTTCGGCGACAGTGTGGGGCGTTCGACGTCGGCCGGGATCGGGGTGACGAGCCTCTCCGGCGGCAACGTCTTCGAGATGGTGACGGTTGTCGAGACCCGCAGCCCCGCTCCGGGGAATCCGGCATGAGGGTCGATACCCACCTGCACGTCTATGCCGATCCCGCCCGGGGGCGATACGAGATCGAGAACTTCCCGATCGTGGAGTACGGCCACATGGATCACGTGCCGCTGGCAGGTGTGGGTGGCTCCGTGACGGACGCGCTGGCAGCGCTCGACGATGCCGGATTCGACTACGCGACGGTGCTCGGCAGCTACGAGGTGCCGGGTTATCCGGACCTGCCCCCAGGGCTCGACCACTGGCCCTCGGACCCGGTCCACGGGCGCTACCGAGACGACCTGATCGCCTATAACCGCTGGGTGTGTGAGATGACCGCTCCGCACGATCAGCTGATCCCGTTCGTCAGTGCCAACCCGGCGGTGATGACCTCCGCCCAGTCCTACGCCCATCTCGCCGAGGCCTTCGGGGACTGGGGCGCGAAGGGGCTGAAGGTGCACCCGATCGGCATTCGCACGTTTCCGGACGATCCGGGCATGGACGGCGTCTACGACGCGTGCGTGCAGGCGGGAGTGCCGATCGTCTTCCATTCCGGGCCGGACACCCGGGGGCGCGGGTTCTCGGAGCCGGAGCGCTTCGGTGGGCTCGCCGCGTCCCGGCCGGAGCTGAAGCTCGTTCTCGCGCACCTCGGCGGCGGCTCGTGGCGCGCCACCACCGCGCTCGCGGCCACGCACCCGCAGCTCATGTTCGACATGTCCGAGATCGTGATCTGGATCGGCGCGAGCGCCGGCCCGACCGTGCACGAGGTCGCGTCGCTGGTGCGCGACATCGGCGTCGAGCGGGTCCTCACCGGGTCGGACTTCCCGTGGTACACGCCGGGGCTGACCGCCGAGCGCATCGAATCGTTGCCCGGCTTCTCCCGGCAGGAGCGCGATCTGCTCCTCGGCGAGAACGCGGCCCGGCTGCTCGGACTCTAGGTCGGTTCCGCGAGCCGGACCTGGTCTCACAGTGCCGCGCGCAGCCCCCGGCTCACGAGCAGCGGGTGGATGTCATCCGCGAACCGCGACATGCCGTCCTCCCACAGCGGCCAGCCGAGCAGGCACCCATCAATCCCGACGTCCGTCAGCCACTCCAGGCCATCGGCGACCTGTGTCGGGGTGCCGACCAGCGGCACGCCGCCATCCCCGGCGACCCAGCTGAACCGTCGCGCCGCGGTCGAGTTGTCACCGGCGACCTCCGCCTCGACGCCCATGATCTTCAGTGCGTTGATCGCGGCGTCGTGCATGCCGTGCTCCTGCGCGTAATAGTGCAGGAAGTCCCGCGCGGCCTGTTCGCTCTCGCCGTCGACGACGTAGCCGAACGTCCACACCTCGAGATCCCTGCCGAACTTCTCCCGCGCCTGCCGCTTGGCGTTGGCGACCTGTTCGGTCGCGAGCTCGCGATCGTCGCTGAGCTTCACGTACAGCTTGTCGGTGTGCGCCAACGCGAAATCGAGACCGCGGCCAGACATCGCCGCGTTCATGATCTGCGGCCGCGCGCCCAGCGGCTTCGGCTTCGACACCGCGCCGTGCAGCTGGAAGAACTCGCCCTCGAAGTCGAACTCGGCCTCTTCGGACCACAGCCTCTCGACGATCTCGATCCACTCGTCCGCCATGTCGTAGCGGCGATCGTGGTGGAGGAGGTTCGTGCCGAACATCTCCATCTCGGGCCGGTACCAGCCGGCGAGCACGTTGATGCCGGCCCTCCCGCCGGTCACGTGATCGATGGTCGCCATCTGCTTCGCGGCCATCACGGGGTGCACGACCGGCATCGCGACGGTGGCGAAGACCCGCGCCGAGTGGGTCACGGCCCCGACCGCGGCGGCCCAGGTCAACGTGTCGTAGGCGTCCGAGTGGGGATCGTGTTCCCCGCCGTACCCCTTCCACCGGGAGATCGGGACGATGGCTTCGAATCCCATCGCCTCGGCGCGGGCGGCGAGGTCGGTGACGCGCGACCAGTCGGTGGTCAGTGCGCCCGGGATCGTGGTGAAGGTGATACCCGGAGCGAGGTTGGTGCCGAAGGTCCCGAGCTGCAGCCGATTCGTCGTCATACCGGTCACTTATAGACCACGTAGAACTTGCGGACCGGTTCGATCACAGTCCACTCGCCGGTCCAGCCGATCGGGAAGAACGCGGCGCTGCCGGCGGTCAGTTCCACCGCGTCCTCGCCGTCGCGCTTCACGCTCATGCGGCCGGAGAGGATGTGGACGATCTCGCCTCGCCCGGTGAACTCCCATCGGGAGACTCCCGGGTCGCTCTCCCAGACGCCGGAGATCACGGTGCGGTCGTCGTTGACGAACTCGACCTTTCCGCGGACGATGATCTCGCCCGAGAGTGGCTGCGCGTTCGGCGGGGCGAGGGGTTTGGCTTCGAGTTCTGCGGCGTCCAGATCGGCCGGGCGGATTACATGCGTCATGATTGGATCCTAAATATCTAATAATGGATCCGCAAGTACGGTGTGCGGAGAGCGGGAGAGGTGTCGGACATGATCGAGACGGTGCGGGGCCCGGTCGCTCCGGGCGATCTGGGCGTCACCTGCATGCACGACCACATCCTGAGCGACTCCTCCCGGTTACGGCGCGACGGCGCGCAGCCCGCCCCCGACCTCGAACGGGTATCGCTCGAGAACCTGGGGTATCTGCGCTGGAACATGCTCGCATCCATCGACAACCTCCGCCTGGACGACGAGGAGGCGATCGTCGCGGACCTTGCCGACGGGGTCTCGCGCGGCCAGCGCACCCTCGTCGAGTGCTCCTCCCTCGGGCTCGGCCCCAACCACGCGGCGCTTGCGGCGGTGTCGGTCTCGTCGGGGATGCAGATCGTCAGTGCATACGGTGCCTACATCCCGCGCACGGTGCCCGGGTGGGTCTCCGAACTCTCGGAGTCGGCGCTGGAGGAGCACTTCCTGGAAGCGCTGACCGTTGCCGTTCCCGGCACCGCCTTCCGGGCCGGGATGCTCGGAATCATGGGGACGACCGATGAGCTGGCCGAGCGTGAACGGGTGCAACTGCGCGCGGCCGGTCGCGCGGCGGCACGCACGGGCGCCGCCGTGTCGGTGCGTCTGGACGGCGACGCGTTCCACGGGCCCGCGGTGATCGCCCTGCTCGAGGGTGTCGGGCTGCCCGCCGACCGGATCGTCTTCACCAACGCCGACGAATACATGGATGCCGCGTACTGGTCCGATCTGTCGGCGGCGGGCGCCGTGCTGGAGATGTGCTTCGGCACCGAGGCGTGCCATGTTGGCCGGGTCGACAACCCGTCGGATCGGGAGCGCCTCGCCTTCTTCCCGGAGTTCGTCCTCGCGCACCCGCTCTCACGGCACGTGCTGGGGCAGTCACTGTGGACCAAAGCGCAGCTTGCGGCCTACGGCGGCCACGGCTACGGCTACCTGATGGGACGCATCGTCCCGCAGCTGCGTTCGCTCGGGGTGTCGTCGCAACGCCTCGATGCGATGCTGGTCACCGAGCCGAGGCGTGTGCTCGATCGCGACGCCGCCGCGGAGTAGGGCGGCATCCGCGCTGCGCGATCAGGCGGCGTCGTAGACGATTCGCCCGCCGGCCACGGTGCGCGCCACCGTCGCGCCGGCCAGGTCGTCATCGGAGGCCGTCAGCGGATCAACCGTGAGCTCGGCCCAGTCGGCCAGCCTTCCGGGGGAGAGCATGCCGCGGTCGTGCTCGGTGAAGGCGGCGAACGCGGCGTCCGTCGTGGCCGCCCGCAGAGCCTCCTCCGGGGTGAGCCGCTGCGCGATGCCCACCGGCGTTTCGAGGCCGCGAACCGCCCTCGTGCGGGTAAACCACATCAGGCGCAGCGGATCGAACGGGAAGTACGGGCCGTCGGAGCCGAGCGCGACGCGCACGCCGGCATCGAGCCACGATCGCAGCGGGTTCGCCTCGTCGGCGCCCACCGAGTCGCGCAGCCACGCGCCGTTGTGCCATTGGATGGCCGGCTGCGACGAGACCAGGACGCCGAGCCGCGCGGCCTCGGCGAGCACCCGCGCATCCGGTTCCAGATAGGCGTGGATGAGCCGGAAGCGCAGGTCGCGGAGGGGGACGACGGCGTCGACCCGAGCGAAGGATTCGAGGGCCAGGCGCATGGCGCGTCCGCCGATCGCGTGCACGCCCAGCGCCCAGCCGTTGCGGGCGCAGAACAGTGCGATCCGATCGAGGTCGGCGTCCGAGATCGCGCGCACGCCGTGCTCGCCGGTGGCGGGCCAGGGGCGTTCCCGTAGCGCCTGCATCCGCTTGCCTTCGCCGTCGACGTAGACCTTGAGCGCCCCGAACGACAGCGTGTCGTCGCCGAACCCCGATCCGACGCCGAGTCCGCCGATCGCGTCGATCACCTCCTCCGCGGTCGTGACGGCGTCGCGGAGCCCTTCGAAATAGGGCATGGCGACCACGCGCAAGGAGAGTCCGCCGTCCCGGTGGGCTGCGTGATAGCCGCGCACGGTCTCTGCCGTGGCCCAGGGGTCGACGACGGTGGTGATGCCGAGGCCGTGCAGCAGTGGTTGGATCCGGATCAGGCCCTGTCGGCGCTCGGCCGGCGTCGGAGGGTCGGCGCCGTTCCAGTCCGCATCGAGGGCGGTGCGCGCCATCGCCTCCTGGAACTCGTCGATCGTGGGCTCGCGGTCGGGGAAGAGGTCGACGACTTTGATCCCGCCGCGCTGAAGGTAGAAGTGGGAGTCCACGAAGCCCGGCACGATCACCCCGCGTGCGGTCTGCTCGACGGCGTCTGGGCAGGCTGCGCGCAGCGCGGCCGCCGTGCCGGTCGCGACGATGCGGGCGCTATCGACCACCATCGCCTCGACGTAGGGCGAGCCCGGATCCATCGTGATGATGTCCCCCCGGACGAGGATCGGACGAGAGTCATATATTGGATCCATAAGATCTATTTTAGGATCCATACTGAAGACGTCTGTTCTGCTTTTGACAGGACGCCGGGAGGCCCCATGATCGCCAGGGATGTGCTGGTCGTCGGTGCCGGGGTCGTGGGCCTCAGCTGCGCCATCGAGCTCTCGGAGGCCGGTCACCGGGTGCGGCTCCTGGCGGCAGAGACGGAGGGTACGGTCTCCTCCGTCGCGGCATCGCTGTGGGCGCCGTCGCACGTCGAGCGCAGTGAGCGGGTGCGGGAGTGGGCGTATCTCACCCTGGCGCGGCTCCGTCGCGACGCGGGGCCGGAGACCGGCGTCCGGGAACAGCCCTCGCGCACGATCGGCGTCGAGCCGTGGCTACCCGATCCGTGGATGCGGGCGTTCGCGCCGGCGGTGGCCGGCGTATCGGCGGGCACCCTGCCCGCCGGCTACCGTGCGGCGACGGCGACCACCATGACCCTCGTCGACACCGCACGGTATCTGCCCTGGCTGCGGGGCAGGCTCGCGGCGCTCGGCATCGGAATCGAACGGCGGGCGCTGGCGAGCCTCGATGACGCGCCGCAGGCCGATGTGACGGTGCTCGCCGCGGGATTCGGGTCGCGGGCGTTGGCGCATGACCCGGAGATGTCGGGGCTGTCGACCCGCGTGCTCCGGCTGGAGAACCCAGGTCTGACCCGCACGACGATCGTGCGCGACGGCCCCTACGCGGGGGCCTTCGTCGTCCCGCGCTTCGACGATGTCGTGGTCGGGTGCGGGGCATGGCAGGAGGGCGACGAACTGCCGGACGGGAGCACGCTGCACGAGCTCGGGAGTGCGATCGAGCCCGCGCTGGTGGATGCGCGCGTGCAGGGATCCGCCGTCGGCACCCGCCCGGTCCGGTCGCGGGTAAGGGTCGAGAGGGAGACCCTGGCGGGACGCAACGTGGTGCACTGCTACGGGCACGGTGGCGCCGGGGTCGCGCTGAGCTGGGGCACCGCCCGCGCGGTCGCGGAGCTGGTCGCGCGATGAGCCGCGGCAATGTCATCGCGGTCGATATCGGCGGTACCCACACGGATGCCGCTCTCGTGACCTCCGAGGGGGAGCTGTTCGTGGCGAAGGTGACCTCCACCCCCGCCGATCCCGGCGTCGCCCTGGTCACCGCAGTGGAGCAGCTGCTGAGGTCGGCATCGTTGCGGCTCCACGAGGTCGCCGCGGTCGTGCACGGAACGACCGTCGCCACCAACGCGGTCATCATGGATGACTACGCGCGGGTGGGACTTCTGACGACCGTCGGCTTCGAAGACGTCCTGGAGATCGCCACGCAGCAACGGGCCGACCTGTACGACCCGTGGCGGGGCAAGCCCGCACCGATCGTCCCGCGGGAGCGGGTGTTCGGCGTGCGGGAGCGCATCGCGGCTTCCGGCGAGGTGGTCCTGGACATGGATCCGTCGGACGTCCGCGTCGCAGCGCGCGCTTGGCGCGGACAGGTCGAGGCGGTCGCGATCTCATTCCTCTTCTCGTTCGCCAACCCCGCCCATGAGCGGGCGGCCGCCCGGATCCTGGCGGAGGAGCTCCCCGGGATCCCCGTCACCGTGTCCTCGCAGGTGGCGCCCGAATTCCGTGAGTACCCGCGCACGGCGACGACCGCGCTCAACGCGGCCCTGCTGCCGAAGACCGGCGGCTATCTGGAACGGCTCGAGGCGCGACTCCGCGATCGCGGCTTCACCGGCGCGTTCCAGCTGATGACCTCGACGGGCGGGGTCGTCCCCGCAGCACTCGCGATGCGGCTCCCCGTCGCCCTGCTCGTGTCCGGACCGGCCGCGGGAGCGGTCGCCGCGGCTGAGCTGGGGCGACGGCTGGGCGAGCCGGATCTCCTTATGCTCGACGTCGGGGGCACCAGCGCGGACGTGGCCGTCATCGAGGACGGGCAGCCGCAGCGGCGCTATCGCGGGGAGGTGGCCGGCATGCCGGTGGCGCTCCCGCAGATCGATGTGCTCCCCATCGGAGCCGGCGGCGGCTCGCTCGCCGCGGTCGACGGCTTCGGCTCGCTGTCGGTCGGGCCCGACAGCGCCGGCGCAGAACCCGGCCCCGCCGCATATGGCACCGGCGACCGGCCGACGGTGACCGACGCCCATCTGGTGCGGGGCTCGATCGATCCCGCGGGCCTGCTCGGCGGCGCGCTGCCGCTGCACCCGGAGCGTGCGCGATCGGCCATCGCCCGCGCGGTGGCCGATCCGCTCGGGCTCCCCCTCCCGGTCGCGGCCGGGAGCATCATCCGAATCGCCGACGGCCGCATGGCGGATGCGCTGCGGGCGATCACCGTGGCGCGGGGCATCGACGTCCGCCGGTTCGCCCTCATGGCGTTCGGCGGCGCCGGTCCGCTCCACGCCTGCGCGATCGCGGAGGACCTCGGCATCCGTCGCGTGCTAGTGCCCCGCTACCCCGGGCTCACGAGCGCGATGGGGCTGCTCATGGGTGACGGTCGGTACGACCTGTCGCGCACTCACGTGTCGTCGTTGCGCGACCTCGACCTCGATCGGGCGGGTGTGCTCGTTGAGGAGATGGTGGAGGACGCGACGGTGCAGCTGCGGGGCGCCGGGGTCACCGGAGAGCTCGCGATCAGCCTCGACGCCGATCTGCGCTACGCGGGGCAGGCGTACGAGCTGACCGTTCCGGTGTCCGAGACGGCGTCGATCCCCGCGGACGGACTGGCCGACATCGAGCGTCGGTTCCATGAGGCGCACCTCTCGGCGTACGGCCATTCCTGGCAGGACGCCCCGGTCGAGCTTGTGACGTTGCGGATCCGTGCGAGCATGCCGCGACTGGCAGCGGACTGGGCGGCGGCGGGGCCGGGCCACGGCTCGGCAGCGGCGGCCGAGCGTGCCGGGTTCGACGCGGCAGGCGACCCTGTGACTTACCTCGTCGTCGAGCGGGACGATGTCCGAGCCGGGCTGAGAGGCCCGGCATTAGTCTCGCAGACCGACACCACGACGCTGCTCCTTCGGGGCTGGCGGGTGTCTAGGGTCGACGGCGTCGGCATGGTCCTGGAACGAGAGGAGGCCTGAGTGGCGCGCGTGGACGATCCGGTGGTCAGAGAGCTGCTGTGGAACGGGTTCGACGCGATCGTCGGCGAGATGTCGTTGCTGCTGCAGCGCAGCTCGTTCTCGCCGATGATCCGGGAGATGCTCGACTTCTCCTGCGGCTTCCTCGATCCGCAGGGTCGGATCGTCGCCGATTCCCATCTGATCCCCGCGCAGGCGGGCACGCTCGAGTTCGCACTCGCCGGTGCGCTGGCGCGGACCGGCCCGCTCGACGAGGGTGACGTCGTTATCACGAACGATCCGTACCAAGGCGCGACGCATCTGCCGGACGTGGAGGTGTTCGCACCCGTGCATGCCGCGGGCGTGCTGCTCGGATACGTCGCCACCGTGGCCCATCACATCGACATCGGCGGCATCCAGGCGCGTAACCGCGGCGCGATCCCGGGGCACGCCGCGTCGCGCGATCTGTTCGAGGAGGGCCTGCAGCTGCCGCCGGTGAAGCTGATTGAAGGCGGCGTGCGCAACGAGGCGCTGTGGCAGGTGCTGCTGCGCAACGTGCGCGACCCCGAATCGGTGGACGGTGATGTCACGGCCCAGCTCTCCTCCTGCCGTCGCGGGATCGCCCGGTTGGCGGAGCTCGCCGAGCGGTACGGCGCCGGGACGGTGGTCGACGCGGCGGCCGACCTCATCGACGACACGTCCGCGCGGGCGCAGGAGCGGCTGCGGGCCTGGCCGAAGCGGACCGTGCACAAGGTGGGCCATCTCGACGGCGACGGCCTCGATTACTCCCGGCCGGTGCGCGTCGAGGTAGCGGTGACGGTACAAGACGGCCGGATGCGGGTCGATCTCGGCGGCTCCGCCCCGCAGACGACCGGCACGTTCAACGTGCCGTGGTCGAGCACCTACTCGGGGCTGTACTACGCACTGCGCTGCTTCCTCGGTCCCGGAATCCGTCAGAACCACGGCTACATGATGCATGTCGAGGCGGTCGCCCCGGAGGGATCGATCTTCCGGCCGCGGCGGCCCGCGGCCGTCGTATCCCGACACATGGCGGTGCAGGTCCTCACGGATCTCGTCTTCCAGGCCTTGAGCGAGCTGCTCCCGAACCGAGCCGTCGCCTCCAGTCATGTGTCGTTCCCGACGCTGCTGATGCGCACGACCGACCCGCGTACCGGCACGCAGCGGACACTCATGGACACCGTGGGCGGCGGTTCCGGAGCGCATCGCGACGGGCCCGGCGACGACGGCATCGACTCCTACACCTCCAACTGCGCCCTCATCCCGGCCGAGGTCATCGAACTGGAGTATCCGTGGCGGGTGACGGCGTGCGCGTTGGTCGATGGCACCGCCGGCAACGGAGTCCACCGGGGCGGTCGCGCGGTGCGACGCGAATACGAGCTCCTCGCGGATGCGGCCACCGGCCGGGTGGCTGCGGAGCAGCGTCGCGCCGGCAGCGGCGCGAGAGGCGTCGCGGGCGGCGGGAACGGCTCGCCCGCTGCCGTCGCGATAAGGCGGCACGGGCGCGACGACTGGCAGAGCGTTCCGTTCGAGACGACGGCGCTCGCCCTCCTGCGGGGCGACGTCGTACGGCTGGTCGCCGGCGGTGGCGGCGGCTACGGTGTGGCGGAGTGAACCGAAGCCCATGTCGTCTTCCCGCTCTCGCCGCCGGCAGGACGAGTGCGACGCATCACCGGGGGCGGATCACGGAGGCCAACGCCTGCCCCTGTGTGACGGTGATCGCGATCGCCGCGGACGGGACGCCCACGAGCCGAAGCGTTGCGGTAGCGGTCCCGACGAGATCGGATGCCGAGGGCGGGAGGCCCCGGCGGCGCTGCAGGATGACGCTCTCCACGAGGGCGAGCACCAGTTGCGCGGTGAGCGCCGTGCGCTCCGCCGGTACGCCGCAGGCGGCGACCAGCGTCCGGTAGGCGGTCTCGAGCTCGGAACGGCGCTCACGGAACGGCGCAAACGCCTCCGCCGAGATCTCCGGGGCGAGGTACAGCGCCCCGATGTTGTGGCGGCCAGACGCGAGGAGGCGGGCGTCGCAGGCGCACAGTGCCCACAGTCGTGCGGCCGGATCGTCTGCCGCGGCCAACAGCTGCGCCGCCGCGTCGAGGGAGGGCTGTACTGTGCTCAGCAGCAGCTCCAGGAGGATCGGGGCCTTGCCCGCGAAGTGGTGGTACAGCGATGCCTGGCGGATCCCCGCTGCCTCCGCGATCGCGTGTGTGCTCGTCACACCGTAGCCGCGCGTGCAGAACAGCTCGGCACTCGCTTCGAGGATGTCGGCGCGCGTCCCCCGACCAGTGACCGAATCGCCGGAGGCGCGGGGTCGACCCGGTCTCGCGCTGGCCATACCGCCACGGTATCAGCGACACCGAACAGCCGGATCCCGCTCGACGGCCTCGGAAACGTCGGGGAAACGTTCGCCTGCTGTAATAACTGTCAAGCAATAGAAATTGAGCCGACGAACCGGAGGAACCCGATGGACGGACGCGTTGAAGCACTCGGCAGCGTGGGCGATGCCCGCACCGACGCCCGCGCCCGCGCCACCCGCTCGGAGTGGATGCCGGTCCTCCCGCCGTCCGCGGCGCCGTGGTCGCCGGAGGGTGTCGATCCCGGCGCGATGCGCTGGGCCGAGACGGTGGCACCCGGCGGTTACACGCACCTGCGCGTCGCCCGGGGGACCCGCATCCGATTCGAAGACGTCACCGGCGACGCCTGCGCGCACGTGCTGCTGTTCAACGCCCTGGCGCCGGGAGAACGGCTGAACGTCGCCGACACGCAGAAGATCCCCTGGCAGGCCTACCTCGGCGCGGGGCATCCGCTGCTCTCCGGCGACGGCCGGGTGCTCGCCACGATCGTCGAGGACACCTCCGGCCGGCATGACGCGTTCTGCGGCACCACGACGGACGCCTGGAACGAGCGCAAGTACGGCGACGCCGCCCCTGAGGGACCCTCGCCGTCGGGGCATGCCCTGCTGAGGCTGGCCGGGGCCAAGCACGGGTTGACCGTGCGCGATCTGCCGCCGGCCGTGACCTTCTTCCAGGGTGTGCGCGTCGACACGGACGGAGCGCTGCGCTGGCAAGGATCAGCCGGCGCCGGACGCCACGTCGATCTGCTCGCCGAGCTGCCGCTGATCCTGCTCGTCGCCGACGTTCCGCACGCGACCGACCCCAGGGACGACTACATCGTGGGGCCGTTGCGGGTAGCCGCCTGGCGGAGCAGCCCTACCGCCGCCGGCGACGCGATGTTCGGGGCCAGCCCGGAACGCGAGCGCGCCTACCGCAACACGATCGCCTACGCCGAGCTCGCCGGGCTCTGAGAGGACTGCCATGAACACCACCGTCCCGCCGCGTCCCGTCCACGCGCCCGACGTCGTGCTCGACTGGTCGGAGCCGCTGATCCCGGGGGCGCTGGTCCGCGACGACCGGGTCGCGCCGCGCGCGCCGTGGTCCGCGGTGCTCGCGGCGGGGGACGTTCTGACCATCGTCGACGTCGGGGGCAACCAGTCCGCCGATTTCCTCGCCTACAACGCCGCCGACACCGCCGAACGCTACAGCGCCGCGGACACGATCGCCTGGCAGGGCAACGTCTATGTGCGAAGCGGAACAGTGCTGCGCAGCAATCTCGGCCGACCCCTGCTCACCGTCGTCGCCAACGAGGTCGACCGGCAGGACACGATCGGCGGCGCCTGCGGCAAGGAGTCCAACACGCTCCGATACGGACACCACACGCTCTACCAGCACGGCTGCCGGGAGAACTTCCTCGCCGAAGGTGCCCGGCACGGCCTGGGTGCGCGTGACCTCGTCTCCAACCTGAACTGGTTCATGAACGTCCCGGTCGAGGCCGACGGGTCATTGGGGATCGTCGACGGCATGTCCGCACCGGGCAAGCGCGTGGCTCTGCGCGCGGAGCGGGACGTGCTGGTGATCGTCTCCAACTGTCCCCAGATGAACAACCCGTGCAACGACTTCAGCTGCACGCCGCTGCGCATGCTGGTGACGCGACCGTGACCGGATTCGACACGCTGCTGGTCGCCAACCGCGGGGAGATCGCTCGTCGTATTCTCCGCTCGGCGAAGGAGCGGGGGCTGCGGACCGTCGCTGTCTACTCCGACGCCGATCGCGCCGCGCCGCACGTACGCGAGGCGGATGCCGCGGTGCGTATCGGGCCCGCCGAGGCGTCCGAGTCCTATCTGCGACTTGATGCCATCCTGGATGCGGCGCGCACGAGCGGTGCCGGGGCGATCCACCCCGGCTACGGATTCGTCGCCGAGAACCCGGCAGCCGCGACCGCGGTGGAGGCGGCGGGCCTCGTCTGGGTCGGCCCGACGCCCGAACAGCTGTCCGCGTTCGGGCTCAAGCACACTGCCCGCGCGCTCGCCGAGGCGGCGGGCGTTCCGCTGCTGCCGGGGACCGGCATCCTCGGCTCGGTGGAGGAGGCCGAGGATGCGGCTGCGGACATCGGCTACCCCGTGATGCTGAAGGCGATCGGCGGTGGCGGCGGTATCGGGATGCGCGCCTGCGGCGACGTCGAGGAGTTGCGGCGCGCCTTCGAGAGCGTCGGACGTCAGGCGCAGGCCAGTTTCGGCGCGGCCGGGATGTTCCTCGAGAAGCTCGTGCGCCCGGCCCGCCACATCGAGGTGCAACTGTTCGGCGACGGCGCCGGCAGGGTGGCGGTGCTCGGAGACCGCGACTGCTCGGTGCAGCGCCGCAACCAGAAGGTCATCGAGGAGGCCCCCGCCCCCCGCCTCCCGGACGCGGTGCGCAGCGCCCTGCACGACGGGGCCGCTGCGCTGGCGCGCAGCGTCGGCTACCGCTCAGCGGGCACGGCGGAGTTCGTGTACGACCCGATCGGCGAGCGCGCCTACTTCCTCGAGGTCAACGCACGGCTGCAGGTGGAGCACCCGGTGACCGAGGCCGTGTTCGGCGTCGACCTGGTGGGCCTCATGCTCGATCTGGCGGGAGGAGGGCCGTCCGCCCTTCCCGACGCCTTGTTCTCCGCAGCACTCGAGCCTCGCGGCCACGCTGTCGAGGCCCGCATCTATGCCGAGGACCCCGATCGCGGCTACGCACCCTCGACCGGACTCGTGACGGCGGTGAGCCTCCCCGGCGGCGACGGCATCCGCGTCGACGGGTGGATCGAGCCGGGTCTGGAGGTCACCCCCTTCTACGATCCGCTGCTGGCCAAGGTCATCGTGCACGCCGACTCCCGCGACCGGGCGTTCGACGCCCTGCACGACGCCCTCGCCCGAACCCGGATCGACGGCATCGTCACCGGGACCGGCGTGCTGCGCGAGCTCGCGCTCGACGCGCGCGTGCGTGAGGCCATGCACGACACGTCCACGCTCGACGGCGCCCGCGACCCGGATGCGCGCATCGAGGTCGTCGAACCGGGGATGCTCACCACCGTGCAGGACCTCCCCGGCCGGCTGGGCTTCTGGCAGGTCGGCGTGCCGCCGTCCGGACCGATGGACGCGCTGTCCTTCCGCGAGGCGAACCTCGCCGTCGGCAACGCCGCGGGCGCGCCCGGACTGGAGATCACCCTGAGCGGCCCGGTGCTCACGTTCACCGCGCCGACCGTGGTGTGCGTCACGGGCGCGCCGCTGCCGGTCACCCTGGACCACGCGACGATTCCGCTGTGGGAGCCGGTGACGGTACCCGCCGGTGCCACGCTGCGCATCGGCACCGCCGACGGTCCGGGGATCCGCGGCTACCTCGCGGTGCGCGGCGGCATCGACGTGCCCGGCTACCTCGGCAGCGCCGCGACCTTCACGCTGGGGGGCTTCGGCGGTCACGGCGGCCGCGCCCTCGTCGCCGGAGACGTGCTGAGGGTGGGGCGGGGAGCGTCCGGCGAGGCCGCCGCCACGCCCCCGGAACGGCGCCCGCATCTCACCGACCGGTGGCGCATCGGTGTCACCGAGGGGCCTCACGCCGCCCCGGAGTTCTTCACCCGCGCCGACATCGACGAGCTCTACGCCGCCGAATACCGCGTGCAGGTCAACTCCGCCCGCACGGGCGTGCGGCTGACCGGTCCCCAGCCGATCTGGGCGCGCGCCGATGGCGGCGAGGCGGGGCTGCACCCCTCGAACATCCATGACACGCCGTACGCCGTCGGCGCGCTGGACTTCACCGGGGACACGCCGATCATCCTGGGACCCGACGGTCCGAGTCTCGGCGGATTCGTGTGTCCCGCGGTCGTGGCCAGCGGGGAGCTGTGGAAGATCGGACAGCTGCGTCCCGGCGATGTCGTCCGGTTCGTCCCGGTTCGCGAACAGGACGCCGCGGGTCCGGCCGCGAAGGGGTCGCTGGCCGCCCCGCCGCTCATCGGAGGCGACGGCGACGACGGGATCATCGCCGTCAGCGAGGCGCGGGTCGAACACGGGCGTGTCATCCGGCCGCGTACGACCTATCGCCGTGACGGCGACGACAACCTGCTCGTCGAGTTCGGCGACCAGGTGCTCGATCTCGGCCTGCGGATGCGGGTCCACGCGCTGCAGCAGCGGCTCGCCGAGCACGCCCCCGCCGGGATCGTCGATGTGACGCCCGGCATTCGCGCGCTGCAGATCCACACGGATGCCTCGGTGCTGCGCGCGTCCCGCCTGGTTCCATTGATCCGCGAGCTCGACGACGACCTTCCGGCCACCGATCGGCTGGTCGTCCCCTCGCGCGAGGTGCGGCTCCCGCTGTCCTGGGACGACCCCGCCACGCGACTGGCCATCGAACGATACATGTCCGGGGTGCGCGACGACGCGCCCTGGACCCCGTGGAACATCGAGTTCATTCGACGGATCAACGGGCTGGACTCCGTCGAGGACGTGTACCGCACCGTCTTCGACGCCGAGTACATGGTGCTCGGACTCGGCGACGTCTACCTGGGGGCTCCGGTCGCCACGCCTCTGGACCCCCGTCACCGGCTCGTGACCACGAAGTACAACCCGGCGCGCACGTGGACGGCGGAGAACTCGGTCGGGATCGGCGGTGCCTATCTGTGCGTCTACGGCATGGAAGGCCCAGGCGGATACCAGTTCGTGGGGCGCACCGTGCAGGTGTGGAACCGGTTCCGTCGCGGCGGGTTGTTCGCAGATCATCCCTGGGGGCTGCGATTCTTCGACCGCATCCGCTGGTACCCGGTCTCCGCCGAGGAACTGCTCGAATTGCGTGCCGAGACCGATGCGGGGCGGGGTGAGGTCGAGACCTCCGAAGGAACCTTCGCCCTCGCCGATCACGAGCGCTTCCTGGCCGAGAACGCCGCGGAGATCGGGCTGTTCCGCCGCCGCCAGCACGCGGCCTTCGAGCAGGAGAGGGAGCGGTGGCGACGCGCCGGCGAGTTCGATCGCCCGGTCGAGGCGGATGCGGCCCCGACGGCGTCGGCGGAGCCGGAACTGCCGCAGGGCACGAGCGCGGTGCGCGCGCCCTTCGCCGCCGCGGTGTGGAAGGTCGACGCGGAGGAAGGACAGCGGGTGCATACGGGCGGACGATTGATCGTGTTGGAGGCGATGAAGATGGAGACGACGGTGACGGCCTCCTCGGACGGGCGCATCGCGGCCGTCTATGTGGCGCCGGGGGACCGCGTGGCGGCGGGGCAGATCCTCGCAGCGATAGAGGTCTCGCGATGACCACGGTGGAGCGCGTGCGCGCCGCCTATGCGCGAAACGCCGGAGCGGACCGCCCCGAGGCGTGGATCACGCTGCGTCCCGAGGAAGAGGCTCTCGCGGAGGCGGCGGGGATCGATCGCCGTCTCGCCGCGGGGGAGCGGCTCCCGCTCGCGGGAACCGTCGTCGCGGTGAAGGACAACATTGACGTCGCCGGTATGCCGACCACAGCGGGAAGCCCGGCCTTCGCCTATGAACCGGCGGCGGACGCCCCCGCGGTCGCACGACTGCGCGCGGCCGGGGCGCTCGTGCTCGGCAAGGCGAACCTGGACCAGTTCGCGACCGGACTGGTCGGCACCCGCAGTCCCTACGGCGCGGTGCGCTGCGCCTGGGACCCGACCCGCATCTCGGGAGGATCCAGTTCGGGCAGCGCCGTGCTCACCGCACTCGGTGTCGTCGACCTCGCGCTGGGCACCGACACGGCCGGATCCGGGCGGGTGCCCGCCGCGCTCAACGGGATCGTGGGCGTCAAGCCGACGATCGGCCTCGTCCCGACCACCGGCGTCGTCCCCGCCTGCCGCACGCTCGACTGCGTGACCGTGTTCGCCCGCGACCTCGTGCTCGCCCGCGAGGCGGTTGAGATCATGAGCGGCCCGGACGGTGTCGATCCGCTGTGCCGCATCGACACCCCGCCGGCTCCGCTGGCCGCACGCCCTGTGGTCGCCGTGCCGACCGCCGAGCACCTCGAGGGACTCGCGCCGGGATGGGCGGAGGCGTTCGCCCGTGTTGTGGCGGAGCTGGCCGCATCCGGGGTCGACATCGTCGAGGTCGACATCGAGCCGCTGCTGGAAGCAGCATCCCTGCTGTACGGGGGTGCCTTCGTCGCCGAGCGCACCGCCGCGGTGGGCGGGTTCATCGCCGCGCACCCGGAGCTGGTCGGCATCGACATCGACCCGATCGTCGCCGGCATCGTGGCCGCCGGAGCCGCCGCCACGGCCGCCGACTATTTCCGCGATCGTGAGAGGCTGGACCGTCTGGGGCTGGAGGGGCTGAGTCGCCTGGTGGGTGCGGTGGCGCTGCTGACCCCGACGACCACCTGGCATCCGACCCTGGCAGAGGTGGCGGCAGATCCGGTGGGCGCCAACTCCAGGATGGGGCGGTACACGAACTTCGCCAACCTGCTCGACCGAAGCGCGCTCGCCGTGCCCGCCGGCGTCGTCGACGGACGACCGTTCGGGGTCATGCTCACCGGGGCGCCCTTCGCCGACCGCACGCTCGCCCAGCTCGCCGAGCGCATCGCCAGCCCACCTGTCGAGCTGCTCGTGGTCGGCGCGCACCTGCGCGGTCAGCCGCTGAACCATCAGCTGGTCGCGGCTGGGGGTACCTTCGTCGCCGAGGTGCGGACCGCGCCCGACTATCGTCTGTACGCGCTGCCGACCACACCCCCGAAGCCCGGCATGGCGAGGGTGGAGCGGGATGGGGCCGCGATCGCCGGAGAGGTGTGGCGACTGTCCGCGAGCGGCTTCGGCCGGTTCGTCGCGGCGCTGCCGGAGCCGATGGGCATCTGCTCGACCCGCCTGTCCGACGGGACGAGCGTCGCGGGTTTCCTGTGCGAGGCGGTCGCGCTGGACGGCGCCGCCGACATCACCTCGTTCGGCGGATGGCGCGCCTATCGGGCGGCGACGGCATGAGCGGATCACGGTGCGCGCGACGGACGACCGCTGATGCGGGGCGTGGCATTGTCCCCGGCCCTGGGAATGCGCGACGGCGGGGGCGGCGGCGGTGACCGCGTCGCGGTTGATCGACCACGCCGCCGCGCCGGCTGCGGCCGTGACGGGGCGGCCGCAGCGGGTCGTGCCCATGGTCGTCGGCTACGAGCCGATCGCGGAGGCCGTGTCGATCGCGGGCGGAAGCTCGTTCCGCTACCTGATGGAGCCGGTCACCGCGGTGGCCGTGGTCTTCGCGCGGGGGTGGTTGCTCATCGACGGAGGATTCGATCCCGTGCGGGTGCGGGATGCCGCTTGTCGCCGGGAGAGCTTCGACTACGAGAACTACGCGCCGATCGTCCCGCCGGGCTATCCGCTGTGCGACCAGGTCGCCGAGGCGGGGCTGGACTGGGCAGACCTGGCCTGCGCACTCCTGACCCATGCGCACTTCGACCACACGGGTGCGGCACGCCTGCTGGCACCGCACCAGCCGCTCCTGCTGCAGCGTCGGGAGTGGGAGCACGTGCGGGGGACGAGGGATCCGCGCGGGGATTTCCTTTTCCGCGACGATCTCGATCGCGCCGGGCTGAGCCTGGTGCTGCTCGACGGCGACACGGCGGTGGCACCCGGGGTGACGGCGATCGACACCTCGGGGCACACGCCGGGCCACCAATCGGTCGTGATCGATCTGCCCGACCGTACGATCGTGGTCGCGGGGGACGCGGCCGATCTGCGCGCGAACGTCGACGGGTGCGTGGCCTGCGGCAGCACCGTGGGGCACGACGGCCCTGAGCGGGCTCACGCGGCGGCGTCGCGGCTGTCCGCTCTGGATGAGCGTCCCGGAACCGAGGTGTGGCCCGCGCACGATCCCGAGTGGCGCGTCTGGCGGGAGATCATGCACTCCCGCCGTTGACTCCGCCACCCGGGGCCGGTTCCGGTCAGTCCTCGACGACGCTCACCGTCACCTCGATGTTGCCGCGAGTGGCGTTCGAGTAGGGGCAGACCTGGTGCGCGGCATCCGCGAGGGCCTGCGCCTGATCGTGCGGCAGGTCGGGGATGACAACCTCGAGCTCGACCGCGAGGCCGAACCCGCCCTGGCCGTTGGAGCCGATGCCGACGCGCGCGCCCACGCTGGTGTCGTGCAGCGCGACCTTCTGGATGCGCGCGACCGAGAGCAGTGCACTGTGGAAGCACGCGGCGTAGCCCGAGGCGAACAACAGCTCGGGGTTGAGCGCGCCGCCCGCGCCGCCCATCTCCTTCGGCACCCGCACATCGGCGTTGAGCTGTCCGTCGGAGGTGGCGACGTGGCCATTGCGGCCGTCGCCGGTGGCCAGTGCCTCGGCGGTGTAGAGGATGTCCATGGGGTGTTCCTTTCGTCAGGCGGATGCGGCGGGTGCCGCATCCGGTTCGTCCGCGCTCTGCACGCTCGCGGTGAGGCGGTGCAGCGCGTCGAGAAGTTCGTTCGCATCGTCGAGGGCGAGGCCCATGCATCGGCCGACCTCGAGCGGCAGGCTCGCGAGATCGGCCCGCAGCGCCTCGCCGCGGTCGGTGAGAGAGATCGTGACCACGCGACCGTCCGCGCGGTCACGGGATCGGGCGACCAGGCCCGCGTCGGCCATGCGGCGCAGCAGCGGGGACAGCGTGCCGGAGTCGAGTGCCATGTCGGCGCCGAGCTCGCGGACGGTGCGCGGCCCGAGCTCCCACAGCTCGACCAGCACGAGGTACTGCGGGTAGGTGAGGTCCCACGGTTCGAGAAGCCGGCGGTAGGCCTGTGTCGTGGCTCTCGACGCGGAGTAGAGGGAGAAGCACAGCATCTGGTCGAGGGCAGCCACGGGATAATGATTTCACACAATTTTATTGTGCACAATATAAATCCGGGCGTCGCGGAACTCAGGACGGATGCCGCCGCGGGCCGAGAATCGCGGCGTCTCGGGGCCCGCCCGCCCGGACGTCCTGAGTTCTGGGCCGTGCGTGACGGACAGGATGCCCGTGGACTGGCGACCCCCTGGCCTGTCGTGTACGGTCGGACTCGTGCCGATCCGTTTCTGTTGTCGCTGAGTGATCTTTCGCGCCCTCCGGCGCCCCTCATCGACCGACACGGAGCTCGCAGCCGCTGCTGCAGGCGCCCCTCATCCAGGGACATCCCCATGCGTTACGCGAACAGCGTCGCCGACCTCGTCGGCCACACCCCCCTCGTCCGCCTCGGCCGCGTCACCGCCGGCATCGGCGCAACGGTGCTCGCCAAACTCGAGTATTTGAACCCGGGCGGGTCGGCCAAGGACCGCATCGCGCGAAACATCGTCGACGCCGCGGAACGCGACGGTCTGCTCCGGCCCGGCGGCACGATCGTCGAACCCACGAGCGGCAACACCGGCGTCGGGCTTGCGCTGGTCGCGCTGCAGCGCGGATATCGGATGGTCTTCGTCGTTCCCGACAAGTTCGCCGGCGAGAAGGTCGCGGTGCTCCGCGCGTACGGCGCGAAGGTAGTGGAGACGCCGACGAATGTGCCGCCCGAACATCCGGACTCCTACTACAGCGTCTCCGATCGTCTCGCCCGGGAGATCCCCGGTGCGTTCAAGCCCAACCAGTTCGCCAATCCCCACGGTCCCCGCGCGCACTACGAGACGACCGGTCCCGAGATCTGGGGCGACACCGATGGGCGGGTCACGCACTTCGTCGCCGGCATCGGCACCGGGGGCACGATCAGCGGCACCGGCCGCCACCTCAAGGAGGTCTCCGGCGGCGCGGTGACCGTCATCGGCGCCGATCCGGTCGGGTCGATCTACTCGGGCGGCCCGATCCACGGCTATGCGGTCGAGGGCGTCGGGGAGGACTTCCTGCCCGCCACGTTCGACCCAGGCGTCGTCGACGGCTACGAGCGCGTGGCGGATGCGGAATCGTTCGCGATGACCCGGCGGCTGGCCCGCGAGGAGGCGCTGCTGGTGGGCGGCTCCAGCGGCATGGCGGTCGTCGCCGCGTTGCGGGTGGCCCGTGACCTGCCGGATGAGGCCGTGGTGGTGGTGCTGCTGCCGGACCATGGACGCGGCTATCTCAGCAAGATCTACGACGATGACTGGATGCGGGAGCGCGGGTTCGCCACCTCCGCCGCCGTATCCGACCCGACCCACGCAGGA